>CAXTPE010000072.1:0-12480 GCA_964245925.1 uncultured Sphingomonadaceae bacterium
GGCTCGATCCGCGCCGCTTCCAGCGCGTCCACCGCTCGACGATCGTCAACCTCGATCTGGTCAAGCAGGTGAAGCCGCACACCAACGGCGAATGCTTCCTGGTGCTGGAGTCAGGCGCGCAGGTGAAGGTGAGCCGGTCGTACCGGGATGTGGTGGCGCGGTTCGTGCACTGACCGCGCCCGGCGAGAGCCCGGCCCGGATCTGAGCGGATCGAAGTCATGCCGCCTTGCCGGAGCCGGATGACATCAGGTCGATCCGCCGTTCTCCATCCACGTCGCCGGGTCAGGCGGCCACGCACTCCGGACGCAGCGCCGGCAGCCGCTCGAGCGCGGGTCGCGCATACCAATAGCCCTGATGATAGCGCACCCCCAGGCTCCGCAGGGTCGCGGCCTCGGCCGCGGTCTCGATGCCCTCGGCGATCAGCAGCGTATCCAGATCGTCGCACATCCGCACCACCGCTCCGATGATCGCCTGGCGGCGGCGATCGCGATCCACGCCCCGGACGAGATCCATGTCGAGCTTGATCTCGTCGGGGATGAAGCGCGCGAACATATCCAGCCCGGAGTGGCCCGCGCCGAAATCGTCGATGGCGACCTTGAACCCGACCTGCTTGTAGGTATCGATGATCGAGGAGACATGCTCGGGCGAGCCCATCTGCTCATTCTCGGTGAATCCGAAGATCAGCCGGTCTCATCGCGGGACCGACCCGTGGCCGCCGACGCTACGCGCCGCTTGCCGGGCATTAACCATCTGGTAGCCGCCGCACCCTAGCATCCGATGACATCGGCCCGGCCCGGTTTTTCTCTGTCTTCGTCATTCCCGCGAAGGCGGGGATCCATGGGGCTGACGGAGCGGAACGACTCCCCGGGCGGCGATTATCGATTCCCGCCTTCGCGGGATGACGAGAAGTGGGGCAAGCTCATGTCATCGCGCGCCAAGCCCCACCTGTTCGGGAAAAGGAAGGCGGGGATGGCGGGCGCTCTCACATTGCCGCGATCCTCCGGGCGAGGCTCGGTGCGGCCGCTGTTCGTGGCGCTGATCTTCGCCGGATCGTTCCTGCTGTTCCTCACCCAGCCGATGGTGGCGCGCATGGCGCTGCCCCGGCTCGGCGGCGCGCCGGCGGTGTGGAACAGCGCGATGCTGGTCTATCAGGCGCTGCTGCTCGCCGGCTATCTCTACGCGCACCTGCTCGGGCGGCTTGCGCCCATCCGGCAGGCGCTGGTCCACCTCGCCGTGCTCGCCGTCGCGGCGCTGTGGCTGCCGCTCGGGCTGACCGCGTGGCAGCCCGATCCGCGCGCGTCGCCCGTGCTGTGGGTGCCGCTGTTCCTGCTGGCCTCGATCGGGCCGCTGTTCTTCGCGATCTCGGCGCAGGCGCCGCTGATGCAGCGCTGGTTCCTGGCCTCGGCGCCGGACGCCAACCCCTATCCGCTCTACGCCGCCTCCAACCTCGGCAGCTTCGCGGGCCTGCTCGCCTATCCGCTGCTCGTCGAGCCGACCACCGGCATGTCGCGCCAGAGCCTGATCTGGTCGGGCGCCTATGGCGGCATCGTCCTGCTCGTCGCGGCGGCCGCGACGACTTGGCGCCGGGGCCGGACGACGGCGGCCGTCGCGATGCCGGCGGCATCGATCGCGCCGCCGTCAGCGCTGCGCTGGCTCACCTGGGTGGCGCTGGCCGCCGTCCCCTCCGGACTGATGCTGTCGACGACGGCGCATCTCACCACCGACATCGTCGCGATGCCGCTGCTCTGGGTGCTCCCGCTCGGCGTCTATCTGCTGAGCTTCTCGGTCGCCTTCGCCACCGATCGCCGCGCCGCCGCGCGGATCGGGCGTCTGGCGGCGCCGCTGATCCTCGTCTCGGGCGGGCTCACGTTCCTGCTGAGCGCGAGCGTCGCGATGCTGGCGGCGCTGCTCGGGCTTGTCATGCTGTTCGCGGTGGCGGTGGCGCTGCACGCGCGGATGTACGAGCTCAGGCCCGACGCGCGGCATCTCACCGGCTTCTATCTCGCCTCGTCGGTGGGCGGCGTGCTCGGCGGCATCTTCTGCGCGCTGCTGGCGCCGCTGCTGTTCGACTGGACCTGGGAGCATCCGCTGCTGATCCTGGCCTCGACGCTGCTGCTGCCGGCCCGCGCGACGGCCTCCGTCTGGCGGCATCCCCGCGTCCGGCGGTGGGCGGTACCGCTGGCGTTCGCGCTGTCGCTGCTGGCGTCGGGGTTCGCCGTTCCCGCGCTGCCGGGCGCGGCCCGGATCGGCTGCGGCCTGGCGGTCGCGCTGCTCGCGGCCGGCGCGATCGGCGAGCGGCGCCTGTTTCCGCCGCTGCTCGCGCTGATGATGCTGGCGTGCGGCGGGTGGATCGCGCTCGGCCTGTCGCTGGTCGGCGACGCGCGCTCGCGCAGCTATTTCGGCGTCTACACCGTCTCGGACGGCCCGGACCACAGCCGCGTCCTGCTCCACGGCACGACCCTCCACGGCCTCCAGCTGCTCGGGCGCGGGCGGGAGCGCGTGGCGACCAGCTATTATGCGCCGGGCGGTGGCATCGGCCAGGCGATGCGCGCGGTGCCGGCGCTGTTCGGGCCACGGGCCCGCATCGGCGTCGTCGGCCTGGGCGCGGGGACGCTCGCCTGCTTTGCGCGCGCCGGTCAGGACTGGCGCTTCTACGAGATCGATCCCGAGATCGAGCGGATCGCGCGTGATCCCGCGAAATTCAGCTTCCTCTCGCGTTGCGCGCCGAGCGCGCCGGTGGTGATCGGCGATGCGCGGCTGATGCTCGCGCGCGAGGGCGACCGGCGGTTCGATCTGCTGGTGGTCGATGCCTTTTCGTCGGATTCGGTGCCGATCCACATGCTGACCCGCGAGGCGTTCGCGATCTACCGCCGGCGGATCGGGGAGCGCGGGCTCCTGCTGCTCAACATCACCAACCACTGGATGGACCTCGAGCCCGCCATCTCGGCGCTCGCCCGCGCGGACGGCTGGGCGGCCGCGCGCTGCGCCTACCGCCCCGATGCGGCGGCGCTGGCGCTCGGCGCGCAGCGATCGGTGTGGGTGGCGCTGACGCCGGCGCCCATGCTGCCGGACATCGCGCGCGGCGGCTGCCCCTGGCGCCCGCTCCGCCCGACCGCGCGCGACACCTGGACCGACGACTTCGCCTCGGTGCTGCCGCTGCTGCGGCCCGGCGGCTCGAAGTAAGTTCCAGCCAAGCGGAACCCCATTTCCGCCGAAATGAGGAAGTTATTTCAACAAGGGTCTATTCGGTATCGGCATCGCGAGCGCGTCGAGCACCGCCCGGATCGCGGGCGCGGACGCGGCGAAGGCGACATGGCCGCTGCGCACCTCGATCGCGACATCGGCCTCGCCGGCGAGCCCGCGCGACGCCGCCGGCGCGACGATGCCGTCGCGGCGCGACCAGAGCGCGACCGTGAACACCGGCGGCTTCTCGTGGCGGACGACCGCGATCGGTGGCCGGTCGACCGGATGACCGGCGATCCGCTCGTAGAGCCGCCAGGCGTGATTGGCCCGCGCCCCGCCAGAGAAGGGCGTGCCCATCGTCACCACGCGCTCGACGCGCGCGGGGTGCAGCTTGGCGAGCTCGCGCGCGAACAGGCCGCCGAGGCTCCAGCCGACCAGCGCGAGCGGCGCTGTCCCGATCGCGTCGAGCCGCGCGCGCAGCCGCTCGAGCGTGTCGGCGGTCGCGCCGAGGTTGCGGCCCATCTCCCAGCCGAAGGCGCGGTGCCCGGCGGCGTCGAGCGCGGCGCGCAGGCTCGCGGTCGCCCGGTCATCCTTGAGGAAGCCGGGCAGCACGAGCACGTCGCGCGGGCGTTCCGCCTGCCGCCGGCGGCCGATCGCGCGGGCGAGCAGCCGGCCCGTCGCGATCTCGATCGGCGCGGTCGCCTCGCCGGCGAGGCGCCACAGGCTAGGCGCGCGCTCGGCGGCGGGGTTCACGCCGTGCCGGGCAGGAACTTCAGCGCGACCCCGTTCATGCAGTAGCGCAGCCCGGTCGGCTTCGGTCCGTCGTCGAAGACGTGGCCGAGGTGGCCGCCGCAGCGCGCGCAGTGAACCTCGGTGCGGGTGAAGCCGAGCGTCTCGTCGGTGGTGGTGGCGACCCCGCCGGGGAGCGGCTTCCAGAAGCTCGGCCAGCCGGTGCCGCTGTCGAACTTGGTGGCCGACGAGAAGGCGGGCTGGCCGCAGCCGGCGCAGGCGAAGCGGCCGGCGCGATGCTCGTTCAGCAGCGGGCTGGTGAACGGCGCCTCGGTGCCCTGCCGGCGCAGCACGTCATAGGCGGCGGGCGCGAGCAGCTTCCGCCACTCGGCATCGCCGCGCATCACCGGAAACCTGCCCGCCGCCGCTTGCGCGGGCGAGGCGAGACCGCGCATCCCGAACATCGCGATCGCCATCGCGCCGATCGCGCCCGTGCCGATCAGCTCGCGTCGCGTCATCCCGTCCATATCGTCCTCCGTCGCGGCCAAGCTACGCGCGACGCTTGCGAACGGATGCACCCGCGCCGGCGTTGAGCACGCTGCGGCGGAACAACCGCGAGGCGAGCCGGATCGCGAGCATCACCCACAGCGCCTGCCAGAGGAAGCCGAGCAGGTGCGGCCAGAGCGCGGGCAGCTCGGCGGCGCGCGCCATCATCGCGAACGGCGAGCTCCATGGGAACAGCATCGCCGCCCACGCCGTCCGCCCGTCCGGCGCGCCGATCGCGGCGGAGGAGAAGGCGAACACGAGCAACTGCCCCATCGTCACCGGCATCGAGATGGTCTGCACCTCGCGCACCGATCGCGCCTGCGCGCCGATGCCGAGGAACACCGCGCCGAGCAGCAGATAGGTCATGGTGAAATAGAGCAGGCCGAACAGCACGAACATCGGCCAGCCGACCGCGGGCGGGGTCAGCGCGAGGTCGCCACCCGCATGCGCCTGGCCGAGCGCCAGCGTGACGACGATCCCGATCGAGGACCAGACGGTGATGCCGGTGAGCGAGATCGCGAGCATGCCGAACAGCTTGCCGAGGAAGATCGCGTCGATCGGCACGGCGGCGGCGAGGATCTCGATCACCTTGCTCGATTTCTCCTCGAGCAGGTTGGAGAGCAGCATGCCCGCCAGCAGCGTGGTCAGCAGCCAGATCGCGGTCTGCCCCGCGCGCGCCGTCGCGGTCAGCGATGCCGGCGCTTCGCTGGCGGCTGGCGCGATCACGAGCCGCCCGAGGCCGACCAGGGGCGGCGGCGCGGCGCCGGCTCGGGCGAGCGCGCGGGCCTGCCGCGCCTGGTCGACGAGGCGCGCGGCATCGTCCGCCGCGTCCGCCAGCCCCGGCTGCCGGCCGATCAGCACGGGATGATCCAGCCCGCCGGCGAGCACCGCCTGGGCGCCATCGGCGAGCAGCCGCTCCGCCTGCGCGCGCGGGGCGCCGGCCGGCGGCACGATGCGCGGCGGGCGGCCGCCGATCCTCGCCGCCGCCGCCGTCAGCCCGTCGCCTTCGCCGGCGTCGGCGATCGCCACCAGCGCCGCCGCGCCGCCGCCCGGCCGCTCGCCCTGCGTGCCGATGAGGCTGAAGACGACCCCGAACAGCAGCAGCACCAGCGGCCCGACGAGGAACAGCAGGAAGGCGCGCGAGAACACGGTCGCGACATAGTCGCGCCGGCCGATCACCCAGGCGGCGCGGAAGAGCTCACGCATCGAGCGTCGCCCGAGCCGGCTCGGCGATCCCGGCCGGGCCGCCGACGATGGCGACGAACGCCTCGTGCAGCCCCGGCCGCTCGATCGACAGCTCCTCGATCCCGGCGCCGTCCTCGATCAGCGCGCGCAGCAGCGGTTCGATCCCGCCCGGCGGCACGTCGAAGCGCCAGGCGCCGTCGGTCTCGGCGGCGGCCGGGGGCAGCGCCGCGCGCCACGGTCCGTCCCGCTCGGTGGTGACGAGGCGGACGCGGGGCGCCAGCGTGCCGCGCGCCTCTTCCACCGTCCCCTCGAAGCGGATGGTGCCCCCCGCCACGATCGCGACGCGCTCGCACAATCGTTCGGCATGGGCGATGACATGGGTGGAGAAGAGGATCGTCGCGCCGTTCGCCGCCTCGGCGCGGATCAGCTCCTCCAGCCGCGCCTGGTTGATCGCGTCGAGCCCGGAGAAGGGCTCGTCGAGCACGATCAGGCGGGGTGTGTGGACGATCGTGCCGAGCAGCTGCACCGTTTGCGCCATGCCCTTGGAGAGCGAGCGGATGATGCTGCGCTTCGCCTCGTCGAGGCCGTGGCGCTCCAGCAGCGCGTCGGCGCGCGCGCGGCCCCGCGCGAGCGGCAGCCCGCGGAGCGCGCCCATGAAGGCGATCGCCTCGCGCGCCGGCATCTGCGGATAGAGGCCGCGCTCCTCGGGCAGATAGCCGACGTCATGCGCCACCGCGATCGGCCGCTCCGCGCCGAGGATGCGGCGCGTGCCGGCGTCGGGATCGAGGATGCCGAGCAGGGTGCGCAGCAGCGTCGTCTTGCCGGCGCCATTGGGGCCGAGGATGCCGTAGATGCTGCCCGCCGGCACGGCGAGATCGATGCCGTCGACCGCGCGCTTGCCGGCGAACTGCTTGACGAGGCCGTGCGCCTCGACGGCGAAAGCGGATTGCTGCACTTGAGCTCCCGGGACGGAGGCGCATGGATTCCGTAGCGGCATCGCAGATGACCACCAACACTTCGTTGACGGCGCGGCTCAAGGCCGAGGCGGCGGCGCTCGGCTTCGCGGCCTGCGGCATCGCCGACGCCGAGGGCGCGCCGGAGGCGGGCGGGCGGCTCGCCGATTGGCTGGCCGAGGGCGCGCATGGCGATATGGGGTGGATGGCGGCGCGGGCCGGCGAGCGCGCGGCGCCGCGCGCGCTCTGGCCGGCGGCGCGCAGCGTGGTGATGCTCGGCATGAGCTATGCGCCGGCCGACGATCCGCTGCGGCTGGCGGGCGAGCGCGGCATCGGCCGCATCTCGGCCTATGCCCGGGGGGCGGACTATCATGATGTCGTCAAGCGCGCGCTGAAGGCGCTCGCGCGCTGGCTGGTGGCGGAGACGGGCTGCGAGCTCAAGGTCTTCGTCGATACCGCGCCCGTCATGGAGAAGCCGCTGGCGCAGGCGGCGGGGATCGGATGGCAGGGCAAGCACACCAACCTGCTCAGCCGCGCCGACGGGAGCTGGCTGCTGCTCGGCGCGATCCTCACGACGCTGGAGCCCGGGCTGGAGCCCGGGCTGGAGCCCGGGCTGGAATTGCATCCCGACCCGCCCGAACGCGGCTCCTGCGGATCGTGCGACGCGTGCCAGCGCGCCTGCCCGACCAACGCCTTCCCGGCGCCCTATCGGCTCGATGCGCGGCGCTGCATCTCCTATCTCACCATCGAGCATGCCGGGCCGATCCCGCGCGCGTTCCGCGGCCCGATCGGCAACCGCGTCTATGGCTGCGACGATTGCCTGGCGGTCTGCCCCTGGAACAAGTTCGCCGCGACCGCCGCCGCGCACAGGGCGTTCGCGCCGCGCGCCGAGCTTGCCGCGCCCGAGCTCGGCGACCTGCTGGCGCTCGACGACGCCGGCTTCCGGCAGGTGTTCGCGGGCTCTCCGATCAAGCGGATCGGGCGCGACCGGATGGTGCGCAACGCGCTGATCGCGGCGGGGAACAGCGGCATGGCGGCACTGGCGCCGCGCGTGGCGGCGCTGCTCGACGATCCCGCGCCGGTGGTGCGCGGTGCCGCGGCGTGGGCGCTGTCGCGGCTCGATCCCGTGCGGTTCGCGCGCGAGCGGGCGGGCAGGGCGGGCGATCCTGATGATGGTGTTCGCGACGAATGGACGCTGAAGGATGATGATGTCACATAGAACCACCGTTCGTCCCGAGCGAAGTCGAGGCCTGTCCCGAGCGCCTGCAAGGCAGGCGAAGGGGGCGGGACCAAGCGCCGCGTCTCGACCGCGCTCGACGCCAACGGAGGTGACTCAATGCCGTCCCGTCCGCCCTTACCGCCGGGTAAGCGCCGCGACGCAGGAGGCACGGTCGATGTCGTCGCCGCTCGGCAGGCGGGCGTCGACCCAGGTGACGACGGGTTCCCGGCCGGCGGCGGGCGGGTAGAGATAGGCGTCCAGCACGCAGACCGGGCTGACGAACTGGAGCCGCCGCGAGGCTGCCTCGCGCATGTCCTGATCGGCCGGGCCGAACAGCGCCATCAGCTCGGCGGCGGTGCGGCCCATCACGCGCTCCAGCCCCGCCGTCGGCAGGCGGAAGCGGGTCGGCACGGGCGACGAGCCCGGGCTGCCGAGCCCCGACGGGCCGCAGCCCGCCACGACGAGCGCCACCATCGCCAGCGCGAGCAGCGCGCGCCGCGTCCTGGCGATCGGTAGCGGGGTGTGGCGAGGCATCGGGCGCGGCAAGTGACGCGCGCCGCCGCCCGCGTCAACGCCCGGTTGCGTGGCGGCGGACCGACCGATAGTCCCGCGCGACCATCGCACCGGGAAAACCGCCTTGACCATGCCGACCCTCGACGTCCTCGCCATCGGCAACGCCATCGTCGATGTGATCGCCACCGCCGACGATGCCTTCCTGAGCGCGGAGGGGCTCGCCAAGGGATCGATGCGGCTGATCGACGCCGATGGCGCGACCGCGCTCTACGGCCGGATGGCGCCCGGCATCGAGGCGAGCGGCGGATCGGCCGCCAACACCGTCGCCGGCATCGCCGCGCTGGGCGGGCGTTGCGGCTTCGTCGGCCAGGTCGCCGACGACCAGCTCGGCCGCGTCTTCGCGCACGACATCCGCGCGCTCGGCGTCCATTTCGACATCGCGCCGCACGCCGGCTCGGTGCCGACCGCGCAGTGCCTGATCCTCGTCACGCCGGACGGGCAGCGGACGATGAACACCTTCCTCGGCGCCTCGCAGTTCCTTGCCGCGGCGGCGCTCGACGCCGCGCTCGTGGGCTCGGCGGCGATCCTCTATCTCGAGGGCTATCTGTGGGATCCCGAGGAGCCGCGCCGCGCGATGCGCGCCGCGATCCGGCTGGCGCGCGAGGCCGGCCGCCGCGTCGCCCTCTCGCTCTCCGACGCCTTCTGCGTCGAGCGCCATCGCGGCGACTTCCGTGCGCTGCTCGACGACGGCGTCGTCGACATCCTGTTCGCCAACGAGGCGGAGCTGCTCTCGCTGGCGGAGCTGGACGGCATCGAGCCGGCGATCGCGGCGATCGCGGCGAAGGTGCCGCTGCTGGTGGTGACGCGCGGGGCCGAGGGGGCCATCGCGGTGGAGGGGACCGAGCGGTTCGCGGTGGCGGCCGAGCCGGTCGCCCATGTCGTCGACACCACCGGCGCGGGCGACCTCTTCGCCGCCGGGGTGCTGGCCGGGCTGGCGCGGGGGCGGGGGACCGCCGCCAGCCTGCGCATGGGCGCGATCGCGGCGGCCGAGATCATCTCGCATTATGGCGCCCGCCCCATGGCGGACCTGACCGCGCTGGTGGCGGCGCGGCTCGGCTGAGCCACGCGCCCCTCCTTCGCCCCCCGATCAGTCGTCGGCGTCGGTGATGCCGCGGCCGACGTTGCTGCGCGCGCGGCTGTAGGCGAAGTAGATCAGCAGCCCGATCGCCCCCCAGACCGGCAGCACCAGGATCGCGGTGAGCGGCAGCGAGACATAGAGGCCGAGGCAACCGACGATCGCCAGCGGCGCCACGATCCACACCGCCGGCGTGCGGAACGGCCGGTGGCGGCCGGGATCGGTCCGGCGCAGCACCATCACCGACACCGCCACCATCAGGAAGGCGAACAGCGTGCCCGAGTTGGAATAGTCGGCGAGCTTGCCGACCGGCAGGAACGCCGCGGCTGCGGTCGCGCCGATGCCGGTGACCACCGTCACGACATGTGGCGTGCGGAAGCGCGGATGCACCGCGGCCAGCCGGCTCGGCAGCAGCCCGTCGCGCGCCATGGTGAAGAACACGCGCGTCTGGCCGAACATCATCATCAGCACCACCGACGGCAGCGCCAGCACCGCGGCCAGCCCGACCAGCCAGCCGAACACCGGATGGCCGAGCACCTGGAGGACATGCACCAGCGCCTCGCGCGAGCAGACCAGCGGCTCGATCGCGCCGGCGGCCACGATCGCGGCACAGCGCCCCGCGATCTCCGCCGTGCCGGGCTCCAGCGCGGCGCCCGCCACCATCACCGGCTGCGCGCCGATCGCGCCGATCGCGCCGCTCGCCACCAGCAGGTAGAACAGCGTGCAGATGCCGAGGCTCGCGATGAGGCCGATCGGCACGCTGCGCTGCGGGTTCCTGGTCTCCTCGGCGGCGGTCGAGACCGCGTCGAAGCCCACATAGGCGAAGAAGATCGAGGCCGCCGCGCCGAGCACGCCGACCGATCCGGTCGGCAGGAAGGGCGTGAAATTGGCGGCGTGCATCGCCGGCAGCGTCAGGATCACGAACAGGGTCAGCGCGGCGATCTTGATCGCGACGAGGATCGCGTTGACGAACGCGCTCTCGGTGGTGCCGACCACGAGCAGGCAGGTGACCGCGATCGAGATGATGATCGCCGGCACGTTGACCCAGCCGCCGACCCGCGTCGCCGCGATCAGGTCGGGCGAGGCCGCCGCCCCGAACGCGAGCTGGACATGCGCCATCAGCGCGTCGGCGTTGCTGATGGCGGTGGGGAAGTGGATGCCGGACGCGCCGAGCAGCCCGACCGCGTGGTTCGACCAGCCGACCGCCACCGCGCTCGCGCCGACGGCATATTCCAGGATCAGCGCCCAGCCGACCATCCACGCCATCAGCTCGCCGATCACCGCATAGGTGTAGGTATAGGCCGATCCCGCCACCGGCACCATCGAGGCGAGCTCGGAATAGCAGAGCGCCGCCACCGCGCAGACGAACCCCGCGACGCAGAAGCTGAGCAGCATCCCCGGCCCGGCCTTCTGCGCGGCCTCGGAGGTGAGCACGAAGATGCCGGTGCCGATCACCGCGCCGATGCCGAGCATCGTGAGCTGGAAGGCGCCGAGCGAGCGCTGGAGCGGCCTTTTCTCGGCGGTCGCCAGGATCGCGTCGAGCGACTTCACACGGCCGAATATCATGCCTGTCCCCGCCTGGCGGACCGGCGATGCGCCTTCCGTCCCGATCGGGCGAGCCTAGCCGCTAATCCGCGCCGCGCAATAGCGGCCCCCGCGCGCTACTCGGCGGCTTCGGCGGGCAGGTCGATGCTGACATATTTGCGGCCGAGCTTGCCGTCGTGGAACAGCACGCGGCCGGCGGCGAGCGCGAACAGCGTGTGATCCTTGCCGATGCCGACGTTGCGGCCGGGATAGACCCGGGTGCCGCGCTGGCGGACGATGATGTTGCCGCCCAGCACGCTCTCGCCGCCGAACTTCTTGACGCCGAGGCGGCGCCCCGCCGAATCGCGGCCGTTGCGTGACGAGCCGCCTGCTTTCTTGTGTGCCATTGCTCAGTGCTCCTGCGGATCCGCTCAGGCGTCGGCGTCGGCGGGCACCGGCGCCTGCTCGGCGGCGGCGGTCTCGCGCGCGTCGCCGACCGCGACGATCTTCAGGATCGTGTGGTGCTGGCGATGGCCGTTGCGGCGGCGGTAATTGTGGCGGCGGCGCTTCTTGAAGACGATCACCTTGTCGGCGCGCGCCTGGGCGACGATCTCGGCGGCGACGCTGAGCCCGCCTGTATCCTGCATCTCGCCGCCCTCGCCGGCGAGCAGCACGTCGTCGAGCGTCACCTGGTCGCCCGCCTCGCCGGCGAGCTTCTCGACGACGATGCGATCGCCGGGGCTGACGCGATACTGCTTGCCGCCGGTGCGGACGATGGCGAACATGGCTCTGGGGCTCTCTCTGCGCTCTGCGAATGGCTTTGGCCCGCGCCAGCCGGGGCTGCGCGGGAAGGCGGCTCCGCTAGGTGATTCCGGTCAGCCTGTCAATCAGGCGGCGGCCACGGGCGTCAGTGCCGGTGCTCGCGCCGCAGCCGGTAGCGGCCATCGGCATAGCCATCGAACAGCCCGTGGATGGCGGGATGATCGACCGGCTCCTCGCTGTCGTCGCGGACCAGGTTCTGCTGGCTGACATAGGCGACATAGCTGTCCTCGGCGTTCTCGGCGAGCAGATGGTAGAAGGGCTGGTCGCGCGGCGGGCGGATGTCCTCGGGGATCGCCTGATACCATTCCTCGCTGTTGGAGAAGGTCGGGTCGACATCGAAGATCACGCCGCGGAACGGGAACATCCGGTGCCGCACCACCTCGCCGATCGCGAAACGCGCCAGCGCGACGTCCGGGAGCGTGGGGGGCAGCGCGGGGGCGGCGCCGGTTCGGGAAGCATGCATGTCCATGGCGCACAATGTAGGCGACTGCGCACGGCTGGCAAGCGCCCGCTTGGCAAGCCCCGCCGCCTCCGCTAAGCCCCGCCCGCCGACCAGCCCGCATCCCAAGCGGGCCACGCCTCGAGCCTCAGCGGAGAGGTGCCAGAGTGGTCGATTGGGACGGTCTCGAAAACCGTTGTGGGTGCAAGCTCACCGTGGGTTCGAATCCCAC
>CAXTPE010000073.1:0-12466 GCA_964245925.1 uncultured Sphingomonadaceae bacterium
TCGATCCCTTCTCGGCGACGCCGATGCTGATCCTGGTGTGCGACATCGTCGAGCCATCGACCGGCGAGCTCTACAGCCGCGATCCGCGCTCCACCGCCAAGCGCGCCGAGGAATATGTCAAGACGCTCGGCATCGGCGACACCGTCTATGTCGGCCCCGAGGCCGAGTTCTTCATGTTCGACGACGTGCGCTTCGACAGCACCTACAACTCGTCCTATTATCATCTCGACGATGTCGAGCTGCCGACCAACACCGGCAAGGAGCTCGAGGGCGGCAACCTGGGGCATCGCCCGCGCGCCAAGGGCGGCTATTTCCCGGTGGCACCTGTCGACAGCGCGGTCGACATCCGCGCCGAGATGGTCTCGACCATGCTCGAGATGGGGCTGCCCTGCGACAAGCACCACCATGAGGTGGCCGCCTCGCAGCACGAGCTCGGCCTCACCTTCGGCACGCTCGTCACCACCGCGGACCGCATGCAGATCTACAAATATGTCTGCCACCAGGTCGCCCAGGCCTATGGCAAGACCGTCACCTTCATGCCCAAGCCGATCAAGCAGGACAACGGATCGGGCATGCACACCCACATGTCGATCTGGAACGGCTCCGAGCCGCTCTTCGCCGGCGATGGCTATGCCGGCCTCTCGGACCTGTGCCTCTACTTCATCGGCGGCGTCATCAAGCATGCCAAGTCGCTGAACGCCTTCACCAACCCGACCACCAACAGCTACAAGCGGCTGGTGCCGGGCTATGAGGCGCCGGTGCTGCTCGCCTATTCGGCGCGCAACCGCTCGGCGTCCTGCCGCATCCCCTATGGCGCGGGCAAGAAGGCCAAGCGCGTCGAGTTCCGCTTCCCGGACGCGATGGCCAACCCCTATCTCGCCTATGCCGCGCTGCTGATGGCGGGCCTCGATGGCGTCGAGAACAAGATCCACCCCGGCGAGGCGATGGACAAGAACCTCTACGACCTGCCGCCCGAGGAGCTGAAGGAAATCCCGACGGTGTGCGGTTCGCTGCGCGAGGCGCTCGATTCGCTCACGGCGGATCAAGAGTATCTGCTCAAGGGCGGGGTGTTCACCGCCGACCAGATCGAGGCCTATCAGGAGATCAAATGGGCCGAGGTCGCGCGCTGGGAGATGACGCCCGCGCCGGTCGAGTTCGACATGTATTATTCGGCCTGACGTTTCCTTCTTCGGCTGACGAAGCGCCCGGCGGGAGACCGCCGGGCGTTTTCCGTGGCGATACCGCGTCGCGAACCCCGGATAGAAACAGTGCGGCCACGGGCCATGCCCCGTGGTAGGACAGGCCATCTTTGGCTGCCTCGGCGGTCGGCGCCGAGAGACAGGGACATCCCGTGACAACTCCGCGAAACGCAACCGAGGTCAGGAACGCGCCTTGACCGATGCCATCATCCTGCTCCTCGTCGACGACGATGCGCTGATCCTGCACGTGCTTGAAGATGCTTTGACCGACGCGGGATACGGGGTGATCACCGCCATGGATGGAGCCGGGGCCATCGCCGAGCTCGACAGACCGGAAAACGACGTGGCCGGCCTGATTACCGACATTCGCATGGGGGAGGGCGCGAACGGGTGGGACGTGGCTCGACACGCTCGCGAATTAGTCCCGACATTTCCCGTCGTTTACATGACGGCGGACAGCGGCGGCGACTGGGCGGTTCAGGGAGTTCCGAACAGCACGCTCATCCAGAAACCCTTCGCGACCGCGCAGATCATCACCGCCATATCGAACATGCTGAACGACTCCACCACACGCGCCGCGGGATAGCCGCCACTCCGGCTTCTCCACGGGCCCCTGCCTCACGGGCTTCCGCATCCGCTCCCCGAACCGCTCGCCGTTCGAGCTGGCGATGCCGGCGCCGGCGGCGTTCTTCGCCCGGACCGAGCGCGTCCGCATCGCGGACGCCGCCAGCCGGATCGCGGCCGAGATCGTCGCGCCCGCCCCGCCCCGCCCGGCGTGGCGCGGCCGATCCCCGGCCGGCGCATCACACCCGCGCGCGCCCGCTTCCTCGCGGCCAACCGCAACGCCGGCGCCTCCATCCTCGATCCCGCCGATCCCGCCGAGCGGCGGCCGCGCGTGGTGCGCGAGCCGGCGCGAAGCCGGATGACATCACGTGGATCGGCGGTTGCTCCGTCTTCAATAATCCTTCGACACCCGCACGTTGGCGCTCTGCCTTCCGATCGTCGAGATGGTCGATAGGAGCGAGAGCCAGCGGGTGAGCTGGAACTCGACATTGGTGGCGGAATAGCCCTGCCCGTCCGTCACCAGCTCCACATAGGTGCGGTGGCCGATATATTTGCCTGCCGCCACGCTGGTCTTCTGGCCGGTGGTGACGTCGGCGGGAAGGATGCGCAGCCGGTCGAGCCCGACCGCGCGGCGCACCGCGTTGATCGGGTTGATGCCGGTGCCGCCGTTCTGCAGCCCCGCCACCGCCGCGGCAAGCTGGAGCGCCTCGGGCGCCGACAGGTTGGTGATCGAGGTGCCGAACAGCAGCCGCGAGAGCAGCTCGTCCTGCGGCAGCGCCGGCACGCTGGTGAAGTCGATGGTCGGCTGGAGCCCGGTGCCGCTGACGTGGATGGTGGCGTCGAGCCCGGAGAGATTGGCCTGCGCGGTGATGTCGAGCACGGGATCGACCGGCACGTTGCCGGTGAAGCGGATCGCGCCGCGATCGAGATCGAAGCGCCGCCCGGCGAATTCATAACTGCCGCGCACCAGATCGGCGCGGCCGAGGATGCGCGGGTTCTCCACATCGCCCGACAGATCGAGCTTGGCGCGCCACTCGCTGTCCAGCCCGAGGCCGGAGACGGCGAGCTGGTTGCGCGCGTCGGCATGGAGATCGAGCCGCCACGGCACCGGCGCCGCGCCCACCGCCTGCTCGTCGGCGGGGCGGTTGATCTCGCGCACGCCAAGCCGCGGGATCGCCGCCGCCGCCGCGCGGCCGAGCCGGTAATGCGAGCGATCGAGCCGGACGTCGCCCGAGATCGTGCCCCCCGCCCCGTCCGAGCGTATCGCGATCGGTCCGGTGACGGTCGCGCCCAGTTCGTCGCGATCGAGCAGCAGCGCGCGGGTCGCCTCCGCCGCGGTGTCGATGCCGAGGCCGTGCGCGGCGGCGAAGTCGAAGGTCGCGCGGCCCGCGAGCGTGCCGCCGCCTCTGGTGGTGCCGGCGAAGCTGTCGATCACGAGCTTCGATCCGCCGAAGCTGCCGCGCGCGCGCAAGGCGTCGATGACGGTGCCGGTGACGCCGCTCTCCAGCCGCGCCGCCTCGGTGGCGAGCGAGCCCCGGATGACGGGGCTGTCGAGCGTGCCGGCGATGTCGGCGCCGACCGCGAGCGGCCCGGACAGATCGATCGATTCCACCCCGCTCAGCCGCCAGAGCGTGTCGGCCGGCCCGGTATAGCGGAGCTGCGCGAACAGCGGCGCGCCCGCGAGCCGGGTGGCGAGATCGCCGCCGCCGGGCAACGGCGCGAGCCGCGCCTGCGCGCGCCCGATCACCTTGCCGCCGCTCGCCGCCACCGCACGCGCGGCGAGCGCGTCGCCCGAGAGCCGCGCGGCGATGCCGACATCGACCGGAGTCGAGGAGACGACGAGGCCGGCGCGGGTCAGCCCGCGCACGGTCAGCTCGGCGTGGCCCTGCGGCGGCAGGCCGGCGCCGGCCTGCGCATAGGCCAGCGTGCCCGACGCGCTGCCGCCGAGATCGAGCCCCGGCTGGAAGACGTCCAGCACCGTCAGCGGCATGGCGGCGAGGCTCGCGTCGAGCGCATTGCCGCCGCTTCCGCCGAAGCGCCCGCCGATCGTCGCGCTGCCGCCGGCGAAGGTGAGCGCGGTCGAGGCGAGCCGCCAGCCCCCGCCTCCGCTCTCCCCCTCGCGGGTCAGCACCGCCGGCTGGACGAGCAGGAGCGGGCGGCGGTCGATCGTCCCCTGCGCGTTCACCCGGATCGTCCCCGGCGCGATGTCGGCCTGGGTCTGGAAGGCGAAGGCGCGCCCGCGCGAGCCGGCGAACGAGGCGCGCACCGTCCCCCGCCCGCCGTCCAGCTTCAGATTGGCGGCGAGGCGGGCGAGCGAGATGCCGCCGCGCCGCAGGCCCTGCGCCGCGATCGTCACGTCGGCGGCGGTGCCGTCCGGGCGCAGCAGCAGCGAGGCGTCGAGCCGCCCGCGCCGCACGCCGGTGGCCGCGACGCCGCCGAGCGTCGCGCCCGCCGCGTCGAGCCGGATCTCGATCCCCTGCACCGTCCCGGGCTTGGGCACGAACACCAGCGCGCCCTCGAATCCGCCCCCGGCGGCGGCGAGCGTGCCGGCGAGGCCATCCGGCAGCGAGCGCAGCGCGCCGCCGAGATGCGTGCCGCTGACGTCCAGCGCCGCGACCGCGATCGCGGCGGGCGCGTCGGACGGCGTGAGGATCGTGCCCGCGGAGGTGAACGGCCCGAGCGTCGAACCGCCCGCCGCGCGATAGGCGAAGCCCTGCGGGGTCGGATCGAGCAGCAGCCGCACGCCCGCGAGCCCGAGCGCCGGCGCGGGTGCCGCCAGCACGATGTCGAGCTTCGGCCTGGAGATGTCACCATCGAGCGCGAGGGTGAAGGCGCCGTAGCGGGTCTGGGTGCCGCCGCCGGTGAGCTGGAAGGTGCCGTCGCGTCGCCGCACCCCGCTGCCGGCGAGGCGGATGCCGGGCGCGGTGAGCACCAGGCCGGACAGGTGCAGCACACCATCGGCGCCGCGCACGAGATTGGTCTCCAGCGTCGGCAGCCCGCCGGCGAGGCCGCGCAGGAAGGCGTTGTCGAAGCGGCGCACCCAGGCATGGCCCCTGCCGCTGACGATGCCGACCCCGCGCGCGTCCGGCACCACCTTGAGCTCGGTCAGCACGTCGACGACGCCCAGGCCCGGGATCAGATAGCGCGCGAGCCCGCCGGAGAGGTCGACCACGAACCGGCCGGTGACAAGATCGACGAACAGCGCGAGCTTGCCGGAAATCTTGTCCGATGCGAGCCTGAGCCCCTCCCCGGTCAGCGCGCTGGCGGTGACGTGCAGCACGCCCTCGGCCGAGAGATCGGCGAGGATGCCGCCGGCGACGTCGCCGACGCCGGTGACGCGCTTCGCCACGAACCGGATCGGCAGCGCGAACGGGTGCGCGCCGAGGCGGCCCCGGCCGGCGGCGCGCGCATCCTCGAAGCCGGTGGCGTCGAACGCGAAACGCGGCGCTGCGAGCGAATAGGAGAAGGCGGCGGTGCGGAACGGGCCGTCGAGCACCGCCTTCAGCGCGATCGCCTGCCCGCTCATGTTCGGGAAGAGCGCGGCGGGCCTGAGCAGGCGCGCGCCGATGCGGATGCCGTCGAACGCGCTGGTCGCCAGATCGATCGTGCCATCCCCCCGCAACGCCAGCGCGGAGGAGCGCAGCGCGAGCGTGCCATCCAGCCGGCGGTCGGCGAGCGTCGCCTCGCCCGAGACCATCACCCGCGGTCCGCTCAGCCGCTGGAGCTTGCCCTGGGTGATCGACCGGAGATCAAGCGCGCCGGCCAGCGCATAGTCGCCCTCGCGCGCGCCCAGCGTCAGATCGGCCACGCGCGCTGCGCCGACATCGAGCCGGGCGCGCCCGTTCCACACCGCCCAGCGCCCGTCGCCGGCGATGGTGAGCGCGATCCCCTTCCTGGTGCCGAGCAGCGCGGGCAGGATGCCGGTGCCCGGCGCGCGCAGCCGCGCGTCGAGATCGAAGCGATCGCGCGCCGGCTCGGCGTCGAGCAGCATCGTCAGCCGGTCGCCCGCCGCCGCGCCGGCGCGCAGCGCGAACAGCGCGCGCCCGCGCCGGATCTCGACGCTGCCCCGCAACCGCGCGAGCCGGCGCGCGCCGGCAAGCGCGGGCTCGAAGCGCAGCCGCAGGTCGAGCCCGCGGATCGCGACGTCGAAGTCCGGCAGCAGCGGCCCGTTGCTGGTGGAGCGCAGCCCGGGCGCGCGATGGAGGATGACGAGATCGGCGGCGAGCCGCTCGATCTCGAGGCTGTTGTCGAGCCAGCGCAGCGGCCGCCAGTCGACGTCGATCGCCGGCGCCTCGAGGAAGATCCCCCGGCGGTCCGCGAGCCGCAGGTCGACGATCCGCATGTCGTGCCACACCGATCCGTCGATCCGGCCGACGCTGATCCGCAGGCCCGACGACGGTCTGAGCGCGGCGATGCGGTCGGCGATCAGGCGATGCCCGGCATCGGTGTCGATCCCGAAGCCGACTCCCGCCAGCACCATCAGCAGGGTCAGCAGCGAGCCGACCACCCATTTGATCCACGGCCGCCGCTCCGCCGGCGGCGGCGAGATCGCGGTCACCTCCATCAGAACGCCTGCCCCAGCGAGACATAGACCGCGACGCGGGCATCGCCCTTCTGCCGGTTGATCGGCGTGCCGACATCGACGCGGATCGGCCCGAAATTCGTGTAATACCGCGCGCCGAGGCCCGCGCCGTAGCGGAAGCCCGTAAAGCGCGGCAGCGTGCTCGCGTAGAGGTTGCCGCCGTCGAGGAACGGCACCACCCCGAAATTGCCGAACCGCACGCGGGCCTCCACCGCGAATTCGGCGAGGCTGCGGCCGCCGATCGGATCATTGTCGATGTCGCGCGGGCCGATGTCCTGATAGCCGTAGCCGCGCACCGAGCCGCCGCCGCCCGAATAGAAGCGCCGGGTCGGCGCGATCCGGTCGGCGGTCGCGCCCAGGATCGAGCCGAAGCGGAGCCGCCCGGCGAGGACGGCGCGGCCGACGGGCTGGTAGTAGCTGCCGTCGATCTGGAGCTTGGCATAGCCGAACACGCCGTTCTGGAGCGACAGCTCGGGCGAGAGCCGGCCGGACAGGCGGTGGCCGCGGGTCGGGTTCAGCAGGTCGTCGGAGCCGTCATAGGCGAGGCTCGTCGGGGCGGCGGCGATCAGATAGGTGCGGCGGCGCGGCGCGCCGGTGGCGGCGATCACGTCGCGCTCGTCGGAGGCGTCGAGCTCGCCGCCGTAGGACCAGGTCCATTTCTTCTGCCAGATGATGTTCGTCTCGCGCGCGATGCCGGCGGCGAGCGTGAAGGTCTTGGCGTCATAGGCGGCGCGGTGCTGGTGATCGAGCTCGATCTGGGCGTTGAGCACCTCGTCGCGGGAGCGGAAATTGGCGCGGCGGAGCTGCGCGGAGAGCAGCTGCTCCTGCGTGCCCGCCACCCCCCGGAAGGTGACGGCGCCCTCCGGCGGCAGCAGGTTGCGGTGCTGCCAGCTGATCTCGAGCCGCGCGCCCTCGCCGGTGCCATAGCCGAGCTCGCCGGCGATGGTGCGCGGCGGCGCCGCATCGAGCCGCACCACCAGATCGGCGACGTGGGGATCGGCGGTCGGCACCGGGGTGAGCTGGACGGTCGACACCAGCCCGGTGTTGATGAGCGCGCGCCTGAGGTCGTCGAGCCGGCGCGCATCGAAGCGCTCGCCGGGATGGAGCCGCGCGATCCGCGAGATATGGCCCGCGCCGAACAGCCGGCTGCCCCGCACGACGATCCTGCCGAACCGCCGCGCGCCGGCGGGATCGACCGCGAGGACGAGGCTCGCGCCGCGCGTGTCGTGGTCGACGACGATGTCGGGCTCGGCCACCTTGGCGAAGACATAGCCGCGCTCGCCGAGCTTCGCCTTCAGCGCGGCGATCGCGGCGGCGACCTTGTCGGCATCGACCGGATCCTGCGCGCGGACGCCGAACGCCTCGCGCAGCGCGGGCGCATCCGCGCCGGCGTTCTCGATGCCGGGCAGCGCGACCTCGGTGAAATGATAGGGCTGGCCCGGCTCGGCATCGAGCACGACCCGCAGCCGCCCCGGCACGGCGGGATCGGGCTCGATCCGGGTATCGACCTCGGCGTCATAATAGCCCTCGGCGCGCAGCAGCTCGCGCAGGCTCTCGCCGTCGTCGCGCGCGCGCCGGTCGATCTGCGAGAGATTGGCCGGCTTGCCCTCGCCCGCGACCAGCACCGAGACGGCATCGAAGCTCGCGCGCAGCGTGGCGATGCCGAGCGCCTCGGTGCCCTGCAGGAGGATGGCGTAGCGCTGGCTCGCGGCGGGATCGGCGGGCGGCGCGGCGCCGGCCGGCCGGGTCGGCGGGGTGTCGGCGGGCGCGGCGGCCAGATCCGGCCAGGCGACGCCGAGATCGGGCAGCGGCCGCATCGGCGAGCCCGGATCGAGCGGCTGCGCGGCCGCGCCCGCCGGATCGGCGGCCGGCTGGGCCCGGGCGAGGAGCGGCGCGGGCGCGAGCAGCAGGAACGCCGCGGCGTGCGCGCGTATCAAGGCGCAGGGCCGCGGATCGCCGGAAAGCATGGCGCGAAACTAGAGGGGTTTTGCGCGGCGCGAAACCGTCGCGATGCGATAGCTGCGCCGGACGCGGCGGGACGAGCGGATGCTAGTGGAGCGTCTCGACCGGCGCGGCGAGGCCAGAGGCGGGATCGAGCTGGACGATCATGCGCTCGATGCGGCGCCAGCGCGCGAAATGGATATGATTGCCGATCCGGCGGCTGGCTTCGGCGCGGCGCGCCGCCTCCTCGCCGGCATCCTCGCCGAACAGCGCGATCAGCTCGGCGGCGCCGTCCGCCGCGGCGCGGTCGGCGACGAAATGGACGGTCTCGAAAATGGCTTCCACTCCCTCGGGGCAGGCCGGCGCGCCTAGCAGCGGGCCTGGCGATTGTCCACCACGCCGGCGGCCGCCGTGCCGGAACCGGACAGTGGCGCGGCGGCGCGCGACGTGGCAGGAGCGCGGGCGATGCCCGCCCCCCGCCCCTCGCCGCGCGCCGGCGGCGCCGTGATCGCGATCGCCGTGATGCTCGGCGCCGCGCTCGGCGGCGTCGCGCGCCAGCCCTCGATCGGTGTGCTGGCGGGATTCGGCGTCGGCGCGGCGGCGGCGATCGCGATCTGGCTGGCCGACCGGCGGCGCGCGGGCTAGCGCGTTTTCGAAGCAGGGGGGAATCACCTGCTGGCTCGGAAAACGCGGCAGATCAATAATCCGGAGCGGCCGATCCGATGCAATCGGATCGAGAACCGCGCTAGACTTTCCGCCCGAGCCAGAGCACCCGCCCGACGATCTCGACGGCGCCCGCCGCCACGTCCTCGCGCGACGGGAACGCCGGATTGTCGCTGCGGATCGCCAGCCTGCCGGGCGCGCGGAGCGCCAGCCGCTTGACGACCAGCGCATCCTCCAGCCGCAGCACGTAGATGCCGTCGCGCAGACCGTCCGCCGCATCGGCGCGGTCGACCAGGATCTCGTCGCCGTCGGCGAGCGTCGGCAGCATCGAATCGCCCGTCACGCGGATCACCGAGAGCGCCCGCCCGCCGCCGCGCGCGACCTCGCGCACCCAGGCCGAGGCGAACGGCACGCGGCCGCGCGCGCGCTCGTCGCCCGCGAACGCGCCGGCGCCCGCCGCCGCGCCGACGTCCAGCCGCGGCACGAGCAGCACGCCGCCGGGCGGATGCGGCCCCGCCGTCTCCGCGGGACAGGCGCGGACGTCGCCGGCCGGCGCGCCGAGCTCGCTCTCCGCGACGCCGAAGAAGGCGGCGAGCGCGCGGCGATCGGCTTCGCCGAGCTGGCGCGGGGTGCCGCGCCGGACGAACTGCTGGATATAGGCCTCGTTGCGGCCGATCAGCCGGGAGAGCGCGGCAAAATCATGTCCGCCGCCACGCGCGAGCGCCTCCAGCCGGGCACGCGGATCATCCTGCTCCATCCCGGATGCGTACCGCTAGGATTTTTCCTAGACAAGTAGGATTTCAGAACAGATCAGGAACACAGCCGCAGCGGCGGCGAGTCCGGGAGGATCGAGATGCACCTGCTCCTACGCGTCGAGAAGCATTTGCGGCGAAGCGGCACGCCGCAGAGCCGGTTCGGCCGCGAGGCGCTCGGCGATCCCCGGCTGGTGACCGACCTGCGCCGCGGCCGCGAGCTTCGCCCCCGGACCGAGCAGCGCGTCCACGCCTATCTCGACGCTCACGAGAGCGAGCCGGCGCAATGAGCGCGCCGATGCTCGACCGCCCGCTGGCGGCGCTGCTGAGCGCGCTGGCGCGCGGGCCGGCGGCGCCGTTCCGCATCGCCATGGCGCGCAGCGTGCCATGGCACAGCGCGACCTTCTCGGGCGCGCGCCACGAGGTGACGCTGCTGCTGGACGGCGAGGATGCGCGCGACCGCGCGGCGGCGCTGCGGCGCGACATCGGCGAGATGGAGTTCGCGCTGCCCGGCCACATCGTCGCGGACGTGACGGTGGCGTCCAGCGCTCACGACGCGCTCGCCTTCGCGGCACTGACGATCGAGGAGCGCTGAGAGACCGTTCGAGAACGTGCCAGCGAGCGCCTGCTGCCGCGCCGGCGGTCTTCCCCAACGGGCTCCTGGAGCAGGATGACCTTGGCCTTGCCTGCTTCCATCGTCCCCGCCCGCGCGGGAACGACGAAGACGGATGACGAAAAAAGCCAGTGGCATCGGGCTCTCGGCCGCGGGTCAGCCGTGCCGGGGGGCGCGCCGGCCGAGCACGGCGAGCGCCTCGCGGAGCGCGGGATCGGCGCCGTCGAGCGGGGTCGCGGTCAGGCCGGCGGCCGAGCGGCGCGCGATCCCGGCCCGGAGCCGCTCGACCAGCGCATGCACCGCCGGCGGCGGCGGTGCGTCCGCGTCGCGCTCCAGCGTCAGGTCCGCATCATAGATGTCGGTCAGCTCGAGCACGTCGCCATCGGGTGCCGCGACGGCCAGCGGCTCGGGCGCCGGCGACACCGCGACGGGCGCGCCGCGCGCCAGGCTCGGCGGTGCCCCCACCTCGACGTCCATCATCGGCGGGCCGAGATCGCGCGCGGCGAGGATGGGGGCGCGCGGCGGCGCGTCCGGGTGCGCGTCGGCGCGGCGGATCCGGAGCGCGCCCGGCATGCGGATGCGGCGCGGCCAGGGCTTGCGGCCACCCGCGAGCATCAGCAGCGCCCAGGTGGCGATTCCCGCCAGCAGCGCCAGCGCGGCGACGACGCCGAGGCGCAGGCCCGGCGCGACGGGTGCGTCGGCGGCGACGGCGAGCGCCGGCAGCCCGCTCGCGGCGATCATCTCCTCGAACAGCGCCGTCGGCATGGCGAGCAGCGCGAAGCCGAGCGAGGCGCCGACGGCGAGCCCGAGCGGCGCTTCCAGCGGGGCGGCGCTCAGGCGCCTCAGTACCGATCTGCCAGCCATACCGATTCTCGCGACCCGCTTCGACTCGGGACGCATAGCAGAAGCCGGCGTCTCCGGGGCGGTCTCGGCCGTCCCGGCGCGGAGCAGGGTGCGATAGAGCCGGGCATAGCGCGAGACGTTGGTCGCCCAGTCGCGCTCGCGCTCGACGAACGCGCGGCCGGCGTCGCGGCGCGCTTCCCAGTCGCCGCGGTTCCCGAGCAGCCGCGACAGCGCGGCGGCCAGCGCATCCGGATCGTCGGGGGCGAACAGCGTGCCGGTGACGTCCGGCTCGATCAGCTCGCGGTGCCCGCCGACGTCGGAGGCGGCGACGAGGCGGCGCTGCGCCATCGCCTCGAGCGGCTTCAACGGCGTCACCAGCTCGGTGAGCCGCATCGCCTTGCGCGGATAGGCGAGGATGTCGACAAGCCCGTAATAGCGCTCGACCTCCGCGTGCGGCACCCGGCCGGCGAAGTGGATGCGGTCGGCAACCGGCGATGCCGCCGCCTGCGCCGCCAGCACCGCCTCCATCGGGCCGCCGCCGACCAGCAGCAGGTGCGCGGCCGGTCGCTCGGCGACGAGCGCGGGCATGGCGGCGATCAGGTCGTCGACGCCCTCATAATCGTAGAAGGAGCCGATGAAGCCGATCACCTCGGCATCGTCGGGCAGGCCGAGCGCGGCGGCGAGCGCATCGTCGCGCGCGCCGGGCGCGCCGAAGAGGGTGAGATCGACGCCGTTGGGCGAGACCAGGATGCTGGCCGGATCGATGCCGCGCTCGACGAGATCGCCGCGCAGCCCTTCGCAGATCACGGCGACGGCATCGGCCTTGCGGCAGGCGCGCGTCTCCAGCCAGCGGGTGACGCGGTAGCGCGGCGAACCCGCCGTGCCGGTGCCGTTGCCGACAGCGGCGTCTTCCCAGAAGGCGCGGATCTCGTAGACCAGCGGCAGGCCGAAGCGCCTGGCGACGCGCCGCGCGGCGAGCGCGTCCAGCACCGGCGAGTGGGCGTGCAGCACGTCCGGCCGCCACGCCTCGACCACGTCGGCGAGGCGGCGGGCGAGCGCGTCGATCTCGCGCAGCTCGGCGAGCGGCGAAGGCGCGGGGCGGCAGGCGGGGGTGCGGAAGAAGCGCAGGCCCTCCATCTCCTCCTCCTCCGGCGCGTCGCCGGCGTCGGGCGCGGCGGCGCCGTGGCGGACGCCGGTGACGGCGGCGACCTCCAGCCCGGCCGCCGCCTGCGCCTTCATGATCGCGCGGGTGCGAAAGCTGTAGCCGCTATGGAGCGGCAGGCCGTGATCGAGAATGTGGAGAATGCGC
>CAXTPE010000074.1:0-12079 GCA_964245925.1 uncultured Sphingomonadaceae bacterium
CGACGCTGGTGTAGACAAGCGGCGCCTTGACGAGCTCGTGGAGCGCGGCCTTCTGCGCGTCCGGCAGCTCGGGGACGATATAGGGGATCATCATGTTCCAGGACGCCATCACCACCCGCTCGGCATGCACCTTCCGCAGCGCGGTGCCGGTGACGTAGGTGATGTCGACGCCCTTGGCGCGCGCCGGCACGTCGTCGTGGTGGACCGCGACGACGATGCTGGAGAGGCGGATGCGGACCGGCTGCCCGGCGGCATCGAGCTTCGCGTAATCGGCCTGCGCCAGCACGCTGTCGGCGGCGGTGCTGCCCGGCAGCGCGTCCGGGATCATCGCGCGGACCAGCAGGCGGGCGATGGTGGCGTTGCCGTCGGGGAAGTGGAGCGTGTAGCTGCCGCCGGTATCGGCATAGCCGCGCGGCGTATAGCCCATGCGCTCGATGCCGCCGTGATCGAGCGCGAGTCCCTCGAAGCCGGGAAAGCGCATGCCCCAGGCGTCGAGCGCGGTGATCGCGTCGATGCCGACCGCCCACCAGCCCTGCGAGCGCGGCTGGAAATAGGCGAGCGCCTGCGGATCGGCCTTGGCGACGTCGGCGAGATAGGCGCGGTAGCTGATCCGCGAGAGCCGGTCCTTCTTCTCGGCCGACGTGAGGCCGGGGAGATAGTCCGCGCCGCCTTCCTCGATCCGGGCGATGTCGCGCGCGGCGGCGGGCGAGAGCGGCGCGCCGCCAAGCAGCTCCGCCCACGGCCGCTTGCCCGCGCCGACCGCGAGATGGTCCGCGCCGAAGGTCTCCTTGTCGAAGAAGATCGCGCGGCCGAGCCCGCGCGCGGCATAGCCGTCTTCCTTCTGGATGCCCTGCATCGCCGCGACGTCGAGGCCGATCTGCCTGAGCAGCCCGTCGGCTTCCGGGCTGTACGGGCGGGGGCTGTCGATCCCCAGCGTGCCGCCGTTGCAGAGCAGCGTCGGGCCGCGCGGCGGCCGAAACTCGTTGCGCTTGGCGTGGCCGCCGAAATCATCGTGGTTGTCGAGGATCAGGATGCGCGCTTGCGGCCTCGCCGCGCGGAAGAAATGCGCCGTGGCGAGCCCGCTGATGCCGCCGCCGACGACCACCAGATCATAATGTTCGCCGGTGTCGGTGACGCCGCCGCGCCCCGGATGGCCGCCATCACGAAGAATGTGCGCCTGCTCGAACGAGCCGGGGTGCGATCCGCGCAGGCCGGTGCGGAGCGGCGGATAGCCGGGCGCGGCGCCCGCGTCGGCGTGCGCCGCGCCCGGCAGCCACGCGGCGGCGGCGACGCCGGCCGCGCCGACCGCCACGCCGTTGACGAAATCGCGGCGCGTGATCGGGAGATCGCCCATATCGTTATCCCAGCAAGAGAGATGATGAAACTAAGATCACAGTGTCGCGACGTCAACGCATGCCCGTCGGCCGGTGCCGCCGCCGCGCGCTTCGTCGGCCGAATAATCGAGCATGCGCCGGGCCGGGGGTCTAGGACGAGGGCATGCGCTCGAACGTCTTCGGCCTCAATCGTTCGCTCGGCCTCGCGATCGCGGCGATCGCGGTGGTGGCGATGATCGGCGGCGGCATCGCGCTCTCCGCGCTCGCCCGGTTCCAGGCCGCCACCGCGGCGCGCGATCGCTCGGCGCGGATCATCTCGGATCTCGACATGTTCCGCATCGCGATGGTGGACCAGGAGACCGGCGTGCGCGGCTATCTCCTCACCGGGCAGCCGGGCAGCCTCAAGCCATATGTCGCGGGCGGCGCCGCGCTCGACGCGGTGTCGGCGGAGCTGGCGGCGCTGGTGCGGGACGATCCGGCGCAGCGCCGGCGGCTCGCGGACGCGGCGCGCGCGGCGCGGGACTGGCAGGCGAACATCGGCGCCGTCATCGTCCGCAAGATGGCGGATCCGGCGACCCGGGGCGAGGCGCGCGCGCTCGAGATCACGGGGGCGGGCAAGCGCAGGTTCGACATCTTCCGGGCGAGGCTGCGGCTCATCGAGCGGCAGGAGGAGCGCTCGCTCGGCGAGCAGGATCTCCTCGTCCAGCGCGTCGACCGGCTCGCCGGCATCGCGGTATGGGCGTCGGCGATCGTCACGCTGCTGATCTGCATCGGCGTGGGCATCGGCATCAACCGCCTGGTGGTGCGGCCGCTGGTGATCCTCGCCGACACGATGGGCCGTCTGGTCCGGCGCGACACCGCCGTCGCGGTGCCGAGCCTGGACCAGCGCAACGAGGTGGGGGCGATGGCGCGCGCGGTCGAGGTGTTCCGCACCAGCCTGATCGAGCTCGATCGCACCTCGGTGCTGCGCCTGACCGCCGACACGCTGCCGGCGATGGTCGGCTATATCGACGCCGAGCTGCGGATCGGTTTCCTGAACAGCGAGTTCGCGCGCTGGTTCGATCTCGGCGGCGATGTCGCCGCGACGCAGGGCCGTCCGCTCGACGAGGTGTTCCCCGGCAATGGCTTTCCCGGTCGCGGCGACGCGCTGCCCCGCGCGCTGGCCGGCGAGGAGGCGGGCTTCGCGCAACGGCTGGCGCCGCGCGATGGCGAGCTGCGGGACGTGGAGGCGATCTACCGTCCGCATCGCGCGCCCGACGGCCGGGTGCTGGGCGTGGTCACGCTGATCGGCGACGTCACCGATCGCAAGGACATCGATCGCCGCATGCGGCACCAGGCGCACGACCTCCAGCGCTCGAACGAGGAGCTGGAGCGGTTCGCCTATGTCGCCTCGCACGATCTGAAGGCGCCGCTCAGGGGCATCGGCCACCTCGCGAGCTGGATCGAGGAGGATCTCGCCGGCGCGCTGGCGGGCGACGCCCGCGTCAACATGGACCTGCTCAAGAGCCGTGTGCGCCGGCTGGAGAGCCTGCTCGACGACCTGCTCGCCTATTCGCGCGCGGGCCGCGACGATGCCGTGATCCGCATCGTCGACACCCGCGCGCTGGTGGCGGAGCTCGCGACGCTCATCGATCCGCCGCGGGGCTTCGTCATCGCGGCCGCGCCCGACCTGCCGACCCTCCCCACCTTCCAGGCGGCGCTGACGCAGGTGCTGCTGAACCTGATCGGCAATGCCGTCAAGCATCACCCGGACCCCGCCCGCGGCCATGTCCGGATCGAGGCGGAGCGGCAGGAAGAGCATTATGAGTTCCGCGTCGCGGACGACGGCGCGGGCATCCCGGAGACGTTCCGCGAGCGGGTGTTCGGCATGTTCCAGACGCTCAAGCCCCGCGACGAGGTCGAGGGTAGCGGCATGGGGCTTGCCATAGTAAGGAAACTGGTCGAGCGGCAGACGGGCAGAGTCTGGATGTCCGATCGCCGGGAGGGCGGCCTCGTGGTGCATTTCACCTGGCCGGCCGCCGCAAGGGAGCTGTGAAGCGTGCCGACCGTGAACCTGCTGCTGGTCGAGGACGACGAGGTCGACGTCCTCGCGTTCCAGCGCGCGTTCGCGAGGAGCCGCATCGCCAATCCGCTGACGGTGGCGCGCGACGGCATCGAGGCGCTGGAGCTGCTGCGCGGCGAGAACGGCCGCGAGAAGATGCCCTGGCCCTATCTCATCCTGCTCGATCTCAACATGCCGCGCATGGACGGCATCGAGCTGCTCGCGGCGATCCGCGCCGATCCGGCGCTGCGCTCCTCGGTGGTGTTCATGATTACCACCTCCAGGGCCGAGGAGGACAAGGCGCGGGCCTACGGCCACAATATCGCCGGCTATATCGTCAAGCAGGATCCCGCGAACACCTTCATGCAGGCGGTCGCGCTGCTGGAGCATTACTGGAAGATCGTCGAGTTTCCCCAATAGCGTGACCACGCCCATCCGCATCCTGCTGATCGACGACGACGCGGTGGACCGGATGGCGGTAAGCCGCGCGCTCGCCGCATCCGATCTCCGCTACGAGCTGGTCGAGGCGGCGGACGGCGCCACCGGCCTCGCGCATGCCGGCGGAGCGACCTTCGACTGCGTGCTGCTCGACTATCGCCTGCCCGACGTCGACGCGTTCGATCTGCTGCGCGATCTGCAATCGCCGGAGGGCGGGCGGCAGGCGGTGATGATGCTGACCGGCGAGACCGATCGGGAGATCGCGCTCCGGCTGATGCGCACCGGCGCGCTCGACCATCTCGACAAGGGCAGGCTGACGCCCTCCGGCCTCGCCCGCGCGATCCGCTACGCCACGGCGCGGCGCGGCTTCCTCGAGGAGCTGGAGGCGGCGCGGCGCGACGCCGAGGCCAAGTCGGCGGCGCTCGACATCCTCAACCGGCAGAAGTCGCTGCTCTTCTCGATCATCGCGCATGATCTGCGCAATCCCTTCCAGCTCCTGCTCGGCCTCGCCGACCTGCTGAGCACATCGGTGGCGCAGCACGACGACGCGGCGATCGAGCGGCGCGCGCAGGGCATCCGGCAGGCGGCCGCGCAGGCGCACGCGCTGATGGAGGGGCTGTTCAGCTGGGCGAGCCTCCAGATGGACAGCGTCGACGTGGCGCTGGAGGACGTCGCGCTCGCCGACGTGATCGACGAGGCGGTCGACGGCTGCCGGGGTGCGGCCCGCGAGAAGGGCGTCGGCCTCGTCCTCGCGGACGGCGGCCTGCATGTGCTCGCCAACCGCGACATGCTGGCGACGATCCTGCGCAACCTCGTCAGCAACGCGATCAAGTTCACGCCGGCCGGCGGCGAGGTCGGCGTCCGCGCCGGGGCGGATGGCGACGGGGCGGGCGCGCGGGTGACGATCGCCGTCGCCGACACCGGCGTCGGCATGTCGGGCGAGACGCTGGACGGCCTGTTCCGGATCGACCGGCGGACGACGACGATCGGCACCGCCGGCGAGCGCGGCAGCGGCCTCGGGCTGCTGCTCTGCCGCGATCTCGCCGAGCGGCTCGGCAGCGCGCTGCACGTCGAGAGCGCGCCGGGGCGGGGGACGTCGTTCCGCTTCGATCTGCCGGGCGCAACGCTCGCTTGACGCGCCGCCGATCACCCGCCGCGAGCTCGTCCGGCTCGCGCCTATCCTCGCCGTGAAGCCAGGGCGGGGTGACTTCAGCCTTACCGCCGTCATTCCCGCGCGGGCGGGGATGACGAAGAGACAGCGGGATGAGGAAGAGACAACGGCGATCCCACCTGATGTCATCCGATCCTGGCGGACGACTTCAGCTCAGAGCAAGGCCTCGATCTCGCTCCGCAGCGCTTCGGGCCTGGTCGCGGGGGCGAAGCGGCGGACCGCCTTGCCGTCGCGATCGACGAGGAACTTGGTGAAGTTCCATTTGATCGCCGTGCTGCCGAACAGCCCCGGCGCCGCGCGCTTGAGCCAGTCGAACAGCGGGCTGGCGCCGGCGCCGTTCACGTCGGTCCGGGCGAACATCGGGAAGCTCACGCCGTAGCTCAGCTTGCAGAAGCTCGCGATCGCCGCGTCGTCGCCGGGTTCCTGGCGGCCGAACTGGTTGCACGGGAAACCGAGCACGACGAGACCGCGCTCGCGCAGATCGCCGTAGAGCGCTTCCAGCCCGTCATATTGCGGCGTGAGGCCGCATTTGCTGGCGGTGTTGACGATCAGCAGCACCTTGCCGTGATAATCGGCGATCGGCACCGGCCGGCCGCTGATGTCGGGCGCCACGAAGTCGTAGATGCCGCTCAAGGCGATGTCCTCTCGTCCTCTCGTCCGCGCCTCACGCCGCCCGCACCCGCGTGATGATCTCCTCATATTGCCGCGACAGCCCCTCGTCGACATATTGCGCATAGTCGCACCTGGCGAGGATCGCCTGGGGCGGGAAGATCACCGGGTTGTCGCGATAGTCCGGCCCCATCAGCGCCTTGGCGGCGGCATTGGGCGTCGGGTAGCGGATCGTGCGCGAGATTTCGGCGCCGGCCCGAGCGTCGAGCAGATAGTTGATGAACGCGTGCGCGAGGTCCGGATTGGGCGCGCCCTTCGGGATGCACAGGCAGTCCGACGAGATCTGGCTGCCCTGGCGCGGCACGATGAAATCGAGATCCCCGTCCTCGCGCATCACCTGGGCGATGTCGCCGTTATATTCGATGACGATGTCGATGTCGCCCGACAGCAGCAGATCCTGCCCGTTGTCGTCGTGGAAGACCGCGACGTTCGGCTTCTGCCGGATCAGCAGCGCCTCGACGCGCTTGAGCGCCGCCGGGTCGGTCGTGTTCATCGGCTCGCCCAGATATTTCAGCACCAGCCGGCAAAGATCGCCCGCCTCGGAGAGCAGCCCGATCCGGCCCTTGTACCGCGCGCTTTCGAACACCCATTTCCAGTCGTCGGGCACGCCCGCGATCTTCGACTTGCGATAGCCGATCCCCAGCACCAGCCAGGTATAGGGCACCGACAGCCGCCGCCCCGGATCGAAGCTGGGATCGAGGAACTCCGGCGCGATGTTCTTCAGATTGGGGATGCGGGCATGATCGAGCGGCTCGAGCATGTGCGCGACGTTCATGCGCTGGACGAAATCATTGGTCGGCACGATCACGTCATAGCCCTGGTTGCCGCCGCGCAGCTTGGCGAACAGCTCGTCGTTGGTCGAGAACAGGCTCATGTCGACATCGACCCCGGTCGCCCTGGTGAAGTCGGCGAGCGTCGTCTTGCCGGTGTAGGTATCCCAGTTGTAGAAGTTGATCTTCTTTCGCGGCGGGCCGCGATGGCATGCCGCGAGGCCGCCCAGGCTGATCCCCACCGCCGCCGTGCCGAGCCCGGCCAGGAAACCGCGGCGCGTGTCGGCGAAAGGCGGCATCGGCTGGTCTCCGTGACGGGTCTGCGATCGCAGGCTATGATGCGATGCCGGGATGGTCAACGGAGCGGGCATGCGAGGCGACGACGACGAGGCGGTATCGGCGCGCGGCGAGTATCCGCCGAGCTGGTATGCCGCCACCCGCGGCGCCGCGCCGCCCGCGGCACCGCTGGAGGGCGACCGCGAGGCGGACGTCTGCGTCGTCGGCGGCGGCTATACCGGGCAGTCGGCGGCGCTGCATCTCGCCCGCGCGGGCGAGCGCGTCGTGCTGCTCGAGGCGGAGCGGCTCGGCTGGGGAGCGTCGGGGCGCAACGGCGGCCAGGTCCATGTCGGCATGCGCCGCGAGCAGGAGTGGCTGGAGCGGCGCCTCGGCGACGACGCCGCCCGCGAGCTGTGGCGGATCGCCCAGGACGCGCGCGACCATCTCGACTGGCTGATCGCCGAACAGGGCGCCGCCTGCGACCTGACGCCCGGCTATCTCCACGTCGACCATCGCCGCCGCTACGTCGCCGACACCCGCGCCCATGTCGATCATCTCCGCGAGCGCTATGATTATCGCCATGTCCGCTTCGTCGATCGCGACGAGGCGCGGTCGCTGGTCGGCTCGGCGGGCTATCATGGCGGGATGATCGACGCGCGCGGCGGCCACCTCCACGCGCTCGATCTCGCGCTCGGCATCGCGCGCGCCGCCCGTGCCGCCGGCGCGCTGCTGTTCGATCGCACCCGCGCCGCAGCACCGGTCCGCCGGGGCGACCGCTGGCGGATCGCGACCCCGCGAGGCGGCGTGACCGCCGGCAAGGTGCTGCTCGCCTGCAACGGCTATCTGCGCGGCCTCTCCGCCACGGTCGAGCGCCACGTCATGCCGATCAACAATTATGTCGCCGTCACCGAACCGCTCGGCGCCGGGCGGGCGGCCGGCATCGTGCGCGGCGGCCATGCCGTCTCGGATTCGCGCTTCGTCGTCTATTATTTCCGCATGACGCCGGATCATCGCCTGCTGTTCGGCGGCGGCGAGAGCTATTCCTGGCGCTTCCCGCGCGACATCGCCGCGGTCGTCCGCCGCCACATGCTCGGCGTCTTTCCCCAGCTCGCCGATGTGACGATCGATCATGCCTGGGGCGGCACGCTGGCGATCACGCCCAACCGGCTGCCGTTCGCGCGCGAGCTCACCCCCGGGCTGTTCGCGATCGGCGGCTATTCGGGGCTCGGCGTCGTGCTCGCCCCCTATCTCGGCAAGCTCGCGGCGGCGGCGATGATCGGAACTGACCAGGATTGGGACAGGCTGGCACGCCTGGCCGTCCCGCGCTTCCCCGGCGGGCGTTTGCTGCGCTGGCCGACGCTGGTAGCGGCGATGTCGGCGCTCGCGCTGCGGGACAGGTTCTAGCCGCCGCGCGGTTGACAGTGGCGCCGCGTCTGTGATCCCATACGTCCAAGGCACGCAAGATGCCGGTGCGGGGGGACAGGGATCGGCCAGGGGGAAGAGGCATGATCGCAGCATCACGGGTCATCGGTCTGCTGCTCGCATCGAGCATATCGGCGCGCGCGGCGATCGCGCGGGCGCCCAGCGCCTCGGCGCCCGGCACCGCCGCCACCGCGACGCCCGCGAACCCCGCGACGCCGCTCGCCGGCGGCGGCGCCGACGTGACCGCGCCCGCCGGCGCGAGCAGCGCCGCTCCCGGCAACGCCGAGCCGGGCGAGATCGTCGTCACCGCGACGCGCCAGAGCCAGGCCATCTCCAAGGTGCCGATCAGCATCAGCGCCTTCTCGCAACAGACGATGGACCTGAAGGGCATCCGCTCCTTCGCCGATGTCGCGCGGTTCACGCCGGGCGTCACCTTCGAGGAGGGCTCGAACAACATCAGCATCCGCGGCATCTCCTCGGACGCGGGCGCCGGCACCACCGGCATCTACATCGACGACACGCCGATCCAGATCCGCGGCCTCGGCTTCAGCTCGGACAATTCGCTGCCGGCGATCTTCGATCTCCAGCGCGTCGAGGTGCTGCGCGGGCCGCAGGGCACGCTGTTCGGCGCCGGCTCCGAGGGCGGCACCGTCCGCTACATCACCCCGCAGCCGAGCCTCACCGACTATCAGACCTATGACCGCGCCGAGCTCGCCAACACCGCTCATGGCGCGGCGAGCTACGAGATCGGCTCCGCGATCGGCGGGCCGATCGTGCGCGACGTGCTCGGCTTCCGGGTCAGCGCCTGGCATCGCCGCGACGGCGGCTATATCGACCATGTCGACAACCAGACCGGCCGCATCGACGCTCACGACATCAACCACGGCGACGTGACCGTGCTGCGCGGCGCGCTCGCCTGGGAGCCGGCCACCGGGCTGCGCATCACGCCGGGCGTCTATTACCAGAAGCGCTCGACCCACGCGTCGGACAATTTCTTCGTCGGCATCTCCGATCCCGGCGAAGGCGGGTTCCGCACCAGCACGCCCGAATATCGCGGCACCCGGGATCGCTTCGTGCTGCCGACGCTCAACGCCAGATATGATTTCGGCGGCGTCTCGGCGATCGCCAACTCCTCCTATTTCCGCCGCAAGAACCTCACCGGCTACAGCGGCACGCTCTACGATCTGTCCTATTACCAGAGCTGCTATCGCGATGGCTGCGGCTTCAAGTTCGACGACAATGGCAACCCGGTCGGCGCCCATGGCAGCACGGACGAAAATCCCGGTCCGCTATACCCGTTCCTGACGCCGACCGGCATCGACAAGCGCCTGCCCTATTATCTGAGCCCCTCGGTGGTGACCAACACGCAGCGCGTGTTCACCCAGGAGGTCCGCCTCCAGTCGAACGATCCGAACGCGCGGTTCAGCTGGGTGGTCGGCGTGTTCTACCAGCACAGCCGCCAGCGCAGCACGGAGGAGCTCGTCGATCCGCTCGGCAACGACTTCTTCAATGCCGTCTTCGGCCAGAGCCTCGAGGACTTCTTCCAATATCCGCTCTACGGGCAGGACAGCTACATCAACAATTCGGTCGCCAAGGACGAGCAGATCGCCGGCTTCGCCAATGCCAGCTTTGCGATCACCGAAAAGCTCAAGGTCACCGCCGGCGCGCGCTACGCCAAGACCAGGTTCTCGGTCGTCAACTTCGCCGACGGATCGCAGAACGGCGGCCATTCGCCCGACGACGCCGATTTCGCGCGGGCCAGATCCTCCGACAAGCCGTTCACGCCCAAGATCGGCATCAGCTACCAGGCCGATCCGCGCAACCTGTTCTACGCCTCCTGGTCCAAGGGCTTCCGCGCCGCTGGCGCCAATCCGCCGGTGCCGTTCAACCCGTGCGCGGACGATCTGAACGCGCTCGGCCTGCCGGACGGCGCGCCGATCACCTACAAGTCCGATACGGTGAAGAGCGTCGAGGCCGGCGCCAAGAACAAGCTGTTCGGCAACAAGCTCCAGATCGACGCCTCGATCTATCAGGTGAAGTGGGACAATATCCAGCAGATCGTCAACCTGCCGTCGTGCGCGATCCGCTTCATCGGCAATCTCGGCAGGGCACGCAGCCGCGGCTTCGATCTCCAGGCGACGATCGCGCCGGTCCACGGCGTCACCATCGACGCGGCGATCGGCTACACCGACACGCGCTACACCGAGGATGCGACGCTGGCGGCGGGCGGCGACGTCGTCGTCAATCGCGGCGATGCGATCGAGGGCGCGCCGTGGACGATCAGCCTCGGCGCGCAATATGATTTCCCGATCGGCGCGAACACTTTCTACATGCGTGGCGATGTCGAGTACAAGAGCCGGCTCAAGCGGCCGACGACCGACCGCGACCCGAACAGCGCGAATTACGACGCCGCGCTGATCGCGCCCGCCGCCAGCACCTTCGTCAGCCTGCGCGCCGGCGCGCTGATCGACCGGGCCAACATCTCGCTGTTCGTCGACAACCTGCTCGATAGCGCCCCGCAGCTCGGCTACACCCACCAGGATTCGGACACGCTGCTCTTCGAGAATTCGACCTTCCGGCCGCGGACCGTCGGCCTGACGATCTCCTACCAGCGATAGCGCCGGATGACGTCGGCCTGAACCCGCCCTCCGTCATCCCCGCCTTCGCGGGGATGACGAAATGCCAGGCTCATGCCGTCCCGCCCGCCCGCGCTCAGCCCACCGCCAGGATCGCCGCGCGCAGCCGGTCCGCGATCTCGCCGACGTCGGCCTCGCTCGCGATCAGCGGCGGCGAGAGCGCGATGATGTCGCCGGTGGCGCGGACCAGCAGCCCGTCATCGAAGGCGCGGTGGAACACCGCCTTGCCGCGCGCGCCGGGGGCGCCCCGCGTTTCCAGCTCGATGCCGGCGACGAAGCCGCAGGTGCGGATGTCGGCGATGCCCGGCAGATCGCCTAAAGCCTGGATCGCATCCGCCCAGGGAGCGGCGAGCGCGGCGCCGCGCTCGAACAGCCCCTCCTCGGCATAGACCCGCAGCGTCGCCAGCCCCGCGGCGGCGGCGAGCGGGTGGCCCGAATAGGTATAGCCGTGGAACAGCTCGATCCCAGGCGCCGCATTGTCGACGACACCATCGTGGACGAACCCCGCCGCCGCCACCGCGCCCATCGGCACCGCGCCGTTGGTCAGCCCCTTGGCGACGCACATCAGGTCCGGCGTCACCCCGAACGCCTGTGCCCCGAACGCCGCGCCGACCCGGCCGAAGCCGGTGATGACCTCGTCGAAGATCAGCAATATGCCGTGCCTCGCCGTGATCTCGCGAAGTCTTTCCAGATAGCCCAGCGGTGGCGGCAGCACGCCCGTCGATCCGGCGAGCGGCTCGACGATCACCGCCGCGATCGTGTCCGCGCCATGCAGCGCGACCAGATCCTCCAGCACCTCGGCGAGATGCCCGCCCCATTCCGGCCGGCCGCGGCTGAACGCCTGCTCGGCATGATTATAGGTATGCGGCAGATGGTCGACGCCCGGCAGCGAGAGGAACTGGCGCCTGTTGCCGACGATCCCGCCGACCGACACGCCGCCGAAGTTGACGCCATGATAGCCGCGCGCCCGCCCGATCAGCCGGGTGCGCGTGCCCTGGCCGATCGCGCGCTGATAGGCGAGCGCGATCTTCAAGGCGGTATCAACGGCTTCCGAGCCGGAATTGGTAAAGAATATGCGATCCAGCCCGGCCGGCATGATCCCGGCGAGCGCGGTCGCCAGGCTGAACACGGTCGGGTGCGCGAGCTGGAAGGTCGGCGCGAAGTCCAGTTCCCCCGCCGAGGCGCGGATCGCCGCCACGATGGGCTCGCGGGTATGCCCGGCGTTGACGCACCACAGGCCGGCGGTGCCGTCGAGCACCTGCCGCCCGTCCGGCGTCCAGTAGTGCATGCCGTGCGCGCGCGCGAGCATCCGCGGCTCGGCC
>CAXTPE010000075.1:0-12063 GCA_964245925.1 uncultured Sphingomonadaceae bacterium
TGAAGTCGTTCACGCGGATCGCCATGTCGGCGATGTCGTGCATCTCGTCCTGGCTCGCCCAGCCGAAGCAGGCGATATGCTCGTCGGTGACAAGCGGATCGCCGAGCGCGTCGTCCTTGTAGCAATATTCGATGATCGTGCGGGGGAGCTGCGTCCCCTCCTCGATGCCGAGCCGCTTGGAGAGCGAGCCCGCCGCGACGTTGCGCACCACCACCTCGATCGGGATGATCTCGACCTGGCGGATGAGCTGCTCGCGCATGTTCAGCCGGCGGATGAAGTGGGTCGGCACGCCGATGTTGCCGAGCATGGTGAAGACATGCTCGGAGATGCGGTTGTTGATGACGCCCTTGCCGCTGATCGTGCCCTTCTTCTGGGCGTTGAAGGCGGTGGCGTCGTCCTTGAAATACTGGATCAGCGTGCCGGGCTCGGGGCCCTCGTAGAGGATCTTGGCCTTGCCTTCGTAGATCTGGCGGCGGCGTGCCATCGGCGGGCTCCAGCAACGGCTGCGCAACCGGCAGCCTCGCGAAAAAGACGGCGCCCCGGACGCGAGGCCAGGATGGACGCGCGGCCGAGGCGGCAGGGGAGACGGCCTATAGCGGATGCGGTTCGGGGGCGCAAATCGGGGGCGTTGACGGTTTAGAACAAACAAGGAACACTGGCCGGCCATGGATGCCGCCGAGTCGCCTTGCCCGCTATCGCCCGAAGACGCCTGGCCGCCGCCGGCGGCGCTGCTCGAGGAAGCATGTACGGCGCGGATCGACGACCGGCCGGCGAGCCTCGCCTTCGCGCTCTCGCGGGTGGCGGAGGGGGATGCGCGCCCGCTGCTGCTGGTGCTGCCGGGCGACTGGCGGCGCGACTGGGGGCTGCCCTGCCCGCAGGGGATCGCACCCGGGGCGAACGGGCGGACGCTGCTGCTGGCGATGCCGCGCTCGCGCGTCGATGCGCTGTGGACGATGGAGCAGGCGCTGCGCTCCGCCGCCTTCGCCGGCGTGATCGGCGCGATCGACGGCGCGACGCTCACCCAGACCCGGCGGCTCGATTTCGCGGCGGGCGAGGGCCGGACGAGCGCGATGCTGCTGCCGCGCGACGGCGCCGCCTTGAGCGCGGCGCGGCGGCGCTGGCGGATCGCGTCGCTGCCGGCGGCCGCGCATCCGCATGACGATGCCGCGCCCGGCCCCGCCCGGCTGCGCGCCGAGCTCGTCCGGCGGCGCGGCGGGCCGCCGGGATCATGGCTGATGGAGGTGGAGGATGCGACGGGTCGTCTCGGCGTGGCTGGTCGATTGGCCGATCACGGCATGGGCTCGGGCGCCCGGCCGGCAGCGGCCGCCTGAGGACCGGCCGTTCGCGCTCGTCGAGCGCGGCCCGCGCGGGCTGGTGCTGCGTGCCGTCAACGGCGCGGCGCGGCGCGGCGGCCTCGCGTGCGGCCAGCGCCACGCGGATGCGCGCGCCATCCTGCCGGCGCTGGCGAGCGCGCCGGCCGAGCCCGAGGGAGAGCGCGCGGCGCTGGCCCGGCTGGGGCGGTGGTGCGCGCGCTGGTCGCCGCTGGTCGCGCTCGACGAGGCTGGCGACGGCACGGCGGGGCTGCTGATCGACATCACCGGCGTCGCCCACCTGTTCGATGGCGAGGCGGCGCTCATCGCCGACATGCGGCGGCGGCTGGCGGCGGCGGGCGTGCCCGCGCGGCTCGCGCTCGCCGGCACGGTCGGCGCCGCCTGGGGGCTCGCGCGGTTCGGCGACGCGGTCGAGGCCGTCATCCCGTCCGGCGGGGAATCGGCCGCGCTGGCGGCGCTGCCGGTCGCGGCGCTCAGGATCGGCGAGGCGATGGCGACGCGCGCGCGCCGGCTCGGCCTCAAGCGGATCGGCGATCTCGCCGCCATGCCGCGCGCCGGCCTCGCGCGCCGCTTCCGCGACGGGGAGGGGCTGACGCTGGTGCGCCGGCTCGATCAGGCGCTGGGGATCGAGCCGGAGCCGCTCGCCTGCCTGGGCGTGCCGCCGCGCCACGCCGTGCGCGCCGCCTGTCCCGAGCCGCTGCTCGACGCCGACGGCATATCCACGCGACTGGCCGGCCTCGCATCCGCGCTCGCCGCCGATCTGGAGCGGGCCGGGCTCGGCGCGCGCGCGCTGACCCTCTCGGCCTGGCGGACCGACGGCCGCGTCGAGACGCTCGCCATCCGGCTGGGGCGGCCGGGCCGGGCGCCGGCGGTGTGGCGGCGGCTGTTCGGCGAGGCGGGGCTCGGCCGCATCGATCCGGGTTTCGGCATCGATGCGCTCGCGCTCCGCGCCGACATCGCCGAGCCGCTCGGCCCCGCCCAGGCCACGCTCGACGGCGAGGCGGAGGCGGCCGGCGAGCGGCTGGCGGCGCTGGTCGACCGGCTGGCGGCGCGGCTCGGCGCGCGCGCCGTCCGCATCGCGCGCGAGCGGCCGAGCTGGCTTCCCGAGCGCGCCGCGCGCTGGCTGCCGGCGCAGGGCGCCGCGATGGTGGCGCGGGAGGAGGCGACCGGCCGGCCGCGCCCGCTCGTCCTGCTCGATCCGCCCGAGCCGGTCGAGACCGTCTATGCGGTGCCCGAGGGCGCCCCCGCGCAGTTCCGCTGGCGGCGCGTGCTGCGCCGCGTGACGCGCGCCGAGGGGCCGGAGCGGATCGAGCCCGAATGGTGGCGCATGGCCGGGCGGCGGCGCGCCCTGCGCGACTATTACCGCGTCGAGGACGACCAGGGCGTGCGCTACTGGCTCTATCGCGAGGGGCTGTTCGGGCGCGAGGCGGAGGGCGCTCCCGCCCCGAGCTGGTGGATGCACGGGCTGTTCGGATGAGCATCCCCGACGCCGACTATGTCGAGCTGGGTGCCGCGACCAACTTCAGCTTCCTCGAAGGCGCCTCGCATCCGCACGAGATGGTCGCGGCGGCAAGGGCGCTGGGCCATGCCGCGCTGGGAGTAGCGGACAGGAACACGCTTGCCGGCATGGTCCGCGCGCACATGGCGGCCAGGGAGGTGGGGCTGCGGCTGATCGTCGGCTGCCGCCTCGCCTTCACCGACGGCACCGAGCTGATCGTCTTCCCCCGCGACCGCGCCGCCTACGCCAGGCTCTGCCGCCTGCTCTCGCAGGGCAAGAGCGAGATCGTGCCGCGGGCGGCGGCGGAGGTGGAGGTGGAGGTGGAGGTGGCGGGCAATGTCATTCCCTTCGCCTCTCCCCGGCCCGAGCCGCCGGAAGGAGCTGACGGCAAGGACGAGGCCGGCCGCATCGCCAAGGCCGAGACCCGGCTGACCTTCGCCCAGGCCGCCGCGCTGGCCGGGGGCATGATCGCGCTCGTGCCCGCCCCGGCCGCGCCCGATGCCGGCTTCGCCGCCCGCCTCGCCGGCTGGGCGAGGGCGTGGCCGGATGCGCTGCACCTCGCCGCCGCCCCGCTCTGGCGCGGCGACGATCGCGCCCGCCTCGCCCGCCTCGACCGGATCGCCCGGCAGGCGGGCGCGCCGCTGGTCGCGACCAACGCCGCGCTCTATCATGGCCCCGAACGGCGCGAGCTGCAGGACGTGCTCGCCTGCATCCGGCTTGGGCTCACCATCGATCGCGCGGGCCTCGCGCTGGAGGCGCATGCCGAGCGCCACCTCAAGTTCCCGCACGAGATGGCCCGCCTGTTCCGCGGCCATGAGGACGCGCTCGCCCGCACCGTCGAGATCGCCGACGCCTGCCGCTTCTCGCTCGACGAGCTGGCCTATGAATATCCCGACGAGCCGGTCCCGCCGGGCTGGAGCGCCGGGCGGCACCTGATCGCGCTGACCTTCCAGGGCATCCGCGAGAAATGGGGCCGCGCCGTCGCCCCGCGCATCCTCGCGACCATCGCCAGGGAGCTGCGGCTGATCCGCGCGCTCGGCTATGCCAATTATTTCCTCACCGTCCACGACATCGTCCGCTGGGCACGCGCGCAGCAGCCGCCGATCCTCTGCCAGGGGCGCGGCTCGGCGGCCAATTCGATCGTCTGCTACTGCCTCCACATCACCGCGGTCGACCCCACCCAGCAGCATGTCCTGATCGAGCGCTTCATCTCGGCCGAGCGCCGGGAGCCGCCCGACATCGACGTCGATTTCGAGCACGAGCGGCGCGAGGAGGTGATGCAATATGTCTACCGCCGCTACGGGCGCGACCGCGCCGCGATCGTCGCCACCGTGATCCACTACCGCCCGCGCTCGGCGATCCGCGATGTCGGCAAGGCGCTGGGGCTGACCGAGGACGTGACCGCGCGGCTTGCCGATACCGTGTGGGGAAGCTGGGGGCGCGGCATCCAGAGCGAGCATGTCGACCGCACCGGGCTGGACCGCGCCGATCCGCGCCTGGCCAAGGCGCTGGCGCTGACCGCCGAGCTCACCGCCCACCCCGGCTTCCCGCGCCACCTCTCGCAGCATGTCGGCGGCTATGTGCTCACCAAGGGGCCGCTGATCGAGACCGTCCCGATCGGCAACGCCGCGATGGCGGACCGCACCTTCATCGAATGGGACAAGGACGACATCGACGCGCTCGGCATCATGAAGGTCGACGTGCTCGCGCTCGGCATGCTGAGCGCGCTCAGGCGCGGCCTCGCGATGCTGCGCGAGCAGTATCGCGTCGATCTCGATCTCGACAGCATCCCGCGCGATCGGCCGGGGGTCTATGCGATGCTCCAGCGCGCCGATTCGCTCGGCGTCTTCCAGGTCGAGAGCCGCGCGCAGATGAACATGCTGCCGCGCCTGCGCCCCCGGGAATTCTACGATCTCGTCGTGCAGGTGGCGATCGTCCGGCCCGGGCCGATCCAGGGCAATATGGTCCACCCCTATCTCGCCAACCGCAGGCGGCGGCGCGAGGAGGGCGCCGGCTTCGCGATCGACTTCCCGAAGCCCGCGCCCGAGCACGGCCCGCCCGACGAGCTCGAGAACATCCTCGGCAAGACCCTGGGCGTGCCGCTGTTCCAGGAGCAGGCGATGCGGATCGCGATGGACGCCGCCAAATTCTCGGGCGCGGAGGCCAACCAGCTCCGCCGCGCGATGGCGACCTTCCGCAACGTCGGCACGATCGGCGCGCTGGAGCGGCGCATGGTCGATCGCATGATCGCGCGCGGCTATGATCCCGTCTTCGCCAACAACTGCTTCGAGCAGATCAAGGGCTTCGGCGAATATGGCTTCCCCGAGAGCCACGCGGTCTCGTTCGCGCACCTCGTCTATGCGTCCTCCTGGCTCAAATGGTTCGCGCCGGACGTGTTCGCGGCCGCGCTGCTCAACAGCCAGCCGATGGGCTTCTACGCGCCCGCGCAGATCGTCCGCGACGCGCGCCAGCACGGCATCGAGGTGCGCCACCCCGACGTCAACGCGAGCGACTGGGACTGCACGCTGGAGCGGCGCGGCGGGCGGCGGCGGCGCGCGCTCCGGCTGGGGCTGCGGCTCATCGGCGGCTTCCGCGAGCCCTGGGCCGAGGCGATCGTGGCGGCGCGCCGGCAAGGTCCGTTCCTGTCGCTCGCCGGGCTCAAGCGGCGCGCGGCGGTGCCGGCCACGGCGCTCGACAGGCTGGCGGCGGCGGATGCGCTCGGCTCGCTCGATCTCGACCGGCGCCAGGGGGTGTGGGCGGCGGAGGGGCTGCCGCGCCTGTCGTCCGCGCCGCTGTTCGCGGCGATGGGCCTGGAGGAGGCGGACGGCGCGCCCCCGCTCGCGCTGCCGCCGTCACGCGCCGGCGAGGAGGTGGTGAGCGACTATCAGACCATCCGGCTCTCGCTGAAGGGGCATCCGTGCGCCTTCCTGCGCGGCGCGCTGGAGCGGGCGGGCGCGGTGCGCTGCGACCGGCTGGGGGATGTCGGGGACGGCCGGCGGGTGCGCGCGGGCGGCGTCGTGCTGGTCCGCCAGCAGCCGGGCTCGGCCAGGGGCGTGGTGTTCCTGACGATCGAGGACGAGACCGGAATCGCCAATCTCATACTCTGGCAGAAGGTCTTCGCGGAGTACCGCCCGCAGGCGATGGGCGCGCGGATGCTGCTCGCGCACGGCCGCGTCCAGCGCTCGGACGGGGTGACCCACCTCGTCGTCGACCGCCTCGACGACTGGTCCGGCGCGCTGCGCGAGCTCTCCGAGGACATGGCCGGCGAGACGCGATCGCGCAGCTCCGGACGGCGGCACCCGAGGGACATGCGGGTGCTGCCGGCGTCGCGGGATTTTCACTAGGGCGTTTTCGAAACAGGGGGGAATCACCTGCTGGCTCGGAAAACGCCCTAAGCCGCCCGCAGCTTCGCCGCCGCTACCGCCACCCAGCGGTACAGCACCGCCAGCAGCCCCGCGAACACCAGCGGGCCGATCGCCATCGCCGGCCCCGCGAAGCCGTCGCCGACCAGCGCGAGCGGGGCGTCGCTGCCGGTCGCCACGATCAGGCCCGCCAGCGCCACGCCGAACAGGCTCTCGCCGACGATGAAGCCCGAGGCGAGCAGCACGCCCGCGCGCCGCGTCGTCTCGTCGGGGTGGCGCGCCTCGAAACGGCGGCCGATGATCGCGCCGATCGTCACCGCCAGCGTCGCCGACATCGGCAGGTAGATGCCGATGCCGACCGCCAGCGGCGGCAGCCGGCCCTTGCCGGCCCGCCGCAGCGCCGCGTCGAGCAGGACCAGGCCGACGCCGATCAGCCCGCCGATGCCGATCAGGCTCCAGTCGAGGTTCGCGCCGAGCACGCCCTTGGCGAGCGCGGTCAGCAGATTGGCCTGCGGCGCCGCCAGCGCGGCGGCGCGGGCCGGTCCCGGCTCGCCCGAGAAGCCGTAGGCGCGCTCCAGCAGCGCCAGCACCGGCGCGATCATCGCCGATCCCGCCACCGTGCCGACCAGCAGCGCGACCTGCTGCTTCCACGGCGTCGCGCCGATCAGCTCGCCGGTCTTCAGATCCTGGAGATTGTCGTTGGCGATGGTCGCCGCCGCGGTGACGATCGCGGTGGCGAAGAGCGCGAAGGCGACGAGTTGCGGCGTCGCCGCCCCGCCCGCGCCCGGCGGCACGAACAGCGCCAGCAGCAGCGCGCCGGCCAGGACGCCGAGGATGCACAGCCCCGAGAGCGGGCTGTTCGACGAGCCGATCAGCCCCGCCATATAGCCGCACACCGCGCTCAGCAGCCCGGAGGCGAGCAGCACGAACAGCGCCGCGCCCGCCGTGATCGGCAGCGCCAGCGGCGCGAGCGGGCCGTCGCCCAGGAAGCGCCACAGCAGCCAGCAGACCGGCGCCATCAGCGCGAGCGTCCCCAGGGCCACGAGCCCGATCGGAATATCCCGCTCCTCGATCGCGAGCGTCTCGGCGCGGCGCCGCGCGCGCGCCGCCGCCAGCGCCTGATCGAGCCCGCTGCGCAGCGGCTTGAGCAGCGTCGCCAGCGTCCACAGCGCCGCCACGCCGATCATCCCCGCGCCGATGAAGCGCACCTGGTGCACCCAGACGTCGCGCGCGACGATGTCGGCAGCACCGGCGACGGGGTGCAGCCAGGTGAGCAGCGGGGTCGCGATCCCGAACGCGATCACCGCGCCGGTCAGCAGCGCGAGGCCGACGGGGAGCCCGACGAGATGGCCCGCGCCGATCATCGCGAAATAGAGCCCGGCGGAGAGGCCGGAGGCGGCGTCGGTGCCGCCGATGCGGAACCAGCGCTGGAGATCCTGGAGCGCGAGTCGGCTCGCGCAGAGCAGCGAGAAGCCGGCGGCCGCGATGCCGCCGACGGTGACGGCGATCAGCCCGAGCCGGTTCTCCGCCGCGCCGTCCGCCGTGCCGCTGCCGACCCTGAGCACCTCGGCCGCCGCGACGCCCTCGGGATAGGGCAGGTCCGATCCCGTCACCAGCACGCGGCGCAGCGGCACCGAGACGAGCACGCCGATCATGCCGCCCGTCGCGCAGAGCAGGAAGGTCGGCCAGAAGGCGAAGCCCCGCCACCAGCCGCACAGCACCAGCCCCGGCAGGATGAAGATGATCGACGCCATCGCGCCGGCGGCCGACGCCACCGTCTGGACGATGTTGTTCTCGAAGATGCTGCTGCCCCGGGCGAACCGCAGCAGCGCCATCGAGATCACCGCGGCGGGGATCGAGGTCGCGAAGGTGAGGCCGACCTTGAGGCCGAGATAGACGTTGGCGGCGGTGAACACGAGGGTGATGGCGATGCCGAGCGCCAGCGCGCGCGGCGTGAGTTCGCGTCCGCGCGGCGTGGGTTCGCCGGCGCGCCCGGCCGGCGCATCGCCCGTCATCCCGTCCGCCATGCCGCGCTCTCCCCCGCCGGGCGCGACCATCGCGGCGCGGCCCCGCGGAAACAAGTCGGAAACCTTGTCCCGTCACCGAATCTCAAGCCCGCGTGCGCCACATCGGCGGCGTGGGGGGCGGCTGTGTAGGGAGCCGTCATGCAGCGTGGGACCAGGGTGTTGCTGGGCATGTTCCTGCTCGGCGCCGCGATGGCGCCGGCCGGCGCCCAGCTCGAGACGGGCGGCGAATGCGTGCCGTTCGCGCGCCGCATGTCGGGCGTGCAGCTCTATGGCGACGCGTGGACCTGGTGGAACCAGGCCGCGGGCCGCTACGAGCGCGGCGGCCGGCCGCGGGTCGCGGCGGTGCTCGTGTTCCGGCCGACGGGGCGGATGAAGCTCGGCCATGTCGCGGTCATCAGCCGCGTCATCAGCAACCGCATCGCGATGGTGACGCATTCCAACTGGTCGACGATCGAGGGGCATCGCGGCAATGTCGAGCGCGACGTGACGCTGGTCGACGTCTCGGCCGGCAACGACTGGAGCATGGTGCGGGTCTGGTATGATTCGGTCGGCGGTCTCGGCGGCGGCACCTATGCCACCTTCGGCTTCATCTACGGCACGCCCGATCCGGACGCCCGCCGCCAGATCGCCGAGGCCCGCCCGGCCTCGAACCTGAGCGGGCCATCGCCCGACATCGTCGGCGCGGTGATCGATTCGCTGCGCTAGACGCGCGGGACATCACGGCGCGAAGGTCTGCATCAGCCCCCGGATCGGCGCGAGGTCGTAGCCCGCGCCCGCCGCCTTCTCCGCCAGCGCGTCGCCGTCCTCGCCGGCGGCGGCGCGGGCGAGCGCCCAGACGAAGGTCGATCGCGTGCCGGAACGGCAGAAGGCGAGCACCGGCCCGGTCGCCGCCGCCAGCGCGTGGCGCATCGCGTCCACCTGCGCGGGCGTGAAGCCGGCGTGGCTGATCGGGATGGCGGCATAGGCGAGGCCGTGCGCCGCCGCCGCGCGCGCCATCCCGGCGGACGCGGGCTGGCCAGGCTGCTCGTCGTCGGGGCGGTTGTTGATAATCATCGCGAAGCCCCGCCGCGCCGCCTCCGCGATGTCGCCGGGCGCGATCTGGCCCGCCACCGAGATGCTGTCGTCGAGCTTGCGGAACATGGGTGTCTCCTTCGTCAAGGCCATCAGTCGCGCCAGCCGCGCAGCACCGCTAGGAACGCCTCGCCATAGGCCTCGCGCTTGGCCTGGCCGACGCCGCTCACCGCCGCCAGCGCGCCGAGCGTCGCCGGGCGCAGCGCCGCCATCTCGCGCAGCGTCGAATCGTGGAACACCACATAGGGCGGCACGCCGCGCTCCCTGGCGATCTCGCGCCGGGCGGCGCGCAGCGCCTCGAACAGCGGATCGTGCGGATGCTCGGCCGCCTCCGTCGCGCGCCTGCGCCGCCGCTCGCGCCCGGGCGGCAGGACGAGCGCGACCTCCTCCTCGCCCTTGAGGATCGGCCGCGCCGCCGGGCCGAAGGAGAGCCCGCCATATTCGTCCGCGCGCAGCGCGTCGCGCGCGATCAGCGCGCGCGCGACCGGCTTCACCAGCGCGAGCTCGTCGGCGCCGGCGATGCCGAACACCGACAATCGCTCATGCCCCATCGCGCGCACCTTCTCGGTATCGCGCCCGCCGAGCACGTCGAGCAGGTGGCCGACGCCGAAGCGCATCTCCGTCCTGAACGCGGCGGAGAGCAGCTTGCGCGCCACCTCGGTGACGTTCAGCGCCGAGGGCGGGCTGAGGCAATTGTCGCAATTGCCGCAGCGGGGCGGCGGCGTCTCGCCGAAGTGGCGCAGCAGCACCGCGCGCCGGCACGCCGCCGTCTCGACGAGATGCGCGAGGCTCGCCAGCCGCGTCCGCTCGCCCGCCCGGCGACTCTCCTCCAGTTCCTCGACGCGGCGCCGCGCGCGCGCGAAATCCTCGGCGCCCCAGAACAGATGCGCCTCGGCGGGCTCGCCGTCGCGGCCGGCGCGGCCGGTCTCCTGATAATAGCCCTCGATCGATTTCGGCAGCCCGGCATGCGCCACGAAGCGGACGTCGGGCTTGTCGATGCCCATGCCGAAGGCGATGGTGGCGACCATCACCATCTCCTCGGACGCGACGAAATCGCGCTGGTTCCTCGCGCGCACGGCGGGGTCCAGCCCGGCATGATAGGCGCGCACCGGGCGGCCCGCCCTGCCGAGCTGCCCGGCGAGCCGCTCGGTCGCGTCGCGGGTCGGCGCGTAGACGATGCCGGGGCCGGGATGCTCGGCCAGCAGCGCCGCGAGCTGCGCCGGCAGCCCGTCGCGGGGCGAGATGCCGTAGCGGATGTTGGGGCGGTCGAACCCCGCGACGATCAGCCCCTCCACGGCGATGCCGAGCTGCGTCAGGATGTCGGCGCGGGTGTGCGCGTCGGCGGTGGCGGTGAGCGCGAGCCGGGGGACGCCGGCCAGCGCGTCGAGCAGCGGGCGCAGCAGGCGATAGTCCGGCCGGAAGTCATGACCCCATTCGGAGACGCAATGCGCCTCGTCGATCGCCACGAGCGAGAGCGGCACCGCCGCGATCAGCTCGCGGAAGGCGCCCCCGCTGGCGCGCTCGGGCGCCGCATAGAGCAGGTCGAGCCCGCCGTCCCGGAACCGCCGGATCACCGCCGGCCCGTCCTCGTCGGCCGAGGAGAGCGCGGCGGCGCGCAGGCCGAGCGCGGTGGCGGAGCGGACCTGATCGTGCATCAGCGCGATCAGCGGCGAGATCACCAGCGCCGGCCGCCGAAGCGCCAGCGCGGGAAGCTGGTAGCACAGCGACTTGCCGGCGCCGGTCGGCATCACCGCCAGCGTGTCGCGGCCCGCCAACACGCGCGCGATCACCTGGTCCTGCGCGCCGCGAAACCCTGCGAAGCCGAAGGTCTCGCGGAGGACGTCGAGGGGTGCGCGCTGCGGCATGCGGCCGCGTTAGACGATCCGCCCGCCCGGCGGAACCGCCGGCTATTCGGCGGCGAGCGCTTCCTCCTGCTCGGCCTGCTGGCGTTCCCACATCTCGGCATAGAGCCCGCCCGCCTGGAGCAGCGCGGCATGCGTGCCGCGCTCGGCGATCCGCCCCGCCTCCAGCACGACGATCTGATCGGCATCGACGATGGTGGAGAGCCGGTGCGCGATGGTGAGCGTGGTGCGCCTGGCCGAGACCGCGCGCAGCGTCGCCTGGATACCGGCCTCGGTGCGGCTGTCGAGCGCGCTGGTCGCCTCGTCGAGGATCAGGATCGGCGGATCCTTGAGCAGCGTCCGCGCGATCGCGACGCGCTGCTTCTCGCCGCCCGAGAGCTTCAGCCCGCGCTCGCCGACCGGCGTCGCATAGCCCCTGGGCGTCGAGGCGATGAAGCCATCGATCGCGGCGCCCTTCGCCGCCCCGGCGATGTCCTCGGGCAGCGCGTCGTTCCGGCCGTAGCCGATGTTGTAGCCGATCGTGTCGTTGAACAGCACCGTGTCCTGCGGCACGATGCCGATCGCGCGGCGCAGGCTGGTCTGCGTCACCCGGGCGATGTCCTGCCCGTCGATGGTGATGCGGCCGGCGTTCAGATCGTAGAAGCGGTAGAGCAGCCGCGCGAAGGTCGACTTGCCGGCGCCCGACGGCCCGACGATCGCCACCGTGCTGCCGGCCGGCACGTCGAGATCGATGCCGTGGAGGATGGTGCGATCGGCGTCGTAGCCGAAGCGCACGCCCTCGAAGCGGACATGCCCGGCGCGAACCGCGAGCGGCGGCGCGCCGGGCATGTCCTTCACCTCCTCGTCGGTATCGATCAGGCCGAACATCGCCTCCATGTCGATCAGCCCCTGGCGGATCTCGCGATAGACCAT
>CAXTPE010000076.1:0-11943 GCA_964245925.1 uncultured Sphingomonadaceae bacterium
CGGCAGCGTCTTGAGCACGTTGCGGATCGCGGCGACGCCGGTCTCCAGATCGGGCAGCGCGCCCTCGCCGCGCACCGTGTCGGCGGAGGCTTCCTCGTTGAAGCGATCGGTGGTGGTCGGCGTCTCGGTCACGGCCCCGATCTAGGAGTCGCCGCGCCCGCGCGCCACCGGGGATGACCGCTTTGTCACGCCACATCGCGCGACGCGCCGCCTAGAGACCCTCCGATGCTCCGATGTTCCGATGGGAAGCGCATGGCCGACCGACCCGACCCGCCGGAAAGCACCGGCAGGCGCCTCAACCGCATGGTGGCGGTCACGGTGGTGGCGCTCAGCGTCGCGATGGCGATCGGCAAGATCAAGGACGACAATATCGTCCAGGCCATGCAGGCCGACCAGGCGGCGAAGATCGACCTGTGGGGCGAATATCAGGCGACGCGCATCAAGGGGCACGTACAGGACGTCGCCGCGACGCTGATGGGCGCCACGCCGGCGGCGGCGGCATCGCGCGATGGCGCGAAGCGTTATGCGGGCGAGGCGAAGGGGCTGAGGGCGCGGGCGCTCGCCGCGCAGGCCGACTATGATCGGCAGGGCCGCCGCGACGACCAGTTCGACCTCTCGGACGGCTGCTTCTCGATCGCGCTGGCGGCGACCGCGATCGCGGCGCTGATCGAGAGCTTCGGGCTGCTCGCGGTCGGCTGGGCGGCGGCGGCGGGCGGGCTGCTGTTCCTCGTCGCCGGCTTCGAGGCGCTCGCCATCCATCCGGACGCGCTGGTGGCGTTCCTGAGCTAGTCCCTCTCCCGTGGGGGAGAGGAAGGATGAGGGGGCGGGCGCCATCGAGAGCGCGGAACCCCTCACCCGACCCTCTCCCCACGGGAGAGGGCCTTGGCGACTCAGTTCAGCCGGGCGATCGTCCGGTCGACCAGCGCCTTGTCGGCATCCGCGCCATGGCCGCTCGCGATCAGCGCGGCGGCGGCGGCGGTGGCGGCGCGCGCGGCCCTGGCGCGGACATCGGCGAGCGCCTGGCGTTCGGCCGCGCCGATCTTGTCCTCGGCCATCTTGGCGCGCCGCTCGACCAGCGCATCGGCATCGCCGCGCGCCTGGGCGAGCAAGGCGTCCGCCTCCCGCATCGCCTGCGCGCGGATCGCGTCGGCCTCGCCGGCGGCGGCGGCGGACTTCGCCTCATATTCGGCCTTGAGCGCCTCGGCCTCGGCCCGCAGCGCCTTCGCCTCGTCGAGCTGGGCGCGGATCGCGGCGATCTTCCGATCGAGCGCGCCGCCGACGACGGCGGGCACCCGCTTCCAGAGCAGGATCGCGATCACCGCGAGCATCGAGGCGGCGACGAAGAACGGCGCGTCGAGCAGGCCGAACGCCTTGGCCTCGGCATGCGCGGGCTCGCCGGCCACCGTGGCCGTGCCGTGGGTCGTCATGTCAGGCCTCCGCCGCGAGCGCGGTCTTCACCGCCGCATCGGCCGCCGCCGGATCGACGCTCATGCCGGAGAGCCGCCGCACGATGTCCCGCGCCGCCTCCGCCGCGACCGCCTCGATCGCCGCCATCGCGTCCGCCGCCTGGCGCCCGATCCGCGCCTCGGCCTCGGCGAGCCGGCCGGCATCGACGGCATCGGCCGCCTTCACCTTCGCCTCGGTCTCGGCCGCGGCGGCGGCCCTGGCGTCCTGCGCCGCCCTGGCCGCGACGCCACGCGCCTCGTTCATCCGGGCGCGGTAGGCCGCCTCGGTCGCGTCCGAGGCCTTGCGCGCCCGGTCGGCGGCGGCGAGGTCGTCCGCGATCCGGCGATCGCGGCTTTCCACCGTCGCCTCGATCTTCGGCATCATGCCGTAGCCGATGAAGACGAGCGTGATCCCGAACGCCACGATCAGCCAGAAGAGCTGCGAGGCGTAGATTTCGGCGAGCTGGTTGATCTGGGGCATGCGCTATCCCGAACGGCGGACGGCGCGGACGCGATGCCCGCGCCGTCCGCCGGTCCACAGGGTCAGACGACGAAGAGGATCAGGATCGCGACGGTGAACGCGATCAGGCCAAGCAGCTCGGCCGCGGCGAAGCCGATGAACAGCCGGCCCTGCTGGCCGTCGGCGGCCGCCGGATTGCGCAGCGCGCTCTCGAGGAACGAGCCGAAGACGTTGCCGACGCCGAGCGCCGACAGACCGATGCCGATCGCGGCGAGGCCCGCGCCGATGACCTTGGCAGATGCGTAATCCATATCCTGTTCCTTCTTTCCGTAAGCGGTGGTGCGGTGATGTCAGTGCAGGTTCACCGCGTCGTTGATGTAGAGCGATGTCAGCAGCGCGAAGACATAGGCCTGGATCGCGCAGACCAGCAGCTCCAGCGCGTTGACGCCGACGATCATCAGGAAGCTCAGCAGGCTCACGACCGGCCCGATCGCGGTGCCGCTGTTGAGCCCCTGGACGATGAAGCTCGCGAACACGTCGAGCAGGATGTGCCCCGCCGTCATCGCCACGAACAGCCGCAGCCCCAGGCTGAACGGGCGCACGAGGAACGACAGCAGCTCGATCGGCGTGACGAGGATCGCGATGTACCAGGGCGTCCCGTGCGGCACGAACAGCGAGAAGAAATGGAAGCCGTGCCGCCCGAAGCCGACGATCAGGACGATGGCGAAGCTGGCGATGGCGAGGATCGCGGTGATCGAGATGTGGCTGGTGAAGGCGAACGGCTGGCCGCCGGGAACGATGCCGGTCGGCACCAGGCTCAGCATGTTGCCGATCAGCACGAACATGAACAGCGAGAAGAGATAGGGCGCGAACCTGCGCCCCTCCGGCCCGACGTTGGCGCGCAGCATGCCGGTGATGAAGCCGGTCGCGCCCTCCACCGCGGCCTGCCAGCGGCCGGGCACGAGCTCGCGCTTCATGCCGCCGAGCATGAACAGCCAGAGCAGCCCCAGCGTGATGAACATGAACAGCGCCGAGTTGGTGAAGGCGATGCTCCGGCCGGCGATCTCCCAGCCCTGCGTGCCGAACAGCGGCGCGACGTGGAACTGGTGCATCGGGTCGATCCTGACTGCGTCCGCTGCCACCTGTCCTCAATCCCCTGTGCGGGCGCCGGGCGGATCACTCAGCACCCTGCCCCGCGATCCGAATGATGTTCCTGAAGGCCACCGCTATTCCGCCGAACAGCAGCACCAGCAGGAGCCAGGGCGACGTGCCCAGCCAATGATCCAGCGCGAAGCCGATCAGCGCGCCGCCAGCCGGCCCGGCGATCAGCTCGTAGAGCACGCGGCTGCCCTGGGAATAGCCCTTGCCGGGCTTGCCCAGAGCGCCGCCGCCCGTCCTGGCCGCCTCGGCCTGCTGCGCCGCGCCCAGCCGCGCATCGAGCGCCGTGAGCCGCACATCCGCCTGGGCATCCGCGCCTTGCCCGGGTTCGTCCTCCGTCATGCGCCGCTCCCCTCGTCCGGTCGCGACCCATGCGGCGGGCGACCCCGCTTTGGCGCGGCCCCCTTATGAAAGGGGGTGGGCCAAGTCAACCGCGCCGCGCGGCCGATGCGGCGCCATCATCTTGCTTTCGCATGGGTGACGGTGCTTGGATCGGCGCGCCGGAGGATGCCGAAGCGGCGAGGTCCAGCGACGATCCGTTCAACCGGCACGCCTATGCGAAGCGCTGGTCGATCGCGGGCGCCACCCCGGCGCTGGACGCCGAGCGCGGCAGGCGCAGGGGAAGGCCGGTCCCGAAAGGCTCGACCGACGCGGTCGACACCTGCCCCGCGCTCGCGCGGGGGCGCTGAAGCCGAAGTGGCGGACGCGCTTCGGGGTGGGGTGACGCAAGCCCCTCCGGCACTCTCCCCTCCCCCGTTCGTGCCGAGCGCGGTCGACGCGCGGCCAAGGGCGGCGCGTGCCCCTCGACGTCGCTCGTGGCGAACGGATGACGGTATCCGGCCTGGCTTCAGCTCTTGCAGTAGCCCGGGAGCTGGATCGGGCTCGGCCCGCGCACCTGCCAGCCGCCGTCGAGCAGCTTGTAGGCCTGCCCCGGCTGCACCCGCTGGGCGAGCTGCTCGCAGCCGCGCGCGACGCCGACGTCCTGCACCGTCACGCCGCGCTTGGCGGCGAGATCGGTGTAGATCGCGCGGCGCTTGATGTTGATCGCATCGACCGCCGACTTGAGCGCCGGCGTCGATCCGCGCGCGATGCCGAGATAGCCGTCCGCCTGCTCGCCGACCGAGCCTCCGGCGCGCGCCGCCGCGATCGCCGGATCCTCGGCGGACTGGGCGTGGAGGGTGCCCGACGCGGCGGCGAGCGCGGCGGCGGCGAGCGCGATGCTCAGGTGCCTCATCAGAATACTCCCGGATATTGCTGCGCGAGATTCTTCACGTCGTCGCGCAGGCTCACGATCACCTCCTGCTTGACGTTGATGTTGAGGTTGATCTCGATCGGCTTGTCCGGCGCCTTGACGTTCACGCAGGCCGTAAGACCGAGCGCGCCGAATATCACCGCCATCTTCATGCCCGACCGGGTCGCACCGCCTCGTCTCGTCGTCAATCCCGCGCAGGTCATGGGCTGGTCTCGCTTGATGGCGGCTGAACGGGGGCGGGCGCCCTGGTCGCGAGCGAGTCGCGGACGAGCGCGCCGGGATCGATGAAATCGCGCGCCGAGCCCATCAGGCCGCGGAACGGCGCGCGCAGCGTGATGTTGAAGGTGAACGGCAGCTTCCGGAGCGTCTTCGTGAACGGCGTGCCGCTGGTGAGCGGCTGCTGGTTGACACCGTTGAAACCGACCCGGCTGACGAGCTCGCCGTCCAGCCGTCCGTCGAGATCGATCGACAGATGCTGGTAGCGGATCGACTTCAGCGCGTCGAACGCCAGCTTGCCGTACACGCCGAGCCGCGCCTTGCCGATCTCGCCGACATAGGCGAGCGTGCCGCCGCCCGGCCGCACCACCAGATGCCCGCCCTCGATCCTGCCGCCGCGGGCATCGAAGATCATCGGCATGACCCCGTCGAACGTGCCGGTCGCCGCGATGTTGGGGAGCGCGAGCTGCTCGATGAATCTCGCGGCATCGAGCGATTCGACCGCGAAGGTGAGGTGGCGATCGACGTCGCGGCTGAAGTCCATGACGGTCGGGCGCAGCACCAGCGCGCCGCCGGCGAACGGCCAATGCCCGCTCTCGACCTGGACGCGCTGCCCGGCCAGCAGCCGGTAGCGCACCGTGCCGTCGGTCACCGCGACGCCGGGGTTGGCCTCGGCGATGGTGGCGGTCTGCCCCGGCGGGGTCTCCAGCGCGAGCAGGTCGCTGAAGTGGATCTGGCCCCTGATGCCCTTTACCGGCCCGAAGGCGGCGGCGAGATCGATCCCGCCGGTCGTGAAGTCGCCGCTGCTCGTCACGCCGGCGGGCGACCAGCGGACGATCCCGTCGCCGGCAATGGTGCCGCGCACGTCGGCGATCAGCCCGAGCGTGAGCCGCGTCAGCGCCTCCGGCTGGAGCAGGGGGGTGAAGGCGATGCCGCGCACGCTCAGCAGCGCCTCGCCGGAACCGGCGCCGAGATCATGGGCGATCGTCACGCCGGCGATGTCGTCGCGCGTCTTCGGCTGGCGGAGCGTGCCGGTGGCGCGGATGACGCCGCCCCTGAGCACGAGCGCGACATCCTCGGCGACGAGCGGCTGGAAGCGCGGGGCGGCCGCCTGCGCATCGCCGAGCGTCAGCCGCCCCGCCAGCGCGAGCACCGCGCCGGCGAGCGTCCAGCGCCCGGCGGCATCGGCGAAGAGCAGCGGCACCGCGCCGATCTGCCCGGCCCCGCCCGCGAAGCCGCCGCCGAGCCCGCGCGGCCCGGACGCGCCGTCGAGCGTCGCGAGATCGAGGCGGGTCCGGCGATCGGCCGGGCCGAGCCGCACCGCGACACCACGCGCCGAGAAGCCCGCCGCGCCGACATCGATGCCGTCCGCCGCGATCGACAGCGGCGTTCCGCCGGCGCGCCCGCCGAGCGCGGGCCGATCGATCCGCGCGCCGAGCCGTCCCGAAGCGATCAGGCTCGCCCCGGTCGTCGGGCAGGCGCGCAGCACCGCCGGATCGAAGCGGGTGCCGGCGATCGCGAGCATGCCGAAGCCGATGGGGACGCAGCCGGGATCGAGCGTGAAGCCGCCATCGGGGCGGAACGTGCCGGCAAGCGGCGCGGTCAACCCCTCGATCCGACCGCCGGCGAGCGGACCGTCGAGCGTCAGCCGCGTCGAGAAGCGGGCGCCACGCCGGCTCGCGGCGAACGCCACCGGCGCCAGCGCCAGGCGCGCGCCGCCGGCGGCATAGGGCGCGAAGCTCGCCAGGCCCTCGATGCCGCCCACGGCGGACCGGCGCAGCAGGACGCGGCCCTCCGGCAAGCCGCCGCCGCGCGAGTCGATCGTGCCGGAGACGCGCAGCCTCGCGGTCGCCGGGGCATAATCGAGCGATCCGCCGGCGAAGCGGAGGCGCGCGCCGCTCGCGCTGTCGATCGCGGCGGCGCCGACCCGCGCCACGCCGCCGCGATAATCGAGCGTCGCGCGCGCATCGGCATCGCGCGCCGCGCGCGCGGCGGCGGCGGCCAGGGCGGCGAGCAGCGGCCCGGCCGGCGTCGCGGCCGCCGATCGCGCGGCGCGCCCGAGCGCGTCGGTCGCCGCCGGCCCGAGCGCTACCCCGCCCAGCCCGACATCGCCCGCGAACGCCGGTGTCCGCCCCGCTTCATAGGTGCCGCCGACAGACGCCCGCGCCGCCCGCGCGCCGCCGGCGGCGAGCACGACGCCGCTCGCATCGATGCGGCCGGTCGTGCGTCCCGCATCGCCGGCGAAGCCGAGCCGCGCGTCGAGGCCGGCCAGCGCGATCCCGCGCGCGGCCAGATCGGACGCGCCGATCCGCGCCGATCCGTCCCAGCCCGCCAGTGCCCCGGCGAACGCGACGGCGATGTCGGCGCGCGCCGGGCCGGTGCGCAAGCCGCGGCAGTCGAGCGCCGCCACGCGCAGCGGCCCGGCCAGCGCGGGCCGTCCGCGGTTCGTCCGGATGGCGACATCGGCGGCGGGCGCCCGCGCGATGCAGCCGCCGAGCGCGAGGCCGGGCGCCACCGCCGCGAGCCGGCCGGCGAACCCGCTCGCCAGATTGCCCTCGCCCGCCAGCGCCAGCCCGACCGCGCCCGCCGGCGTCTCCAGCCGCATCCGCGTGTCGGCGAGCGTCACGTCGAGGTCCGGCAGCGCGAACGGCGCGTTCGATGGCGGGGGCAGCAGCCGGTCGATCGCGCCCAGCCGCAGCCGACCGCGCTCGATCCGTCCGCGCAGCCGGACGCCGTCGGCGGCGATCCCGGCCAGCACCGGGCCGCGCAGGCCGTAGCGCAGATAGAGGGTGGCGCTCCGCACGACCAGATCGGGCGCGGCGGGATCGCCGAGCACGAGATCGGCGATGCGCTGCTCGCCCGGGCCGATCGCGACGATGCGGTACCGCGCCGGCACGCCGCGCGCGCGCAGCTCGCGATCGATGAAGCGGATCGCGATCGGCCGCCGGTCGAGCCAGACGATCGCGAGGCCGCCGGCGATCAGCGCCGCCAGCCCGAACCCCGCGCGGCGCGCGGCCCGCCGGCGCCGGCGGGCCGGCGGTGCGGCGGTGTCGATCGTCGATGCCATCGCCGCCATGTCGCCCGCCGGGAGCCGGCGCGTCAACCGAGCGGCTCCCGCGCCGCGATGGATTGGGGTAGCATCGCGCCATGGCCGCCCCCGCACCGCCCCCCGACGCCGCCGGCCATCGCGCCCGGCTGCGCAAGCGCATCCTCGAACAGGGCGGCGAGGCGCTGCTCGATCACGAGCTGGTCGAATATCTGCTGGCGCTCGCGATCCCGCGCCGCGACACCAAGCCGCTGGCCCGACGCCTGCTGCGCGAGTTCAAGAGCCTGCCGGGGGTGCTCGCCGCCGAGCCGGAGGCGCTGGCGAGGCTCGGTGGCCTCAGCGAGCCCAGCGTCGCGGCGCTCAAGGTGGTGCGGGCGGCCGCGCTCAGGATGCTACGGATCGAGGCGAGCGTCGCGCCGGTGCTCGCCGGCTGGCAGTCGCTGCTCGATTATCTGCGCGCCGACATGGCGCACCTCGCCATCGAGCGGGTGCGGGTGCTGCATCTCGACGCCAGGAACCGGCTGCTGCGCGACGAGCTGATCGCGGAAGGCACCGTCGGCGAGGCGGCGGTCCATGTCCGCGAGGTGCTGCGCCGCGCGCTGGATCTCGGCTCGACCGCGATCGTCCTCGTCCACAACCATCCGAGCGGCGATCCCGCGCCCAGCCGGCAGGACATCGCGCTGACCCGCGAGATCGTCGAGGCCGGCCGCGCGCTCGGCGTCGCGGTGCACGATCATGTCATCATCGGATCGGGCGGCCACAGCAGCATGCGCGCGCTGGGCTTGCTGTAGGCGATTCCGCTCCCCCCGCCCGACACGAACGGGGGGAGCGGGATCGCCGGAGCCGGAGCCTAGGGCATCAGCACCGTGTCGACGACGTGGATCACGCCGTTCGACTGGATGACGTTGGGAATCGTGATCGTCGACGTGCCGCCCTTGGCGTCGGTCACCACGAGCTTGCCGCCCCTCTTGCTGACGGTGAGCGGCTCGCCCTCGACGGTGGTGAGCGTCGCCGTGCCGCCGCTCGCCACCGCCATCTTCTCGATGTCCTTCGAGGTGAGGCGCCCGGGGACGACATGATAGGTGAGGATCTGGGTGAGCTGCGCCTTGTTCTCGGGCTTCACCAGCGTGTCGACCGTGCCGGCCGGGAGCTTGGCGAACGCCTCGTCGGTCGGCGCGAAGACGGTGAACGGCCCCGGGCCCTTCAGCGTGTCGACGAGGCCGGCGGCCTGCACGGCGGCGACCAGCGTGGTGTGGTCCTTCGAGTTGACGGCATTGTCGACGATGTCCCTGGTCGGATACATCGCGGCGCCGCCGACCATCGGGTTGGCGATCGCCAGGCCGCCCGCCGTCGAAACCGCGATCGCAAGCGCCACGCCGGCGGCGCGCATGCTGAAGCTCTTCATCATCGTCTCCCGAAGCGCCGCCGCGGTCCGTGCGGCGACACGGGAGCTACGCGCCGCGCGGCGCGCGGATGCAGCCCGGGCTCAGACCAGGACGAATTTGCCGGACGCCACCACCGGCCCGGTCGGCGCGCCGGTCGGCGATCCGCCGGCGGGCTCGACCGAGACGGCGAGCGTCGCGCGCGCGTCCACCATGGCGGCGAGGCGCGGCGGCATCGCCATCCGCGCCGGCCCGGCCGGCATCACGCCAAGCGAGCGCGGCGCGCCGCCGGCGGGGATGAGCCAGAGCTCGCGCGCCCGTCCGCCCGGCAGCGGCGGCATGCTGCCGGGCGCGAAGGTGAGGCTCCGCTCCGCCGGATCGAAGCTCGCCATCATCGCCGCCGCGCCCGCCGCGCCGGCAAGCGTCGCGACCATCGCGTGACCCGGCGCGTGACCCGGCGCGTGACCCGGCGCGTGACCCGGCGCCGGCGGCGCGACGAGCGGCGGCGGGCGCAGAACGATCGCGCCGAGCAGCGCGGCCGCCACCGCCGTCGCGCCGACGCCGTAGCCGCGCCACAGCGTCGCGCGGCGCCTGAGCCTGACGACGTTCGCATCGGCGATCGCGGCCGGCGGCGCGGCGGCGATGCCGCGCTCGACCGCGCTCCACAGCGCCGGCGGCGCGGGAACCTCGCGCGCCTCGTCGAGCAGCGGCGCGAGCCGCTCGGCCCAGCGATCGACCGCGCCGGCGAAGGCGGGATCGGCCTCGGCGCGGGTCTCCGCCGCCACCAGCGCGGCGCCCTCCAGCAGCCCGAGCGCATATTCCGCCGCGAGCAGGTCGGGCGCGTCTTCCGGCGGCACATCGTCGGGCGGCGGGATGTCGGAACCGCCGCTCATCGCTCGAGGCAGTCGCGCAGCCGGAGCAGCGCGCGCCGCACCCAGCTCTTCATCGTGCCGAGCGGGACGGACGCGCGCTCGGCGAGCTCCGCATAGGTGGCGCCGCCCCAGAAGGCGCGCCGGATCGCGCCGCCGACGCGCTCGTCGAGCTCGTCCAAGCAGGCGGAGAGGCGGCCCGCGTCCTGCCGCGCGACAAGCTGCGCGAAGGCGTCGGCGCGCGTGTCGGCGATGTCGGAGGCATCCTCGATCGGGCGCGTGAGCCCGGCCCGGCGCGATGCGCGCAGCCGGTCGATCGCGCGGTTGCGGGCGATGGTGGCGAGCCAGGTGATCGGGCTGGCGCGGCCGGCGTCGAAGCCGCCCGCGCGCCGCCAGATGATCGCATAGACTTCCTGCATCACGTCCTCGGCCGCCTGCCTGTCGGGCGAGATACGCAGGCAGATGCCGAAAAGCTTCGCGGACGTGCGCCGGTAGACTTCGGCGAAGGCGGCGCGATCGCCGGTGCCGGCGCGGGTGAGCGCCCGTGCCAGCGCCGCCCGCTCCTCGCCTGCACCCACCACCCTGTCCTCCGGTCGCGGCCGACCCTGTGGCATGGCGCGGCGCCAGCGGCAAGCCGGGCCGCCGCTCCGCGCGCGGTCACCCGAGCCGGGCGAGCAGCGCCTCGGCCGCCGCCGGCGCGCGCACCTTGGCGCCGTTGATGAAGAAGACGAAGGTCTCGCGCGCGATGGGCTCCGGCCTCGCGGGCGCCAGCCAGGGCGGCCCGTCCGGCGCCTCGCCTGCCGCCCAGCCGCGCGCCAGCCCGGCCCAGCGATCGAGCGCCGCGCCGTCATAGCCGGTGGCCACGTCCTCGCGCGCATCCATTAGCCGGGCATAGGCGAAGTCGGCGGTGACATCGGGAATGACCGGGCGCCCCTCCCCGTCGGCGAACACGATCGCCGCGCCGGCATCGCGCGCCAGCTCGACGAAGGCGGGATCGCGGAAGCTCTCGTGGCGCACTTCCAGCGCGTGGCGGAGCCGCAGCCCGTCGCGCTCGGAGGGCAGCAGCTTCAGGAAAGCGGCGAAGTCCTCCGCGTCGAAGCGCTTGGTTGGCATGAACTGCCACAGGATCGGGCCGAGCTTGTGCCCGAGCCGGGTGATCCCCTGCCCCAGGAACTTCTCGACCGATTCGGCGCCGTCGGCGAGCAGCCGGCGGTTGGTGGCGTAGCGCGATGCCTTGACCGTGAAGACGAAGCCGTCCGGCGTCGCGTCCGCCCATCGCGCGAAGCTCTCGGGCTTCTGCGTGCCGTGATAGGTCGCGTTGATCTCGATCGCGGTGAGACGGCCGGCGGCGTGGGCGAGCTCGCGGGCATGCGGCAGCTTCTCCGGATAGAAGACGCCGCGCCACGGCGGGAAGGTCCAGCCGCCGATGCCGACGCGGATCGGCGCGGGCTTCATCGGCCGGGAGGCCTCAGCGCGGCGCGGCCAGGACGAGCGCCCAGCCCGACAGCATCAGCGCCAGCGCGAACGACATCGACAGGAGCACCCAGCCCGCCATCACCAGCCTCGCGGCATGCGGGCGCCGCGCCCGCTCGTTGCGCCGCGCGCTCGACAGCACGAAGCTGGCGAGCAGCGTGTAGGTGAAGGCCGTGAACTCCAGCATCGCGATCCCCCCGGACCCTGTCGCCGCCGATGCTATGGGACGGGTTCCCGGCGGACAAGGCGATTGTGCTGCGTTGCGGCACGGGGACATGCGACATGTCGCTCCGGCGGAACGTCCGGGCGCATCGGCGCCATGCCTTGCAAGGGCGCGGGAACCCCCGCGCCGGTCGTGGATTATACAACCCGAGGCCAGCCGATCCCCCCCCCCGACGCAGGCCTCCCAATCAGCGCCCCGCTCCTTCCCCCCCGGGAGCGGGGCGTTTCCATATCCGGCGCCGGCGGGATATGAGCACGCACGCTATCGCTGGCAGCGCGCGCAGAAGAAGGTCGACCGGCCGCCTTCGGTGCGGCGCAGCACTCTGCCGCCGCAGGGGCACGCCTCGCCCTCCCGCCCGTAGACGCGGAACTGCTTCGAGAAATAGCCGAGCTCGCCATCCGGCCGGGCATAATCCCGCA
>CAXTPE010000077.1:0-11902 GCA_964245925.1 uncultured Sphingomonadaceae bacterium
CGCTCGCCGTCTCTCTCGCCCGGACGGTGCTCGATTTCGCGCTGCCGCCGCGCTGCCCCGGCTGCGGCGCGATCGTCGAGGCGGATCATCGCTTCTGCGCCGCCTGCTGGCAGGGGCTCGATTTCCTGCTCGGCCCCGCCTGCGCCGGCTGCGGCGCGCCATTCGCGCGCGATCCCGGTCCGGGCGCGCGCTGCGCCGCCTGCCGCGCCGATCCGCCGGCCTGCGCGCCGGCGCGCGCCGCCGTGGCCTATGGCGACACGGCGCGGATCGTCGCGCTCCGGCTCAAGCATCGCGGCCGCGCCGGCACCGCCGAGACGATGGCACGCGCGATGGCGCGCGTGCTGCCGCCGGGCGCGGGCGCGATGCTGATCGTGCCGGTGCCGCTCCACCGCTGGCGGCTGTGGGCGCGCGGGCACAACCAGGCGGCGCTGCTCGCCCGCGCGCTCGTCCGCCATGCCGGCGCGGCGTTCGTCCCCGACCTGCTTGTCCGCACCAGGGCGACGCCGCTGCTGCGCGGGCTCGGCCGCGACGAGCGGGGGCGGGCGGTGCGGGGCGCCTTCGCGGTGCCGCCCGCGCGCCGCGCGATGCTCGCCGGGCGGCATGTGCTGCTGGTCGACGACGTCTACACCACCGGCGCGACCGCCAACGCCTGCGCCGCCGCGCTGCTCCGCGCCGGCGCCGCGAGCGCGGGCCTGGTCTGCTGGGCGCGCGTGGTGCGCGAGGCCGGAGGCACCGACCTGCGTTGACAATCCGCCGGGCCACCCACAAGTCAGCGGTCCGTCAACGGATGAGCGCGATGCCGAAGATCGAGATCTACACGAAGATGCTCTGCCCGTTCTGCACGCGGGCCAAGAAGCTGCTCGACGGCAAGGGCGCCATCTATGAGGAACGCGACATCAGCATGGGCGGCCCGCCGCGCGCCGAGATGCTGGCGCGCGCCGGCGGCCGCAGCACCGTGCCGCAGATCTTCATCGGCGGCACCCATGTCGGCGGCTCCGACGATCTCGCCGCGCTCGAACGCGAGGGACGGCTCGACGCGCTGCTCGCCGGCTAGGACGATGCGATGCGCGCCGCGCTGATCCAGACGACGACCGGCATCGATCCGGCGGAGAACGCGGGCGGGCTCGTCGCGGCGCTCGACCGGGCGCGCGCGGGCGGCGCGCGGATCGCCTTCACGCCCGAGATGTCCGGCCTGCTCGATCGCGACCGCGCCCGCGCGGCTCGGCATATCGTCGGCGAGGCGGAGGATCATGTCCTGTCGCAGGTGCGCGCGGCGGCGGCGCGGCTCGGGCTGTGGGTGCAGCTCGGCTCGCTGGCGCTGCGCGAGCCCGGCGGCGACGGCCGGCTGGTCAACCGCGGTTTCCTGATCGACGATTCCGGCGCGATCCGCGCGCGCTATGACAAGCTGCACCTGTTCGACGTCGATCTCGCGAGCGGCGGGAGCTGGCGCGAATCCGCCGCCTACGCGCCGGGCGGGCGGGTGGTGGTGGCCGAGACGCCGTGGGGCCGGCTCGGCTTGTCGATCTGCTACGACCTGCGCTTCGCCGAGCTCTATCGCGCGCTCACCGATGCCGGCGCGGTGATGCTGAGCGTGCCCGCCGCCTTCACCGTGCCGACCGGCGCGGCGCACTGGCAGGTGCTGCTGCGCGCGCGCGCCATCGAGAATGCCGCCTGGCTGTTCGCCGCCGCGCAGAGCGGCACCCACGCGGACGGCCGCGCCACCTATGGCCACAGCCTGGCGATCGATCCCTGGGGCACGATCCTGTGCGACCTGGGCGAGGGCGCGGGCGTGCGCGTGGTCGATGTCGATCTCGGCGCGGTCGGCGCGGTGCGCGCGCGCATCCCCGTCCTGGCGCATCGCCGGCCGCTGCCGGCCGCCGAGATCGCGGCATGATCGGATCCGGAAGATGATCGTGTTCGATCTGCGCTGCCCCGCCGGCCATGTCTTCGAGGCGTGGTTCGGATCGGGCGAGGACTATGCCGGCCAGCAGGAGCGCGGCCTCGTCTCCTGCCCGGTCTGCGGCGCCGGCGGGATCGAGAAGGCGGCGATGGCGCCCGCCGTGCCCGCCAAGGGCAATGGCGCGGCGGTGGCGCTGGCGGCGGCGCCCGATGGCCCCGCGAAGATGAAGGCGAAGATGCGGGCGATGGCGAAGGCGCAGGCCGAGATGCTGAGCGGCTCCGAGCATGTCGGCCGCCGGTTCGCCATGGAGGCGCGCGCCATCCATCTCGGCGAGGCGGAGGCGCGCACCATCCATGGCGAGGCGAGCGTGGCGGAGGCGAAGTCGCTCGCCGAGGACGGCATCGCGGTGATGCCGCTGCCGCTCCCCGTCCGCCAGCCTGGCCAGGACAATTGACGGGGCGGGGGGCGCGGCATAAGCGCCTCGCCTTGCCTGGCCCCGTAGCTCAGCCGGATAGAGCGACGGTTTCCTAAACCGCAGGTCGGGCGTTCGAGTCGCCCCGGGGCCACCAGCCATCGTCCATCGTTCATCGCCCACGCCGGAGCGGGATGGCTTCAGCCTTGCCCGTTCGTTATCTCCGCGAAAGCGGGGATCCAGCGTCTTTCGTGGCGATACAGGCGGCGGGATCCCCGCCTTCGCGGGGATGACGAAGAAAGAGAACGGCAGCGGGAAGAGGCTGCGATCGGGAGGACGGATCCACCACGCCGCCGCCCGCCGCCCGCCGCGCCGCCGGAGCGTCGTCGCGGGCTTCCAGTCGGGCGTTCAGCTTGCCCAGCAGGCGCGCGAGCTGATCGATCTCGCCCTCGTCGAGCGTGCCGAAGACATCGTCGAGGAAGGCGCGGCGCGAGGGCTCGGAGGCGCGGACCGCGGCCGACCCCGCCGCCGTGATCGATACCCGCTTGGCGCGGCGGTCGACCGGATCGGGATCGCGGCGCAGCAGACCGTCGCGCTCCAGCGCATCGATCGCCTCGGTCACGGTGCGGGGGGTATGCCCGAACGTCTCGGCGATGTCGGTGGAGCGGACGAAGCCCTCGCGCTCCACGAACAGCAGCAGCTTGGTGCGCGAGAACGACACGCCCTGCTCGCGCATGACGCGATCCAGCCGCTGGTGCGAACGGCGGTAGAAACGCCGCAGCTCGTCGGCGACGGCGTCGACGTCAAGCATCGCGAGAACGATGTCCGGCAAAAAGCTGTGGGGCCATATGATATGCCTTGCCATAAGTTTGCCGAGGCAGCAAGGGCGGGTGACAACCGGAAGGATCCATGACCGACCCACGCACCGACACCGGCGTCCCGGCCGCCGCGCCGGCGGAGGAGCCCGGCCGCTCGCCGCTGCGGCGGCCGGCGGTGCGGCTGGCGCTGCTGGTGCTGGCGCTCGTCGTCGCGCTGCTGCTGACGCTGTGGCTGGTGCGCTACGAGACGCGCGGCAAATATGTCCAGGGCACCAACGACGCCTATATCCGCGCCGACGCGGTCACGGTCTCGCCCAAGGTGTCGGGCTATGTCGACCAGCTCTTCGTGACCGACAACCAGCGGGTGCGCGCCGGCCAGCCGCTGCTGCGCATCGACGCGCGCGATTATCGCGCGCAGGCGGCGCAATCCCAGGCGCAGATCGACGCCGCGACCGCGGCCGCGCAGACCGCGCGGGCCGACATCCTCGAGCAGGAGGCGGCGGTGACGCAGGCCCGCGCGCAGCTTGCCACGGCGCAGGCGAACGCGCGCTATGCGGCGGGCGAGGTCGCGCGCTACGCGCCGCTGGCCGAGAGCGGCGCCGATACGCGCGAGCGGCTCGCGATGCTGGCCAACCAGGCCGAGCAGGCGCGCAACCAGGCGGCGGGGGCGCGCGCGGCGCTGCTGATCGCGCAGCGCCGGGCGGGATCGCTGCGCGCGCAGATCGGCCAGTCGCGCGCGCAGGGCGAGGCGGCGCGCGCCCAGCTCGCCGCGGCCAACGTCAATCTCGGCTCGACGCTGCTGCGCGCCAGCGTCGACGGGCGGATCGGCGATCGAACGGTGCGGGTCGGCCAGTTCGTGCTGGCCGGCACCCGGCTGATGTCGGTGGTGCCGCTGGCGATCTATGTCGAGGCGAACTTCAAGGAGACCCAGATCGGGCTCATGCGGATCGGCCAGCCGGCGACGATCGAGGCCGACGCGCTGCCGGGCGTCGACCTGCGCGGCCGCGTCGAGAGCATTTCGCCCGGCACCGGCTCGGTCTTCTCGATCCTGCCGCCGCAGAACGCGACCGGCAATTTCACCAAGGTGGTGCAGCGCGTGCCGGTGCGGATCGCGATCGACGCGGGGCCGGAGGCGCGCGCCGTGCTGGTCTCGGGCCTGTCAGTCGCCGTGAAGGTCGATACGATCGGCGCGAGGGGCGGCAGGCGGAGCATCGCCGACGAGGAGGAGGCGCGCCGGCGGCAGGGGCGGTGACCGACGCCGCCGGGGTCGCGATCGACGCCGCCAATGCCAAGGGCGCGGACCGGCCCGCGCCCGCGCCCGCGCCGCTGCCCGAGCGGGCGGATGCCGCGGCCTGGCTCGCGGTGATCGCGGGCGCGCTCGGCGCGCTGATGGCGTTGCTCGACATCTCCGTCGTCAACTCCTCGCTGCCCACCATCCAGGGCGAGATCGGCGCGAGCGGGACGGAGGGGACGTGGGTGGCGACCGCCTATCTGGTCGCCGAGATCATCATCATCCCGCTGTCGGGCTGGCTGGAACGCGTGCTCGGGCTGCGCACGCTGCTGCTGGTGGCGGTATCCCTGTTCACCGGCTTCTCGGTGCTCTGCGGCTTCTCGTCGACGCTGCCGATGATGATTATCGGCCGGATCGGGCAGGGCTTCACCGGCGGCGCGCTGATCCCGACCGCGCAGACCATCATCGCCACGCGCCTGCCGCGCCCGCAGCAGCCGATCGGCAGCGCCGTCTTCGGCGCCACCGCGATCAGCGGCCCGCTGGTGGGGCCGGTGGTCGGCGGCTGGCTCACCGAGAATTATTCGTGGCACTACGCCTTCTTCATCAACGTGCCGGTCGGCGTGCTGCTGCTGGTGCTCCTGACCGTGGCGATGCCGGCGCGGCGCGCGCGGCTGGACATGCTGCTGGAGGCGGACTGGCTCGGCATCGTCGGGCTGGCGCTGGGGCTTGGCGCGCTGACCGTCGTGCTGGAGGAGGGCGAGCGCGAGCAATGGTTCTCCTCCCCGCTTATCCTCTGGCTGACGCTGGTCTCCGCCTTCGGCTTCCTGCTGCTGTTCGCGGGCCAGGCCACCGCGCGCCGCCCGGTGATCCGGCTGGGGCTGCTGCTGGATCGCCAGTTCGGCAGCGTCGTCGTCATGGTGGTCGTGGTGGGGATGGCGATCTACGGCACGTCCTACGCCATTCCGCAGTTCCTCGCGCAGATCGCGCACTACAACTCGCTGCAATCCGGCGGGGTCGTGCTGCTGGCGGGCGTGCCGACGCTCATCATGGTGTTCTTCTCGCCGCTGCTGACCCGCCATGTCGACATCCGCCTGTCGGTCGCGATCGGTCTGACGATGCTGGCGATGAGCGGCTACTCCGAGGCGTTCCTGACCATCCAGTCGACCGGCCGCGACTTCGTCGATTCGCAGCTGCTGCGCGGCTTCGGAACGATGTTCGCGGTCGCGTTCCTCAACCAGGCGGCGATCCAGTCGGTGCCGCGCGATCAGGCGAGCGATGCGGCCGGGCTCTACAATGCCGCGCGCAACCTCGGCGGATCGATCGCGCTGGCGGGCATCGCGGTGATCCAGGACCAGCGGCTGTGGCTGCACAGCCGGCGGATCGAGGAATCGATGGCGGCCAATTCGCCGGACGTGCAGGCCTATCTGGCCGGGCAGGCGCAGGCGCTCGGCGGCCCCGACGCCGCGATGCGCGCGCTCGGCGCGACGATCGAGGCCCAGGCGCTGACGATGACCTACAATGATCTGTTCTGGATACTCGCGATCAGCACCACCGCGGTGATCCCGCTGGTGCTGTTCCTGCGGCCGCTGCCGAGCACGCTCGAACGGGTGGCGGCGCATTGATCCGCCGCCCCGCCCCGCCCGCCGCCCTGCCGCTCGCCATGCTGCTGGCGGGCTGCACCGTCGGCGGGAACTATGCCGGCCCGCCGGTGGCGGCGCCCCATGCCGCCGCCGCGCCGCGGTTCGTCCGGCCCGCCGATGCCGCGATCCCGGCGCCGCCGCCGTCGCGCTGGTGGGAGGCGCTCGGCGATCCGACGCTGGATGCGCTGGAGGAGCGCGCGCTCTCGCTGAACGGCGATGTCGCGGCGGCGGCGGCGCGGCTGCGCCAGGCGCGCGCGGCGCTGCGCGAGGAGCGCGCCAACGCCGCCCCCAAGCTCAGCCCAAGCGTGCTCTACGCGCATGTCCGGCTGCCCGGCCTCGACCTCGGGAGCAGCGATTCGAGCAGCGGCGACAGCGGCGGCTCGGGCGGCGGCGCCACCGATACGGACATCTACAATCTCGGCTTCAGCGCGAGCTGGGAGGTCGATCTGTTCGGCGGGCAGCGGCGCACGATCGAGGCGGCGCGCGCGACCGTCGGCGCCGCCGAGGCGAATGCCGCCGACGCCGCGGTGAGCGTGTCGGCCGCGGTCGCGCAGGCCTATGTCAGCCTCCGCGACCGGCAGCGGCGGATCGCGCTCAATACGCAGGCGATCGCCCGGCAGGCGGAGATGCTGAAGCTGAGCGGGCAGCGCTACGCGCAGGGCGCCGCCTCGCGGCTGGACGTCGCCCGGCTGACCCAGCAGCTCGACAGCACGCGCGGCGACGCGGTGCCGCTCAACGCCGAGCGCGACGCCTATCTCGACGCGCTGGCGACGCTGACCGGCGGCGAGCCGGGCGCTCTGGACGCGCTGCTGACTTCGCCCCGCCCGGTGCCGCTGCCGCCGGCGGCGGTCGCGGTGGGCGATCCGGCGGCGCTCATCGCGCGGCGGCCCGACATCCGCGCCGCCGAGCGGACGCTCGCCGCCGATACCGCGCGGGTGGGGGTCGCCGTGGCGGCGCGGTTCCCGAGGCTCAGCCTGATGGGGATCATCGGCATCGGCGGCACGCGCGCGTCGAACCTGACCAACCTCGACGACTTCACCCTGCTCGCGGCGCCCACGCTGAGCTGGGATTTCCTCGACTTCGGCCGCACCAGGGCGCGCGTCGTGCAGGCGCGGAGCGTGCGCGACGAGGCCGAAGCGCGCTACCGCGGCGCCGTGCTGGATGCGCTGCGAGATGCCGAGGACGCGCTCTCGCGCTTCCGCTACCGGCGCGTGGCGGTCGCGTCGCTGGCGCGCGCGAAGGCGGAAGCGGACGAGGCGGCGGCGCTCAGCGGCCAGCGCTACCGCGCCGGCACCCTCTCGCTGATCGACCTGCTCGACACCGAGCGCCGCCAGATCGCCGCCGAGCAGAGCCTCTCCGTCGCCGAGGCCGCGCTGACCGGCGACTTCATCGCGATCCAGAAGGCGCTGGGCCTCGGCTGGAGCGCACCGCCGGGCTGAATCGGCGGAAGCTTCAGCGTGACGCCTTCCTGTCGAACCACGGGGGGAGGTCACTCCTTGCCAGCCGGCCCCCTCCAGCCGACATCATTCCATCCTCGTCATCCCCGCTTTCACGGGGATGACGGAGCTCCCGGAGCTACGCCGCATCCAGATCGACCGTCAGTTCGCGCGGCCAGAAGCGCAGCTCGCGGCATCTCGCCACGAACGCCTGCGCATGCTTCGGCTTGGCGAGCGCCACGAAGCCGCCGTCCAGCGCCGGGGGCACTCGCGCTGTGTCGAGCAGCGGCCTGGCGTCGGCGCCGACGCCGATGAACTTGCAGTGCCCGAACGCATCGGAGACGAAGTCCTTCGCCGCCGCATCCTTCGCCAGCAGCTTCGCGCCATCGGCGGACGGCAGGATCGCGACCGCGTCGAACAGCACCGAGGGCCCGCCGTCGATCTTCTGTTTGGCGGCGACCGCGGTGCCGTCGTCGAGCGTCACGCCGCCGATCTTGGGCGCGACCACCTCCCACACCGCGCCTTCCGCATCGAGCGCCTTGGTGAGCGCGGTGAACAGCGCCGCGTCCGAGCCATCGGTGAGCAGCAGCCCCATCTTGCGGCCCTTGAAGCTGTCCGGTCCGTTGCCGAGGATGCTGAGCCTGGGCGACGGCGGCAGGTCGAGTGTCGGCCGCGCCGCGGCCGCCGCGTCGGGCAGCGCCATGCCGAGGCCGTCGGCGACGATCGCGGCGAGCCCGCCGTCGATGTTGCGCAGGTGCGAGACGGCCCGCGCGCGGATGTCGAGGCGGACGACCTTGCTCAGCTCGAACACCAGCGCGTCGCCGATATGCTTCCGCTCGATCGGCTGCTGGCTCAGGTAGAACTGGCGCGCCTGGCTATAATGATCGGCGAAGGTCTCCGAGCGGATGCGCTGCTTGGCGCCTTCGACCGGCGCGGCGAAGCTTGCGAAGCCCTTTGCCGGGTTCTCGCGCGGGCCGCTCTCGGCGCCCCAGCTGTTCGGCTCGTAATTGACCCGGCCCCTGGGGTTGGTCATCGCCATGTGGCCGTCCTGCTGGAAGTGCATCACCGGGCAGCGCGGCGCGTTCACCGGGATGTGGGTGAAGTTCGGTCCGCCGAGCCGCTTCAACTGCGTGTCGAGATAGGAGAAGTTGCGGCCGTGCAGCAGCGGATCGTCGCTGAAGTCGATCCCTGGCGGCACATTGCCGGTGCAGAACGCGACCTGCTCGGTGCTGGCGAAGAAATTGTCGACGGTGCGGTTGAGCGTCAGCTTGCCGATGATGCGGACCGGCACGTCCTCCTCGGGGATGAGCTTGGTCGAATCGAGGTGATCGAACGGCAGGCCGGCCGCGGTTTCCTCGTCGAACAGCTGCACGCCGAGCTCCCATTCGGGGAAGTCGCCGCTCTCGATCGCGTCCCACAGGTCGCGGCGGTGGAAATCGGGATCGGCGCCGTTGAGCTTGACCGCCTCGTTCCACAGCACCGACTGGAGCCCCTGCTTGGGCTTCCAGTGAAACTTGACGAAGGTCGACCGGCCCGCGTCGTTGACCAGCCGGAAGCTGTGGACGCCGAAGCCCTCGATCGTCCGGAACGAGCGCGGGAGGGTGCGGTCGGACATGATCCACATGACCATGTGCCATGCCTCGGGCGAGAGGCTGATGAAGTCCCAGAAATTGTCGTGCGCGGTCTGCGCCTGCGGGAAGCCGCGATCGGGCTCCTGCTTGGCGGCGTGGATCAGGTCCGGGAACTTGATCGCGTCCTGGATGAAGAACACCGGGATGTTGTTGCCGACGATGTCCCAATTGCCCTCGCGGGTATAGAATTTCACCGCGAAGCCGCGCACGTCGCGGGCGAGATCGGCCGAGCCCTTGTTGCCGCCGACTGTCGAGAAACGCACGAACACCTCGGTCTGCTGGCCGACCGTGCCGAGCACGTCGGCGCGGGTGTATTCGGCGAGGCTGTCGGTCAGCTCGAACACGCCGTGCGCGCCATAGCCGCGCGCGTGGACGACGCGCTCGGGGATGCGCTCGTGATCGAAGTGGAAGATCTTCTCGCGGAGCTGGAAATCCTCGAGCAGCGTCGGGCCTCGCGGCCCGGCCTTGAGGCTGTTCTGCGCGTCGGCGACGGGGATGCCCTGCGCGCTGGTCATGGTGAGCGCGGGATCCGAGGTGGTCTGATGGGTCTCGCCGCCGTTGCCGCGCCGTTCGGCATAGCTGGTCGGCAGGTCCGCGCCCGCCGGCAGCGGTGGCGCCTTCGCCGCCGACTCGCCCCGCAGCTTGCCGGATACCTTGCCGACGTCGCCCTTGTTGCCCTTGCGTGCCATGAACATCTCCGGCTCGCCGGCGGCCGCGCCGCCTCGCGCGCCGGGATGACGGCAGCGAGCGCCGGTCTAACGTATTGGCGGCAAACATGATCCGCGACAGTATGATGAACCGCGTCAGGCGTCCCGCGCCACCTGGAAGCCGGCGAACGACTGGCGGACCGGCATGATCTCGAGCCGGTTGATGTTGAGATGCGGCGGCAGTTGCGCGATCCAGAGCAGCGCCTCGGCGACATCGTCTCCGGTCATCGGCGCCGCGCCCCGGTAGAGCGTGTCGGACGCCGTGGTGTCGCCGCCGGTGCGCACCACCGTGAACTCGGTCCGCGCCATGCCCGGCTCGATCGAGGTGACGCGCACGCCGGTGCCGTGCAGATCGGCGCGCAGGTCGAGCGAGAACTGCTTCACGAACGCCTTGCTGCCGGCATAGACGTTGCCGCCCGCATAGGGATAGCTCGCCGCCACCGACGAGAGGTTGATGATCGCGCCGCGCCGTTCGATCAGCAGCGGCAGCAGCCGGTGGGTGATCGCGACGAGCGCGGTGACGTTGGTGTCGATCATCGTCTTCCACTGGGCGAGATCGGCCGCCTGCGCCGGCGCGGTGCCGAGCGCGAGCCCGGCGTTGTTGACGAGCAGGTCGATCCCCCGGAAGGCATCCGGCAGCGCATCGAGCGCGGCGTCGCGCGCCGCCTCGTCGCGGATGTCGAAGGCGGCGGGATGGACGCGGTCGGCGCCGAGCGCGGCGGCGAGCGCGGCGAGGCGATCGGCGCGGCGGCCGGTGGCGATCACCCGCCAGCCGGCCGCCGCGAAGGCGCGCGCGGCGGCCTCGCCGATGCCGGCGGTGGCGCCGGTGATGAGGGCTGTCCGGGTCACGGGCGCTCCTGTGCGATGATGGGCCGATGCGCGGTCGCTAGTTCCCGCCGAGCTCGCCGTCGCGGTACTTGAGCTCGAGATAGCGGCCCTGCGTCGCCAGCGCGTCGAGGTCGCCCGCGGCGAGCTGGCGGTTCATCCGGGCGATCTCCTCGCCGATCAGACCGAGCCCGTCGACGAGCTGGCGATCGGGCGTGGGGCCGCCGTCGCGCGGCGCGCGGCGGAGCGATGGCGGCACCTTCCGATAGTTGCGGACCAGCGCCGGCAGCTCGTCGCCGACGAGCCGGCGGACCTCGATCGCGGCGGGCTCGCGCGGATCGATCCCCTGCAACTGCGCGCCCAGCGCCTCGAGCTGGAGCGCGATCGCATCGAGCGGGCGCTGCGCCGGGGCGGGGAGGGCGGCGCGCTGGCGATCGAGCCAGTCCTCGGTCCGCGACGGGAGCGCGACCAGATCGGTCGCCGCCGCCGGCGCCTCGACACCCGGCTCGCCGCCACGCGACCGGCCCAGGATGACGAACCAGGCGATGCCGAGCGCGAGCATCGCCACCATGATCCCGGTCTGCCCGACCGGGCCGATCGCCAGCCCCCAGGCGATCATCGCGCCGAACACGATCGCCACCGCCGCCATCAGCCGCCGCGAGAGCTTGAGGAACTGGCGCCGCCGCCGCTCGCGCCGCCGCTGCGCCCGCCGCCGGCCCTCGGGCGAGACGCGGCGGAGCAGCTCCTGCGCGTGGCTGAGGATCTCGTCGGCCGGCGGCATGGCTCAGCTCGCCAGCCGGAACGGATCGTCGGCGGCGCGCGCGGAAACCCGCGCCTGCGCGGCACCCTCGGCGCGCGCGATATAGCCGCGCGATTTCTCGACCTCGTCGGTGAGCACGTCCACCGTCTGCTTCATCGCGACAAGCGACTTCAGCTTGAACGCGTCGATCGCGTCCATCGTCTGGTAGACGTTCTGGAAGGCGCGCTTGAGCGTCTCGACCGGGATCGTCGAGGCGGCCGCCTGCTCGTGGATGCGCGCGGTCTGGCTCTTCAGCAGGCTGCCGGTCGACTCGATGATGTTGGCGGTGGTGGCGTTGAGCGCGGTGATCTGGTTCAGCACCAGCTTCTGGTTGGTGAGCGCCTGCGCGACCGTCACCGCGGTGCGCAGCGCCGAGATGGTGGTGGTGGATGCGCGGTCGACGCCCTTGATGAGCTCGACGTTGTTCTTCTTGACGAGATCGAGCGCCAGATAGCCCTGCACCGTCACCGCCATCTGGGTGAGCAGATCCTGGCTGCGCTGGC
>CAXTPE010000078.1:0-11795 GCA_964245925.1 uncultured Sphingomonadaceae bacterium
TGAATATACTCTATGCCATGGCCGACGATCTTCACCGCATCAACGTCGACGCGCGATTCCCCGCCGACGTCGCCGAGACGTTTGCGCTTTGGGGGCATCGCGAGAGCCTGATGGCGGCGTTCATCGCTACCTATCCATTCGATGAAACGACGGTGGTTTGCGCTGCCGACGATGCCTTTCTCGATATTCACGACCACGATAACTTCTTCAACGGGATGTACGATGCAGAGGCCCTCGTTTTCGAACTCAACGAGGACCACCGCCGCTTTCTTCAGTTGGTCGATCTCGCTCTCGTCCCTGGCGGCAGTTTCGACAGTGTCATCGACGGAACACGCGTTCAGTGGATGCTCGGCGAGGATTAGGTTCTGGCCAATAGGAAAAGCCCGGTGCTTCCGGATGATCGCTGCAATCAGCTTGCGGCCACGGCGTCGATAGCGAAAATCGTCCCACCGTCATAAGATCGGCTTCCTATGCCGCATCACATTTTCTTCTCCTGGCAAAGCGATACGCTCACACTGACCGGTCGCAACCTCATCGAGCGGGCGCTCGAGCGCGCGATCGGCGTGCTCGCTGCCGACGCAGACATCGACCCTGCAGATCGTGAACTCGCCGTCGATCGCGACACCGCCGGCGTGCCTGGCTCACCGCCGCTGGTGGAAACGATCTTCAGCAAGATCGACCACGCCGCCGTATTTTTATCCGATCTTACCTATGTCGCGGCGCGAGCCGATGGGCGGCGGATGCCGAACCCCAATGTGCTGCTCGAACACGGCTGGGCGTTGAAAGCGCTCACCTGGCGGCGGGTGATTTCCGTGATGAACGTCGCAGCCGGCAACCCTGAGCAGCACGCGCTTCCGTTCGACCTCCAGCATTTCCGCCGGCCCATCTTCTATGACTGCCCTGACGAAGCCGATGAGGACGTGCGGCGCGCCGCACGCGATCACCTGACCAGGCAGTTCGTCATCGCGCTGCGCGCGATACTCGATGATGCAGTTCTCCAACAGGCTGCGGCGGCACCGGCTGTGCTCGAACCTCATCCCCATGACGTTGCGCTCCTCGCGCAGGTTCAGCGTCAACTGCCGCCAAGCTTTCAGCGCTTCCTGCGCCAACACAATTTCGGATCGCCGTTCCGTCACGACAATCTCGACCCCATATATGAGATGAACGAGGACTGGGTTGGCGCTCGCTTCGAATTCCACGACGATCTGCTCCAGGTGGCCTTCGCGGAGTTGCGCCGGTTCAGCGAGGAGCTAGGCGACCTTACCGCCCGGCACATTCATGCGATGGATCAGAATCTTGCACTGGGTTGGCCCAAGACGGATCTCGACATTGCGCAGGGGATCCAGCCGTCGACGCTGGCCGCGATCGAAGCGATGAATGCGAGGGCCACAGAGTTCAGCGCAGCGATCGATATCTTTGAAAGAACCGCGCGGGACCGCATCCGTGTTGCCGCACCGGCCGCCGATCCCATGACGCCAGACCCGCGCGAGGAGCGCGTCCACGGCTTGCTCACAGAACTGGCTCAGGATCGCAATCGCGGTCAGCTCCCGGGGATCGTCACCAGGCCGAGCATGACCATGCGAGCCGTGCCGCTTGAGGCGGTCGAGCGGCGCCGCCTCGATCCGAAGCGCGTTGCGGCCGCCCAGTTACGCTTTCCGCCGGACACCAATGTTCGGGTCGATACGGGAAGCGACGGCCGGCAATGGTGGAGCATCGGCGTGCCCGAGGACGTCGCCAAGCCGAATGGCGAGAGCCGGTGGCGTACGCGGCTCGTCCGGCCCGGAGCCATCGAGTATGAAGCGACGATCGGCGGCCGGATCGATGACGAACCGGAGATCATGATCGATGGCCGATGGCTCGAAACGGAAATAGCTGATGGTCTTGCCCGTCTGGGCGCGGCATTGGCCGAGTTAGACCTGGGCGGTCGAACATTGGTCGAGATCAGCTTGGACGGGATGGAAGATGTGATCCTCAGCCGCGCTCGCCCGGGCGGGCGCAAAATCGGCCGCCCCCGGACCGCGCTTCCCACCTTGTTCGTCGAAACCCTGCGCGACCATCCCGCCAACGCTTTCCACGAGCAGTTCGACATTCTGTGGCAGATGGCAGGCTGGGGTGATGGATCCCCCTCTTTCGGGACTGGTCAATGGGCGGGCTACGATGGTGCGATTGCGGATGGGCGATGAGTTTTCTCTCCCGTAGCGAGGCCTTTAGCTCCCCTGGATCTGGCCAGCTAAGTTCAATCCGGAACGGAGCAATCAAGGCGGCGATTTGCCAAGGTTTGTCGCCTCTCTGTTCTGCTCGACCTAGGATGTTCGCGGACGATTGGAAAACATGACCCCTGATTTCTCGCCGCTCTCACCCTCCGAGTCTGAAGATCTGACCCGGGATTTACTCGGCCGGGAGTTGGGCGTGCGTTTCGGGGCATTCACGGCCGATCGCGACAACACCTAGTCGAGCGCCGCGTCGTCCCGTTCCTTTTGCCGCTCCTCTCTGGTTTTTTGATCGAGCGGACCGCCAAGCACGCCGCCGATCGTCATCCCGGCGGTGTCGAGCACTTGCGCGAAATTCGCTTGCGCATTGATAGCGGCGGCTTTCGCGAACGGAACGTGAAGCGGGAGAGCGACCTCGCCGAAGATTTTCGCCGCTACATATGTAGCGGCATCGAATTGCAGCGCGGAGTTATGTTCGTCGTCACGCTGCAATTCGATGGTAGAATCTCTCGTTCCATTATCCAAAGCCATGCCTCAAAGCATAGGTGATTATGGTTAACGATCGGATAAATAGCGATTCTCTGCCATTCGTGCTACCATAGAGCGGTTTCCGGCCGACGTGAGTAAAGGGGGGTACACAAAGGGGCGCCTATCTGATTCAGGGTGCTGGCTGGATGGAGGCCGGCATGGATGGGCAAGCCGTTGTAGATGGACCTGCGATCGCGCGCGTTGGCGGCGGTCGACGAGGGGATGAGTTGCAGGGCGGCCGCGCGCCGGTTCGGGGTCGCGGCCGCGACGGTGATCCGCTGGCACGACCAGCGCCGCAGTACGGGCGGCTATGCCGCCAAGCCGCAGGGCGGGGACACGCGCTCGCGCCGGATCGAGGCGCACCGGGAGACGGTGCTGGCGCTGCGCGGCGCGCGCCGTGACATCACGCTGGACGAGTTGCGCCGCGAGTTGGGCCTGGCGGGCGTGAGCGTGGCGATCTCGACGTTGCACCGCTTCTTCGCGCGCCATGGGATCACGCGCAAAAAAAGGGCGTTTATGCCTTTTGCAAACATGGTGGCGTGAGGTAGGAGTGTCCCGGTGAAGCGGGGGGGTGCCGTGCGAGACGTGACGCTATGGCCGACGCCGGAAAACTTCGATCGCTTCGCGGCGCTATGCGACGATGAGGTCGCGGACAGCTTCGAAGAGTTCGAGGCGGCTGCCATCGCCCAGCTCGATAATCTGGCCGGGCAAGGCATCCTCATCGACAAGGTCGCGTTCGATCCGGACCGGATGGCCGTCTGGTGCCGGGCGAACTTCGGCAAGGTCAACGCCGTAGCGCGATCGGCATACGCCGCTTTTCTCGCGCTTGCGGACTAGGACCGCTCTCACTTCGCGTCGCCTTTTTCCGGCTTCGGCTTCACCGCAGCGACCTTTGCGACGGTTTCATCCCAGCGCGCTTCGTCCTCGTCACATTCCAGGTCGCGGGCGACCTGTTTGAACTTCTCGCTTTGCGCTTGATCGTTCGGCATCGGTTGCTCCTCGCGATGTGGCGACCATATCACGGAACGCCTAGATTGGCATCTATGTCGGTCGCGCTGGGCGTCGGCTCCATGTTATCGGGTTCGATCTTCTGATCGGTGCCGTCCGGCATTCGGTAGATGCCGAGGCTTTCGCGCGTCAGGGCGGTCTCGCACTCGATAGCGGTCTCAACCTTGCGCGTCGCGTAGCGCTCGCTGTCCTGTTCTTGAAGGTAGGCGGCGGCCACCACCCTGCCTTGAGCGCAGATATCGTCCGCTCCGCCAACCTTCTTCACGATCGCGTATTGCTTCTCGGCCTGCCCGGCTCGATCCGTGCAGCCGCACAGGACGGCCAAAGCCGCCACGGCTAGAGCGCGCATAGCGTTCCCCATGTTCGACCGCTCCACCCCGCCAGTCGGGACGGTTGAACGACGCGAACACAGGAACACGCCTCCCGCGTATTCCCCGAAGGTCTTGTATTTCGAAGGCCGCCCGACCGGGGAAGGTCAAAGGCCTGTGTTCGCCGCCGATGCGGGCCGTCCCTTCCGTTCAAAGTCGGGGCGGCAATCCGACGTTATGGCGACCCGGCGCGCTTGTCCATGCGCCGCCATAGTGGCAGCTTCTTCCGGGATCGCCGGAGAAAGCCGTGGAGGAGCTGAAAGCGAAACCGTTCTCGGACTGGCTCATCCCAAGCGACATGATCGAGGCGTTCTATCAGCAGGGCAAGCCGCAGCCGAAAGCCTTGGTCAGCGATGCTGATCGACGGCCTATTGCGTGCGGCCGCTACGCGGCTGGTGGTGGATGGGCGAGACCTTGGCCGTAGGTTCATCCCAGGCAAAGTCTGGGCCTCCGCCGCCAGGACGGATGTTTGGCAGACGGATTGCTTTCAGCTTTCTGGCCGCCGGGAGGACGGAACGCGCTGGAGCGTGAGCGCCTATGACGTTCGCATCGATCCTGACCTACAAACCCTTTCAGCCAACGGCCCCGCACCTCCGAAACGCCCAGCGCCGAAGGCCCGATCACAAGGCCGGCCTCCGGCGAGCTGGTGGGATGATCTGTGGGTCGAAATGTGCCGCCAACTCTATGCGGGCGACCTCAAGCCAGACAGCCAAGCGGCGATTGAACGGGCCATGCACGAGTGGCTTGCCGGCCGTGGGCTGGAGGCGGGGGAAACGACAATCCGAGAGCGCGCCAAGCGTCTCTACCAAGTGCTGAACAGTTAGGGTCGGAAGGTCGGAAAGTGGTTTTCGACCTTTTCCGACCTTTCCGTCCGACGTCTAGGAGCGCCCCAGATAATTACAGCGGCGAGGGCCGGAGCTGGAGCTTTTACGGGCTTGCTACCCCGAAAACCCGAGCTCGATCCTCGGGCGGTCCACCAAAGCAAGAAGCCGCCGAACCGAAAGGTTCGACGGCTTCCATCGCTGGTGCGATCGGGCTTGCTACCGCCCCATGCTATAGCGGCAGCTTGAGCTGGCGTCTACGGGCCACCCGCCGCAACCCGCCCCGGTGAGGCTTGGTCCGCCAGCGTGCGCGGACTTTAAGAGCCGTTCGCTTCTTCGGCTTAGCCTTTGGCGATGCCACCAGTGCTGCTGTAGGTAAGCCGCTTGCCGACGATGCCGAGCAGCGCCTGTTCGGATCGCTCGCCATCGTTGAAGCCGGTGCGCTCACGATGCGTGTAGCGGAACTCGAACTCGGCGACGTAGCGGTGCAGGTGCTTCTTCGTGCAGTGCTGGTAGACGCCGCGCATCCCGCGCTTGAAGATCGAGAAAGCGCCTTCCACCGTGTTCGTGTGGATCGTCGGATCGGCATGATCGACATACTGGCCCGCGCCGTGCCGGGTGAAGCCATGCGCGGCGAAGTGCTCCGCCAGATCGCGATATTGGCCCGCCTCGTCCGTCATGACGATCGCTTCGGCCGCGATGTTGTCCTTGAGGATCGGCGTCAGGTCCGCCGCCCGGAGCGACTCCACCACCATCGAGCGCTGGCGCCCGGTCGAGCGATCGACCAGCGACAGCACCTTGTGCTTGTGGTGGTAGCCGCGTCCCTTCTTGTCACCCTTCGGTTTGATCGTCTGGTCGTGGCCGATGAAGGTTTCGTCCACCTCGACAATGCCGCCTCCCGAGCCAAAGGGCGCGAGGTCGCCGGAGCGCATCGCCTCACGGATTCGATGCGCGAGGAACCACGCGGTCCGGTACGTCACCTCGATCGTCCGGTGGAGCTGGTGCGCCGAAATGCCCTTCTTCGAGGACGTCATCAGGTAAAGGGCTTGCAGCGCCTTGTTGAGCGGCAGGCGCGCGTGCTCGAACACCGTCCCGATCTTGACAGTGAACTGCTTCTTGCAGTCGCCGCAGCGCCACAGCCCGACCCGGATGCGCTTCGCCGGATTGGCCGTTACCTTCGTGATGCGATCGACACCGCCGCAGTGAACGCAAGCACGACCGTTCCGCCAGATTATGCCTTCGAGGTACTCGAAAGCCTTCTCCTCGTCATGGAACTCCGGGTGGGAAAGTGCCGACATCGACTCGCTCCTTCGATGCCAATCCTATAGCCCAGCCCCGCTGTGTTTGCAAAAGGCATAAGCGCAAAAAAAAGACCGGGCACGCGATCGAGCAGGACCGCGCCGACGTCCTGAGCGCGCGCGAGGCCTGGTTCGACGGTCAGCCCGACCTCGATCCCGAACGCCTCGTGTTCATCGACGAGACCTGGACCGCGACCAACATGACCCGCAGCCACGGGCGCTGCCGGCGCGGCGAGCGGCTGCGGATGGGCTTCCCCCATGGCCATCGCAAGACGACCACGCTGGTCGCCGGCTTGCGCATGACCGGCATGGTCGCGCCGATGGTGCTCGACGGGCCGATCAACGGCGACTGGTTCGAGGCCTACGTCCGCCAGATCCTGGTGCCTGACCTCAGGCGCGGCGACGTGGTGATCATGGACAACCTCTCGAGCCACAAGCGCGCCAGCGTCCGCGCGCTGATCGAAGCAGCCGGTGCCCGGCTACTGTTCCTCCCGCCCTACAGCCCCGAATTCAACCCGATCGAGAAAGCCTTCTCCCGCCTCAAGGCCATGCTCCGCAAGGTTGGTGAGCGGACCGTTTCCGGCTTGTGGCAACTCATCGGCAGGCTGGTCGATCTCTTCCAACCGCAGGAATGCACCAACTACTTCAGCTCCTGCGGCTATGACCCAAACTGAAAAGAAAACGCTCTAACAGTCCATTGCTCGGCGCGAGATGACATCCGCCGCCTCGTTTTACAGCGCATTATTTCTGAATGGCACGCTCCAGCGCCAAGCGGATAAACCGCTGATAGGTGATGCCCTGCGCGGCGGCACTGTCCTTTACGGCCTTTAAGAGCCCTTCGGACACGCGCATGTTCATTTGCCTAGTCTTCGCCGCGAACTCGAAGCTTACCGGCGTCATCGCCGATAGGTCGTAGCGGGTTAGATCGGCACTCTCGACAAACGTCTCGGCGTCGCGGTCAGTGGTCAGTGGTCAGTGGTCAGTGGTCAGGTCGGGTAGGTGCTTGCTCATAATGCTCACTTTCCTTTTTATGCATGTAGCGGCGCTGATTGGACGGATGAAGGTTTCTCCCGCAATCGTCGGCAGCGTGAGGCAACGAAGACAAGCGCACCACCGCCCGCGCCGATCGCCAAGAACCGTGTTTCCTCAACGGAATGCGCCCTATCCGGCGCGACACGGGGGCCGTAACGAAAGACCACCTCGATCTCATCGATTGTTAAACCGTGCTTTGGCACTTGATCCGGTTGCCATCGTCCCAATCGAAACCCGCTACATTCTGTAGATTCATGTCTGATGACAGCATAATGTATATACAGATGCCTAGAGCGGTTTCTCACCTTGCTGAATCGTGGGGGATTCCATCGCTCCGGTTTCTGACTCACGATCCGTGTTGGCGAGGGAAGCTGGCATGGATGGCGCGATCATTGTCGGTGGATCTTCGGAACAGGGTGGCGGCGATCGCGGGTGGTCTGTCGCGCCGGCAGGCGGCGCTGCGGTTCTTCCTTGTCGCTCCGACTTTGAACGGAAGGGACGGCCTGCATCGGCGGCGAACACAGGCCTTTGACCTTCCCCGGTCGGGCGGCCCGCGAAATACAAAACCTTCGGGGAATACGCGGGAGGCGTGTTCCTGTGTTCGCGTCGTTCAACCGTCCCGGCTGACGGGGCGGAGCGGTCGAACATGGAAAACGCTATGCGCGCTCTAAACGCCCATTCATTCGGCAGTTTGGAGGGCGCCAGAATGGCAGCGTTTACGACGCCAGGTTTCTTTGAGAGTTTCAGACGCCATGAGGCGTCGAGAAGTCTCTGATGCCCGACGTGCGGCCACGGACATGGTCTATGGGGTTTTCCGCTTTCGGCGGTTCTCGGCGTCGCCGGCCGCTGCGGATATGCGGACTAATCAGAGAGAAGCTTGGCCTGCTTTTCCGATGGCGATGAAGCTGCTTAAGCTGACCGTCGGTTTTGGCTGACCTGTATTTGCTTTTGCGCGTTGTCAGTACAATAGACTTCGATTCTCTGAGCAAGGTCGCGGCGAGGGTCGCTAAGGATGAGCCGTCCCGTGTCACGACGTTCATTTCGGATGCTCTGACGATTTCCGGATGCGCCAACGAGGGTGGCGGCGCGCGATACTGATGCATTTATGGGAAGGAGCGATGGGAGCGCCTTGCCGAAGCTCTGTGCCAAGGACATGGAACTCGAAACTCGCTGTCGCGCGAACTAATTCGAGATACCGAGCACGTTTGCAGCGAATCCGTGCGTTAGGGTCAAGGTTTTTTCGGCTTCATGAGCTTGGTATTGGGGCCGCCCGACTTTTGGGGAGCGTGAAGGGCTGCGATCTCTCCTAGCTTATCGATCGCCTTATATTCGCAGTTTCCTACAATGGCGTCTTCGGGAAACAGCGCCACATTGACGCCGCCCATCCGCTTCGTCGAGGGGAAGATGACACCGCTGCAGTTGCGGGTGATCACGTTCTGACCGCAGCGCCAGCTGGCGCAGTCAGCAAAGGGGTCTTTCGCGCGTGCGTCGCGGGCCAGTTTCCAATCACAGTCCCAGTCTTGCCAATCGCGTGGCCAGCGCTTGGGGCTGCCTCGCAGATCGATCAGGTTCTTGACAGAAAGATGTACCGGAATCAGCACGCAAGGGCGCGGCGTCCCGCTGCCATAATATTCGGCGACCGCAGTCTCGTAGTCGAGCGCAAAATAGAGGACGCTCAGCCCGACCGGGTTGAACCGGCCGCTGAATTGTCGCGCACCGAAAGCGCTTAGCGCCCGCTCGTAATAAGCAGGCGCAGCCACACGATACGCCGTTACGTCGATGAGGTCAGCGGTGACGAGCGCCAAATCGCCACATCAACCCTGCGAGCCGTAGCGAAGCTCGTCGAGCCGCGCAATGACTGCAGTCCCCCGTCCGCCGGCAACTAATGCCTCTGCGGTCATTCTTGTATCGTCAAAATTTTCGCCTTCGAGATAGACGTTCGCCGCCTTGATCGTACCGAAGACGTCGCGAGCACTCCGCGCGATCAGGTTCAACGCCAACCGTGCCTCGGCATCGGCAAGCGGCTCGCCCGGCGCTGCCCCGGCACAAAATGCACGATCACTCAGAGCAAACTCGGGGTTCGCGATGACCTTGGCGCACTGGTCCAATTCCGCAGCCTTCAGGCCTCGCAGGCTACGATGCGTTAGCGCCACGCACGCCTCCAGGGGCGCTGGTCGACCTTCTGCGGTCGAGATCCGGGACGATTTGGCATCGGCCCTATGTGCACGCGTCACACTTTCACTCTCATTAAAGGCACTCGCCGCAACGCCAGCAGTCCGATGTGACTGGCCTCCGGACGCAACGCGCTCCCGCCGACGGTCAAGCATAGCTGCTGCCTCAACGGCCTTACCGCCGCGGCGGTTCCGCGCAGGGGCTTCGCTAGCAGTTGCAGGCGCGGCAGCTGCGATGGTGTTCCATCCGCCGCCATCAACCATTACTCGAAACCCTTCTTGCCGTCATATTGTCGTCCCCCTGACCGGAGCCCGCAGGTTGCTGTGGTGCACCGAACCGTACCTATACGCCTCTTCGAGGCTCCGACAAAGAAACAGTGCCAACTCGGCAACTGTTTCTCGGTGGGCCACTGCCCCCGGCAACGCTACGGAATGACCATTATTTTCACAACTTGGACGTTTGCGTAATGCAAATTTGACACGCCGATGAACTATCGAATTTAACCCACAGGTTTATCCACCGACGCCTGCAAACCATGTTTCCGCCGCAGCGCGCGACGCGCCTGCGCAAGAATCTTGAGGGCGACGCATGCCTTAAGGTCGTGTCTGAAGGCAAGAGCTTATCGCACACCGCCAGCAATCGGTTCGGCTCAAATCGAGCGGCGACGGCCGCAGTCAATAGTCAATAGTTCGGCCGATAGGCCGGCGAGCGCGTGATCATGTCGCTAGGCTGTCCGCTCCTGCTCGAAGCCGACGCTTAAGTAGCCAACCGAGAGCGGGCGGCTTTGTGCCATATCTCCCCGCTGGATGGCTCACAGCGCTGCCTGAAAGGGTGGTCGGGCGGTCGGACGAGCGGGTGGGCGCAAAGTGGAAAAGAAGGCCCCCAACCCGTTCGCCGGCTTGAACCGACGATCGGGTTGGGGAGGTCAGCCGGTCAAGCGCCGGCGTTGAGCCTGGCGACGCCGGCCTCGACGGCGGCGAGCAGCGTGTCGTTGGCGAGGTGGCTGTACCGCGCCGTCGACGCGACGTTGGCGTGACCGCCGCCGATCTGCTGCGGCTCGTCGAAGCCGATCTCGATCGGGATATGGCTGGTGATAGAGATGAATGTGGAGCGAACGCTCGACATCAGCTTGGTCAGGGTCTGGAAGTCGGCAAACGCCGGGATATCGGCTCGGTTAAAGTGACCTACAAGATAGACCAGCCTCGGAACTCCTGTCACCGCCCCCGTCGATACACCCTGATGCACCGCGAAGATCAGCAGCTCAGCCATCGTCAGCCGCTCACCATCCTGCGGGTAACAAATGCCGCTCCATTCTTTGGCTTCCGGTCGATCGGGATCATACACACTGCAATGGAACTGATATGATAACACCAAGTAATTGGCGTTCCCGGCCGTAATGTCCTCTCTTGATACCGGACCATCAGGGGACTTGAATTCCGTATCAAAACCAACAATGAGGTAAGCGTCACTTTCTTTAGAGTTTAGAGAGCCGTAAAAGTTTTGATCTTCCACCCATATGTCACACTTACAGAATCCGATGTTTTCACGATTGTCGGACTCGTCGAGTGACTTGCTTTTTTTGGGTCGGGCTGCTCCCGTTTTCTTGACGGCATCAAACCACCCATAAATGGAGCTTCAACCCGATCGTAAGCTCTGAAGACAATGTGCCGTCTCCAATCACGGATGCCAACCCCGAGCCGCATCGCATTTCATCGAACGGGAAGGGCTCGGGGAGTTTCGACAGACTGGATGGCAGCTAATCGATCTAGGGCCGCTAAAGACGGAACAACGCTTCCCGGTTCCGTTTATTGTGTTAAGTCATTGATATATAATGGTTATAAAAAAAGGCGTGAAAAGTCCGTAAAAGTATTTAATCTCCACCCATATAGCACATTTACGGAATTCACTTGATTAGTGATAGCTTCAATAACCTATCCATAAATTTATCTGCTTTCCGTAAATGCTTTTACTCTCCATCTATATGACACCTTTGCGGAAATTCTGGATACTGATGCAGGTGTCTACTTGTTCGGAGTCTGTTCGCAATCCCGTTCTTGCGGATTTGAATTATGCCTAGTGCTTCACTCAAGGCTTGACGGATCAGCCCCGCAAACCGTTCTGGGTTCCCTGAAGGATCGGCTGGCTTGTTCGAACGAACCTGTAAGGGCTTTGATGGGACTTTGACGAGGCTTTGAAGCAAGCCGGAAGCCCGAATCGCCGGAAATCCCGGAGGCTTGTGACCCCCGGGATTCCGAAACCCGCAGAAATCTGCGGAATGTTAATGGTGCCGCCTACGTGACTCGAACACGTGACCCTCGCATTACGAATGCGATGCTCTACCAGCTGAGCTAAGGCGGC
>CAXTPE010000079.1:0-11577 GCA_964245925.1 uncultured Sphingomonadaceae bacterium
GCATCGACTGGATGATCCCCATCACCTTGGCGGCGCGATCGGGGAAATGCGCGTCGAGCCATTCGCGGAACAGCGGCGCGACCTCGTTGGGCAGCCGTACCGGCAGGAAGAAGGCGCCCCGCGCGCCCGCCGCCGCGACCCGTGCGACGATCTCCTCCATGTCGCCGTCGGTGATCGCGGGAATCACGGGGGCGAGGCTGGCATAGGCCGGCACGCCCGCCGCCGCGAGCCCGGCGATCGCCGCGACGCGGCGCGCCGGCGCCGTCGCGCGCGGCTCCAGCGTGCGCGCGACCGCCGGATCGAGCGTCGTCACCGAGACGCATACCGCCGCGAGGCCGCGCGCCGCCATGGGTGCGAGCAGGTCGAGGTCGCGCAGCACGCGGTCGGACTTGGTGGTGATGGTCAGCGGGTGGCCGGTCTCGGCCAACACCGCGATCAGCGCGCGGGTGATCCGCCACGTCGCCTCGATCGGCTGATAGGGATCGGTGTTGGTGCCGAACGCGATCGGCCGCACCGTATAGCCGGGCTTCGCGAGTTCGGCGCGGAGCAGCGCCGGGGCATCCGGCTTGGCGAACAGCCGCGTCTCGAAATCCAGGCCTGGAGAGAGGTCGTGATAGGCATGGGTCGGCCGCGCGAAGCAGTAGACGCAGCCATGCTCGCAGCCGCGATAGGGGTTGATTGACCGATCGAAGCCGATGTCCGGCGAGGCGTTGCGGGTGATGATCGTGCGCGGCTGCTCGACCGTGACGGTGGTGCGCAGCGGCGGCCGATCGCCGTCGAGGCGCTCGCGCTCGTCGAGCCAGTCGCCGTCGGCGGCGCGGGTCGCGAGGCCGAAGCGGGTCGGCACCGCGTTCGAAGGCGCGCCCCGGCCGGAGCGGAGATCGGGCGGGGCGGCCATCGGCGCGGTGTAGGGAGGTCGATCGAACATAACAAGAACATATCGGTCGCCCGACCGCATGGTCGCGTGGTCGAGGCTGATCCGGATCAACGCCGTTGAGGCCGATTGCGCGTTCGCGCGTTCAGGGTGGGCGCGGCATCACGGTTCGCGTCTCGACAGGATGGACAGGATGAAAAGAACATTCCTCGCGCTCACGCTCGGCGCGCTGACGCTCGGCGGCGTCGCGATCGCGCAGAGCCCGGTCAACGTGCGCCAGGCCAATCAGGAGCGGCGCATCGATGCGGGCACGCGTTCGGGCAAGCTCACCCATCGCGAGGCGGCCGGCCTCAAGTCGCAGCAGCGCTCGATCGCCCAGCTTGAGGCACGCCTGCGCGCACGCCATGGCGGCCATCTCACCGCTGCCGACAAGCGGCTGATCCATGCCCGCCAGGCCCGGGCCAATCGCGCGATCCTCTCCCAGAAGCATGATCGCCAGCGCGGCAGGAACCATCTGAAGGTCAAGCTCTGATCCGCATGGCGATCATCGGACAGGGAGCGCGCGATGAGCAGATCGGGTGAGCCGCCAATGCGGGACGGACGCGACGGCGAGCATAATCGCGGCACGCCGCCATCCACCGGAACGGGCGAGGTCGGCGGCTCCGGCGCAGGTGCCGGCGGCGGCGGCGCGCCGGAGGACATCGACGATGATTCGGCGGGCGGGGGCGGCCGGCTGCCCAAGGTCTCTGGCACCGATCCGGGCTGACGAGCAGGCGTACCTGCTTTCCGTCATCCCTGCTTTCGCCGGGGATGACGGAAAGCAGGTAAAGCCTGCCTGATCGTTCGCTAGGCGCTCCGGATATTGGAGACGAAGCGGCTGGCTTCGGTGTTGAGGTGCACGAACGCGCTTTGCAGGGTTTGGGCGGTGTTGCGCATCTCTCGCGCGGCGGTGCCGTTGAGCGCCGCCGACTGGTCGAGGCTGCCGGCGCTCTCGCCGAGCCGGGACAGGCGCTGGGAGCTTTCGCCGACCGTCATCGAGATCTCGGACGCCGCCGCCGCCTGCTGCACGACGGCCGACGAGACCTTGACCGAGATGTCGTTCACCTCGTCGACCCGCAGGCTGATCGCTTCCAGCGCCGCCAGCGCGACCCGCACGGCGCCGCCGAGATCGGTGATCTGATCGCTGATGCTGTTCGTCGCCTTCGACGTTTCGCTGGCGAGCGCCTTGACCTCGTTGGCGACGACGGAGAAGCCGCTGCCGGCCGCGCCCGCGCGCGCCGCCTCGATCGTGGCGTTGAGCGCGAGCAGGTTGGTCTGGCTGGCGATCCCGGAGATCAGCGAGGTCACGCGGCCGATATGCTCGGCGGCATGCTCCAGCTTCGCCATGGCGTCGCGCGTCTGCCGCACGCAGCCGAACACGTTGGACATCGCCTCGGTCGATCGTTCGGCCTGCTGCGCGATCTCGCGGGTGGAGGTGGACAACGCCTCGGTCACGGCGGCGACGATAATCATGCTGTCGGCCACCTCGCGCGTCTCGCCGGTAATGCTGCCGCACAGCCGCGCATTCTCGCTCGCCCGGTCGTTGAGCGTCTCCGCCGATCCGGCGACGACGTCGGTCAGCTTGCGCACCGCATCGACGATCGAACTCACATCGCCGTCGAACTGGGTGGCGAGCTGTTCCAGCAGCGCGGCGCGTTCGCGTTCGCGCTGGACGCGGAGCGTTTCGGCGCGGCTGCGTTCCTGCTCCTCGCGCTGCCGCTGGGCGCGCTCCAGCGCGTGCTTGTCGTCCTCCAGCGCGCGACGGGCGACGTCCTGCGCCCGGAATTTGCCGAGCGCCGTCACGATGGCGTCGAGCTCGTCGCTGCGGGCGAGCGCGCCGAGATCGAGCGAATCGTCGCCCCTGGCGACGGCCTCGGTCGCCCCGACGATGGTGCCGACCGATTGCTCGACGGCCTGGCCGATCATCGAGGTGACGACGAACAGCAAGGCCACGCCGGCGACGAGCCCGCCGGCATAGACGAGCGTCGCGTCGAACACGTCGCGCTCGACGTTCGCCTGCTGCACGATCGCGGATCGGCCGATCTTCGCGGACATGCCCGCGAGGTTCGAACCGACTTTCCGCGCATAGCTGTCGAACGGCGCGAGCATCGACACGGAGCTGGCGAAATCGATTTCCAGCATCGAGCCGAGGACGCGCACGGCCTCGTCATACTGCGCTATATCCTTCGCCGCGCTCGCCAGTTCCGTCCTGCTGACGGTCGCCTGCGGGCTTGCCTGGATCGCGTCGAGACCCCGCCGGGCGGCTTCCAGCTCGGCGTGGATCCGGTCGAGCTGCGGCCGCAACGGGCCGCTGGTGCCCGCGGCATGTTCGGTCGTGAGGCGATAGAGATCCACCTGCGCGTTGCGGAAACTGCCATCGACCAGCGCGATCCGGTTCGCGGTCGCCATGTCGAACGAGACCAGGTCGCGGACGGCGCTGCTGGCCTGGTTCATCGCCGAAAGCCCGAGCAGGCCCAGCCAGAGCAGGATGGCGAGCGCGCAGATCGGCGCAACCGCGACCTTCCAGCGAAAGCGGAGCCCGTCGATGGCAGCGGCCAACCGTGTCTGGCCCCAGGCGAACAGGCCTCCCGGAGGGCTGCCGATCGGGCGGGCCGGCATCGGCAGTCGGATGGCGATCCTCATGGCTAGAACGCGAGGCTCACGCCCACGCGCGCGCGGATGTCGTCGCGCGCGGCGCCGTTGTCGATATAGCGCGAACTGGTCAGATCCTCGCCGACCACGAAGATCTCCGCGCCTTTCGCCAAGCGCCAGGCGGCGCGGCCATCGAAGCCGACGGCCCAGCCGCTGACCCGGCCGTTGGCGGGATAGGTGACGCGCGAGCGCAGCAGCGCGCGTCCGTCCAGCGTGAAGCGACCCTTTTCATATCCCAGCTTCACGCCCAGCTTGTGTCGGGGCGTCAGCTCCTCGAACGGCCGGTCGGCGGCATCGATCGATGCCGGGAAATCGACCCTGACGGCGTCGAACGTATAGTCGATCTGCCATTTCAGCGCCGGGCTGAACCGCCCCTTCGCCATGGCTTCGACGCCATAGCTGTCGAAGCTGCCGATATTGTCGAAGCGGGCATCGAGCAGGATCATGTTGGCGTTCGGATCGAACGAGATGTTCGACTGGTGGAAGGTGAGGATGTCCTTCGTCCGCGCGTAGAACAGGCTGACGCTCAACGCCCCTGAGATCCTCGCCAGATTATGCGTATAGCCGAGCTCGGCGCTTTCCACGATCGTGGGATCGAGCCCGGGATTGCCGACGACGCGCGCGACGATGCCGGGCGCGGTCTGCTCGAACGCGAGGCCGAAGGATGCGAGCGACGGCACCTGCACGCCCCGGGCGAGCTGGACGCGGACAGTCGAAGCGCCGTCGGCGCGGATGACGAGGCCCGCGTTTCCGCTCCACGCGGTCAGCGCGCGATCGAAGTCGCGGTTGGTGAGGCCGAACTGCGGATCGATCGCGCCTGCTTGCGCGAGCGCGAGGTGATCGACGCGCCCGGCCAGGTTCAGCGTCACCGCGTCGGACAGGTCATGGTTCCACATCAGGCCGCCCGAATAGACCTGGTAGCTGATCCTGCCGATGCGATCGGGCGCGATCGACAGCGCGTTATGGCGATACTCCAGGGTCGCGCGCACCGTGTCGCGCGGGCCCGGCTTGAAGATGTCCTGGACGTGACCGATGAACGTCCGGGTGTTCAGCACGAGATGCTCGACATTGCCGACGTTCGGCTGGCCGTCGCTGGTCACGTCGTTATAGACGATGCCGGCCTCGACTATGCCGATGCCCGTGTCCGCGCTCAGAATGCCCTGAACGCCGCTCGTGCGGATGTCCTGCTGCGAGGGAATGAAGCCGGCCGTGACCATCAGCTGCCTGCTGCGCGAATAGCTGTAGTTCAGCCGCGCATCGACGATGTCGGTGAGGGCATAATCCGCATCGACCGCCGCGTTCTCGCGGTGCGGCGTGATGTCCTTGTAGATGGATGCGGGGACGAACTCGTCCTCCTCGGCATAACCGCCCGACACGCGCACGCCGCCCCGCTTGCCGAGCGCGAGCGAGGCGACGCCCGATACGACCCGCTCGCCATCCGACCCGATCTGCGCCGATACGGCGTTCACCCTGTCATGCGCCGGATTATAGGTGATGATGTTGATCGCGCCCTGGGACGCGTTGAAGCCGTAGAGCGCGGAGACCGGACCCTTGACGATCTCGATCTGGCGGATCTCCGAAAGCTCGATGCCGAGGTTCGACCAGCTCGTCAGGCTGTAATAGTCGAGATAGACCTGCCGCCCGTTGACCATCACCAGCACGCTGGGATTGAAGGGCTGGTTGCCGCCGCGGATCGCGACGTCATATTGCTGGCCGGTGAAATGGTTGACGTCGATCCCGGCATAGCCGCGCAGCGCCTCGGCCAGGCTGATCGCGCCGGTGCGCCGGATGTCCTCGCCCGTGATGATCGTCATCGCCGCCGGAACATCCGATGCGCGTTGCGGCGCGCCGGTCGCCGAGGTGGTCACCGGCTCGCCGAACATCGCTTCGAGCTGGGCATAGTCGATCGACTGGGCCGTCGCCGGCGCGGCCGCGATCAGTGCCGCGAGCGCCACACCGGCGGCAAGCGACGTCGGAGCGGGAAATACATTGTTCATGGGTTCACTGCTCTCTGACAAGCATAAGGAATGCTTGGGAAAACCTGACGTTGCTGGCTTCGCGCGCGCTACGGCTGACGACGATCTGGACGGTCGGCTGCGCCTTTACGCCGATCACGCAATGCGCTTCCTTCACGCAGTTCATGTCGGAGGATATGGTGACGGCGCGCTGGCGCGAGGCGGCCGCGAAGATCGCCGGCTGGTTCCGGACGCCGGCGGCGAGGAAGACGACCCTGGCCCCGGAAATGCTCGACAGTTCGGAGGACGGCGCCAGCCGCACCGCTCCCCGGCCCGAGACGCCGCCGCGAATCGCCTTCGCGTCCGCCTCGCTGGCTTCGTCGCCCGCTTCGTACAGGATGACGATCTCCGCGGCGGGGGTGAGGCGCGGTTCGCTGAAGCCCAGCGCGCGGACGGCGACCGCCACGTCCTTCGCGGACGTCGCGGCGCAGGCGGCGCCGGGCAGCATGGCTGCTGCTGCTGCCGCGATGCATGTTCTTGCGGCCGGCCAACCCATTCGACGACGCCATGTGATTGTTATCGAGCGTCGATATGGCAGGCCGATGGTTAATATGCGGTAGCGGCCGCGCCCGCCGATCCGGCGCTCGATCCTGCGGCTCAGCCTTCCAGCTGCTTTTCCAGCGCGTCGAGCACGCGGTAGCAAGGCAGCACCTGCGCGACCGAGCTGTCGGGTTCGCGCCCCTCGCGAATGGCGGCGACGAATTCGCGGTCCTGCAGCTCGATGCCGTTGCTCGATACGGCGACGCCCGACAGGTCGACCGGCGCGTTCTTGCCGGTCACCAGATCGTCGTAGCGCGCGATCCAGGTGCCATTGTCGCAGATGTAGCGGAAGACGGTGCCGAGCGGCCCGTCATTGTTGAACGACAGCGACAGGGTGCAGATCGCGCCGCTCGCCGCCTTGAGCTGGATCGACATGTCCATGGCGATGCCGAGTTGCGGGTGGAGCGGGCCCCGCAGCGCGCTGGCCTGCACGATCGGCCCCGCCTGCCAGGCGAACAGGTCGACCGTGTGGGCGGCGTGATGCCAGAGCAGGTGATCGGTCCAGGAACGCGGCTGGCCCAGCGCGTTCACATTCTCGCGGCGGAAGAAATGGGTCTGCACGTCCATCTGCTGGATCGCGAGTTCGCCCGCCGCGATCCTGTCGTGGATATAGCGGTGGCTCGGATTGAAGCGGCGGGTGTGGCCGGCCATGACGACGAGCCCGCTCCGCGCCTGCGCCGCCAGCACGGCCTCGGCATCGGCCAGGCTGTCGGCGAGCGGGATCTCGATCTGGACATGCTTGCCCGCATCGAGGCAGGCGATCGCCTGCGCGGCGTGCATCCCGGTGGGCGTGCACAGGATGACGGCGTCGACATCGTCACGCGCCAGCGCATCCGCCAGATCGGTCGAATGATGCCTGGCGCCATAGGTCGCGGCGATCTCCGCCGCCTGCCCGGCGGCGCGGCTGATGATGGAGACGATCTCGACGTCGGGGATGGTCCTCAGGCCGTCGAGATGCTTGATGCCGAAGGCGCCGGCGCCGACGAGCGCGACGCGGGTCGGGCTCACAGGATCGGGCTCACAGGCCGCGCGCCTTCAACCGCGCGTCGAGGCGCGGGAAGACGGCGCGGACGTTGCCCGCGAAGATCGCTTCCCGCGCCGCGTCGCCGATGTCGAGCGCATCGACATAGCGCTTGGTGTCGTCGAAGTAATGGCCGGTCCGGGGATCGATGCCGCGCACCGCGCCGACCATCTCGGAGCCGAACAGGATGTTCCTGGTGTCGATGACCTCGGCCAGCAGATCGATGCCGGGCTGATGGTAGACGCAGGTGTCGAAGAAGACGTTGCTCATCAGGTGCTGGTCGAGCGCCGGTTTCCTCAGCATGTCGGCCAAGCCGCGATAGCGCCCCCAATGATAGGGCACCGCGCCGCCGCCGTGCGGGATGATGAAGCGCAGCGTCGGGAAATCGGCGAACAGATCGCCCTCCAGCAGCTGCATGAAGGCGATCGTGTCCGCCGCGATATAATAGGCGCCGGTGGCGTGCATCGCCGGGTTGCACGATCCCGAGACGTGGATCATCGCCGGCACGTCGAGCGCGGTCATCGCCTCGTAGAAGGGATACCAGTACCGATCCGTCAGCGGCGGCGCGCTGAACCTCCCGCCGCTCGGATCGGGATTGAGGTTGCAGCCGACGAAACCCAGTTCGTTCACGCATCGCTCCAGCTCGGCGATCGAACCGGCCATGTCGCTGCCCGGCGATTGCGGCAGCATGCAGACGCCGGCGAACACCTCCGGATAGAGGGTGACGACGCGCGCGATCAGATCGTTGCAGCGCCGCGCCCATTCGCTCGCGACCGCCGCGTCGCCGACGTGCGGCGCCATCGCCGAGGCGCGGGGGCTGAAGATCGTCATGTCGGCGCCACGCTCGCGGAGCAGGCGGAGCTGATTCCGCTCGATCGTCGCGCGGATCTCGTCGTCGGAGATGTCGGGGTAAGGCGGGGCGGGCTCGCCGGCCGCGAACGCGGCGGTCTGCGCCTCGCGCCATTCGTCATGCGCCCGGGGGAGGACGGTATAGTGGCCGTGGCAATCGATAATCATGCGGCATCCGCCTCCTGGGCGCGGTCCAGCGCGGCGAGCTTCGCGGCCAGCCCGCGCGGCGGAGCGGTCAGCCCCCGCGCGCCGATCGCCCGCTGGCGCGCGACGGTGGCGCGGGTCATCGCGCTGCCGGTGCCGAGCGCGTCCAGCGTCCTGACCACCTCTTCCATCTCGGCGGCGCGGCGCCGGCCGTGGACCATCATGCGATCGAGATTATAGTCGGCGCGGGCTTCCCAGGCGGGCGGCGGCGGGCCGGCGTCGAGCGAGGCGAGCACCTCGTCGAGCACGCCGGCCGCCGAGGCGGCGAGCACGCATTCGGCGGTGAGCGCCTCGATCCCCTTGACCATCACCGAGCGGATCATCTTGATCGACGAGGCGCGGCCGACCGCGCCCGCGACGACCCTGACCTCGCCGAAGCCGATCCGGCGGAGCAGCGCTGCACCGGCGTCGGCATATGTCCCCGAGACGAGGAGCGGCACCCCTGCCCGCGCGGGGTGGACCGGCGCCATTACCGCGACGTCGACGTAGCGCCCGCCTGCCGCCTCGATCGCGGCCGCCGCCGCGCGCTTGGTATCGGGCGCGACGCTGTTCATGTCGAACCAGAAGGCGCCGGGGGCGAGCGACGGCGCCACTCGCTTCGCCGCGAGCAGCGCCTGCTCGGCGGTGACGAGGCTGAGCGCCGCCGCCGCGCCGGCCAGCGCGGTCGCGGCGTCATCGCAGCCGTGGATCGCGTGGCGGGTGTAATCGGCGCGCTTGGCGGCGGCCGTGGCGGGATCGTCGGTCTCGACATCGAACGCGGCGAGCACGGCATGGCCGGCGAGCGCCGGGACGAACGCCATCGCCGCCTCGCCGAAGCCGATCAGGGCGATGCGCGTTGCCATGCCTCGCGGATAGACGGCGTCGCCGGGCGCTGCCCAATCGGAAGCCGGCGCTCGCTATTCGAAAATCTGAAGCGACGTATCCCGGGCCGCGTCCGCCAGATGATCGAGGAAGCGCCGTTGCGCGGCGGTCGGCCGCCAGTCGCGCCGGGTGGTGACGCCGATCCGGCGGACGCTGCCGGCCAGCGGCCCGCCAATCTGGGCGAGCAGCCCGCTCGCCACCTCCAGCGCGATCTGCTCGGGCGAGAGCAGGGTGAGGAAGTCGCCTTGCGCCAGCAGGCCGCGCATCACCATCACCGATCCGCATTCGATCGGGTGGGGCGGGGCGGCGTGTCCCGCGAACAGCGCCTCCCACTGCGCGCGCAGCGGCGATCCGGCATGGCCGACGATCCACGGAAAGGCGGCGAGGCGCTCGGGCGGCACGTCGCCGGCCCCGGCGAGCGGATGCCGCGCGCCGGCGGCGACGACGACATGGTGGAGGTGGAGCGGCATCTGATCGAGATCGGGCGGCGGCGCCGGCCGCAGCGCGCCGATCATCAGGTCGATCTGCCCGTCGCGCAACGGCTCGACCAGTTCGCGCCAGCTCCCTTCGACGATCGAGCAGGAGACGCCGGGCCGCTCGCCGAGCAGCCGCGCCACCGCGCGCGGCACCAGCAGCGCGCGCGACAGCGGCATCGCGCCGACGACGATGCGGCTGGTCTCGCCATCGCGACGGGTTTCGGCGATGGCGGCGGCGAGCTCGGCGATGGCGAGCCGGATGCCGCGCGCCAGTTTCCGCCCGGCAGGCGTGAGCGCGACGCCGCGCCCGCGCCGCTCGACCAGCGCGTCGCCGGTCACCTCCTCGAGATCGCGGACCGAGCGATGGAGCGCCGGTTGCGACAGGCCGGTCGCCTGCGCCGCCGACACGAAGCTGCCGCCGTCCGCCAGCGCCAGCAAGGCGCGCAGCTGCGCCGCCGTCATCAGCCGCTCCGGCCGGGCGAAGCCGCGTCCGGCGCGACGGGTGGCGGCGGCGAGATGGTCGGACGCCGCCTCGACCCGCCGCGCGACGAGCCGGCCCTCCGGCGTCGGCGCCATGCCGTCGGGGCGCCGCGCGAACAGCGCGGTGCCGAGCTGCGCCTCGAGCTTGGCGATGCCCTGGGTCAGCGCCGGCTGCGACAGGCCGACCGCCCGCGCGGCGACGTTCATCCCGCCCGCTCCGATGATCGCGCCGATCGCGCGGAGATGGCGCAGGTTGAGCTGGAACGGCGTGACCATCATCGAGACATAGCAATTTCTTATCGGGGAGGTGCAATTGCGATTTGCCTCGCCGGCCGCCCCGGCTCACGCCGCTGGCGGCGATGGGGGAGAGCGGCATGTCGGGTCTGGTCGTCAGCAATAGGAGCCGCGCCGACGCCGCCGTGATCGATGGCCTCGCCGCCGCCGGAGTCGCCACCGTGCACGAGGCGCAGGGCCGCATCGGCCTGCTCGCCAGCCGGCTGCGGCCGATCTATCCCGGCGCGCGGATCGCAGGCTCCGCCGTCACCATCTCGGCGCCGCCGGGCGACAATTGGATGATCCATGTCGCGATCGAGCAGGTGCGGGCCGGCGACATCCTCGTCCTCGCCCCCACCTCGCCCTGCGAGGACGGCTATTTCGGCGATCTGCTCGCCACCTCGGCGATGGCGCGCGGCTGCCGTGGCCTCGTCATCGACGCCGGCGTGCGCGACGTGCGCGACCTGACGCGGATGGGCTTTCCGGTCTGGTCGAAGGCGGTGTCCGCGCAGGGGACGGTCAAGGCGACGATCGGGTCGGTCAACGTCCCCGTGGTCTGCGCCGGCGCCGCGATCGATCCGGGCGACGTGATCGTCGCCGACGACGACGGCGTATGCGTCGTCAGGCGCGCCGATGCCGCCGCCGTGCTCGCCAGCGCGCGGGCGCGCGAGGCCGCCGAGGAGGCCAAGCGTCTGCGGCTCGCCGCCGGCGAGCTCGGCCTCGACATTTACGACATGCGCGGCAAGCTGGAGGCGATGGGCCTGCGTTACGTTTGAAAGAATGCTTTCAGAATGCGCGAAAATCGGTCTTTCTCGAACAGGCCCTGACGGATTCCCGCGCTTCAGGCGAAGACGACTCCGTCCATCAGCTTGCGCGCGGTGCGCAGCAGCGCGGCGCTCGCGACGCGGCCGTCCGGGTCGGTCTCGAGGACGCAGGTCATCTCGCCGGTCGGATGCTCGACCGACAGCGTCTTGCGGCGCCCTTCGGGAACGACCGCCACCTCGGCGGCCGGCGATCCGGCGATCAGGCAGGCGGTCGCGACGCTGACCGCGCCGAGTACGCCGATCGTGGCATGCGCGCGGTGGGGGATGAAGCTGCGCACGGTCACCGCGCCGCCATGGGCCGGGGGCGCGACCAGCATCATCTTGGGCACGGATTGCGCCGCAACGTCCCCCAGGTTCATCATCGGGCCGGCCTTGAGCCGGATCGCCTCGATCCGCGCCTTGAGCGCGGTGTCGGCGTCGAGCGTCTCGCGGTCCTCATAGCCGGTGGCGCCGACGTCGGCCGCCCTGA
>CAXTPE010000080.1:0-11310 GCA_964245925.1 uncultured Sphingomonadaceae bacterium
GGTGCGCGTCGCCAGCAGCAGGCCGATGGCGGCGAGCACCGCGGCGAGCAGCGCGACCGCCAGTGCCGCGAGCGTGAGCCAGGCCGGCATGATCGTGGCCGGCGGCGCCGCGGGCTCCGGTGCCGGCGCGGATGCGGATGCGGATGCGGGCGCTGCGACCGGCGGCGCGACCGGCGCGGGCGGCGCCCCGGGCGGCTTGGCGGCGGTGCGCGCGATGCGCTTGCGGCCGGTGGCGGGCGCGGGCGCCGGCTCGGGCATGGCTGGCGCGAAGGCGTCGGCGTCGTCGAACACCAGCTCCTCGAACTCGTCGGTGCCGGCCATGGCCTGGACGTCGATCATCGCGCGTTCCCGTCCCCTGTGTCGAAAAAGGGGAACCCCCGGCGCGGGGAGCACTGGCGCCGGGGGTTCATGAAGCCGCGATAAGGTGGACCAGACCTTATTGGAGCAGCTTCAACACGCTCTGCTGGCTCTGGTTCGCCTGGGCGAGCATCGCCACGGCAGCCTGCGAGAGGATCTGGGCCTTTGCGAGATTGGTCGTCTCGGCCGAGAAGTCGGCGTCCTCGATGCGAGAACGCGAGTCGTTCAGGTTGGTGACGGTCGAGGTCAGATTGTCGACCGTGCTCTGGAGCCGGCTCTCGGCGGCGCCGAGCTTGGCGCGGCTGGACGCGACCGTGGTGATCGCCGTGTTGATCGCGGTCAGCGCGGTCTGGGCGCCGGTCTGCGTCGACATGTCGATCGAGTTGATGCCGAGCGTCGTCAGGTCCATCTTGTCGGCGGACACGGTGACCGTGTCGGTCGCCTTGGTGCCGACCTGCAGGATGAAGCCGCCGGACACCGAGCCATCGAGCAGGTTCTGACCGTTGAAGTTGGTCTTGCTCGCGATGTCGGTGATCTGCGCGGTGAGCTGCGTGACTTCCTGCGTGATGTTCGAGCGATCGCTGGTCGTGATCGTGCCGTTGGCCGACTGGACCGCGAGCTCGGACAGGCGCTGCAGGATGTTGGCGACATTGCCCATCGCGCTTTCCGCCGTCTGCGACAGCGAGATGCCGTCGTTGGCGTTGCGGATCGCGACGGTGTCGCCGCTGATCTGCGCGGACATCTTGCTGGCGACGGCGAGGCCGGCGGCATCGTCCTTGGCGTTGTTGATGCGCTTGCCGGTCGACAGGCGCTCCATCGAGGTCTTCAGCGCCATCGCGGCGCTGTTGCTGGCGTTCGCCGAGACCAACGCGGACGTGTTCGTGTTGATGACAGTCATTGGTGATTCCTTTCCCGCTCTCAAGAGGCGGCCTGGCGCTGGTCCAGAGCGGCCACGAATTGGGTAACGGCCAGGGTGGCGCGGGCTTTAACCGGAAAAGGAAGGCATGTGCCGACGGCCGCAACCGGACGCGATCCGGCGGCGTTCGCGCGCGCGCAGGCCGCGTTCGCGCGCGCGCAGGCCGCATTAACCGTTTGTTGGTTAATCCGGCGGTAACTGTGCGCTCGGCATCTTCACGGGGGCGGCATGACTGTGGCGATCGGGATCAGCGCGGCAGCGAACGCGGATTGCCCGGCGCTCGGGCCCTGGCTCGGCGGCGCCGGCATCGACTGCCGGCTCGCCGATCCCGCGCAGCCGGGGGCGCGCGACGAGGTCCGCATCCTGGCCGAGCGCGAGCGTGCGCGGGCCGGCTATCGGGACATCCTGATCGAGCTCGCGCCCGGCGCGCCGCGCCTGCTGCGCCGAGCGAACGGCCTGCCGGCGGCGATCCGCTTCGGCTTCGAGGACATGGCGTTCGGCCTCGCGCTTCTCACCGAGCTGGTGCGCCCCGCCGACCGGCCGGCCTGCGGCGAGCCCGAGAGCGCGCTCTACCTCAAGCTCGCCGAGCGGGTGGCGGGATCGGAGGCGACCGTGCTGGTGCTCGGCGAGACCGGCACCGGCAAGGAGGGCGTCGCCCGCTACATCCACGCCTGCTCGCCGAGGAGCGACCGGCCGTTCGTGGCGGTCAACTGCGCGGCGCTGCCCGAGACGATGCTGGAAGCCATGCTGTTCGGCCACCAGAAGGGCGCCTTCACCGGCGCCTCCGGCGCGTCCGACGGGCTGTTCCGCGCGGCGCGGGGCGGCACGCTGCTGCTCGACGAGATCGCCGAGCTGCCGCTCGCGCTACAGGCCAAGCTGCTGCGCGCGATCCAGGAGCGCGAGGTGCTGCCGGTCGGCGCGACGGTGCCGGTGCCGATCGACGTCCGGATCATCGCCGCGGCGAACCGCGAGCTTGCCACCGAGGTGAGCGAGGGACGGTTCCGAGCCGATCTCTACTGGCGGCTCAACGTGATGCCGCTCACCCTCAAGCCCTTGAAGGCGCGGCGGCTCGACATCCGCGCGATCGCCGCGACGCTGCTGATCCGCCATGCCCGCGACGGCGAGGGCGTCGCCTGGCCGACCGCCAATGCGCTCGACCGGCTGATGGCGCACGACTGGCCGGGCAATGTCCGCGAGCTCGACAACGTCCTCCAGCGCGCGCTGCTGCTGAAGGCCGGCGAGCGGATCGAGGCCGACGAGCTGGCGATCGAGACGGCGCTCTGCGCCGCGCCGACGCTCCGCATCGTGCCGACCGCCCCGCAGACGCTCGCCGATGCGGCGCGCGGCTCGGCGGCCGACGCGATCAGCCGGGCGCTCGAGGCGACCGGCGGGCATCGCATCCGCGCCGCCGCCATGCTCGGCATCTCCGAACGCACGCTGCGCTACCGGCTCGCCGATCTTCGCGCGCAGGCGGCATGAGGCGCTAGATCATGGCCACCCCGATCAGCCCTTCGAGCCTGCTGGCGCTGCGCAGCCAGATCCTCCAGCAGAACGCGGCCCTCCAGAAGGCGAGCGCATCGCCGGCGGCCGCGCTCGACGGCATCGGCGGCGCCAGTGGCGGCACCCCGGGCGTCGCGGGCGGCGGCGGCGCCACAAGCACCGATTTCGGCGCGGCGCTCAAGGACGCGATCGGCAGGGTCAGCGATCTCCAGAACCAGTCGACCGCGATGCAGGACAGCTACGAGCGCGGCGACACCACCGACATCGCCGCCGTGATGCTCTCGCGCGAGAAAGCCTCGGTGAGCTTCCAGGCGACCCTCCAGGTCCGCAACAAGCTGCTCTCCGCCTACAAGGACATCATGAGCATGCCGGTCTGACATGGCGGATACCGCACCCTCCACGAGCCTGTCCACCGGCCTCGTTCCCGCGCGCGCCGCGCTGCCGTCCCTCGCGGGCGGCGCCGGCGGCATGTTCGAGCGGCTGGGCACGCTGCTGCGCCAGCCGGCGGTGGCGCGCAGCCTGCCGATGCTGGGCATCGTCGCGCTGCTGGGGGTCGCCGCGCTCGCCTGGGCGGTGCTCCACCAGCCGGCGCAGCGCACGCTCTTCTCCGGGCTCGACGACGGCGACAAGGCGGCGGCCGCCGATGCGCTCTCGTCGGCCGGCATCCCTTATGCGATCGATCGCGACACCGGCGCGCTCACCGTGGCCGACGACAGCTTCTATCGCGCCAAGATGCTGCTCGCGCAGCAGGGCCTGCCCAAGTCCGCGCCCGATGGCGACGCGATGATCTCGGCGCTGCCGATGGGGGCTTCCCGCGCGGTCGAGGACCAGCGGCTCCAGAGCGCGCACGAGATGGACCTCGCCCGCACGATCGAGGCGATCGACGCGGTCGCGATGGCGCGCGTCCATCTCGCCGCCTCGCAGCCGAGCGTGTTCCTGCGCGACGACGCCAGGCCGTCCGCCTCGGTGATGCTGACGCTGCGCTCGGGGCGCGCTCTCTCCGACGCGCAGGTGCAGGCGATCGTCCACCTCGTCGCCGCCTCGGTGGCCGGGCTGGCGCCGGACCAGGTGTCGGTGGTCGACCAGTCCGGGCGGCTGCTCTCGAAGAGCGGCGGCGCCGACGGCGACGGCACCGATCATCAGGTCGACGTGCAGAACCGCATCGAGCAGCAGTATCGCGACGGGCTCGCCAGCCTGCTGACGCCGATGCTGGGCGACGGCAATTTCACCACCGAGGTCCACGCCGATCTCGACTTCGCGCAGACCGCCTCGACCAGCGAGACCTTCCCCAAGGACGGCGCGGTGGTGCGCAACGAGCAGGGCAATTGGGTGGCGTCCGACGGCTCGGCGCCGGCGACCGCCGGCGGCATCCCGGGCGCGCTCTCCAATCAGCCGCCGGCGGCGGGGCAGCTCGCGACGAGCCAGAACAACCAGGCGGGCAAGGCGCCCCAGAACGCCGGACCGGGCGCGCCGGGGCAGCCCGCCGGGCAGGCATCGGCGGCGGCGACCGCCAAGACCAACGAGACGTACAACCGCAGCTACGAGCTCGCCCATCAGGTTTCGGTGACGCGCGCGCCGGTCGGCTCGGTGCGGCGGCTGTCGGTGGCGGTGGCGCTGCGCGATCCGCCGGGCGCGAAGCGGCGCACGCCGCAGGAGATCGCCCAGCTCGAGGCGCTGGTGAAGGGCGCGGTCGGCTTCGACCAGAGCCGTGGCGACGTGGTGGCGATCTCGTCGCGCGCGTTCGTGGCGGCGGACGAGGCGAGCCCGCCAAGATGGTATGAGGCGAGCTGGGTGTCGCTGATCGGGCGCAACGTGACGGCGCTGCTGGTGGCGGGGCTGCTGGTGTTCGGGATCGGCCGGCCGCTGCTCAGGCGCAACGCCGCCGCCGCCGCGATCCACGCCCAGGAGCGCGCGAGCCGGCGGGTCGAGATCGGCAAGCAGATGTCGGGCGCGATCGCGCAATCCTCGCGCGGCAGCGAGGGCAGGGTGACGCTCGACATGATCGAGAGCGCGCCGGGTTACGCCGCCCGCGCGGAGCTGATCCGCAACTTCGTCAAGCAGGATCCCGACCGCGCCGCGCTGGTGGTGCGCGACCTCATCCGTTCGGACATGCCGGGAGGCGACAAGGAATGATGCAAGAGGACGTCGCCGGCGCGCTGCCGGGGGGCAGCTCGGCCGCCGCGATCCTGCTGATGCTGCTCGGCGAGGACGAGGCGGCGGAGGTGCTGGGGCGGCTGGAGCCCGACGAGGTGCAGCATCTCGGCGCGGCGATGTTCGGCGTCGCCGACGTCTCCGAGATCGAGGTCAACGGCGTGCTCGACATGTTCGTCGGCCGCGCCAAGGAGCGCACCACGCTCGGATTCGGCGCGCAGAGCCAGATCAAGTCGATGATGGAGCGCGCGCTGGGCGCCGAGCGCGCCGAGAACGTGCTCGCCCGGATCACGCCGCGCACCCGCTCGACCGCGCTCGACGCGCTCAAGTGGATGGATGCCGAGACGATCTCGGGGCTCGTCCAGCACGAGCATCCCCAGATCGCCGCGCTGGTGCTGGCGCATCTCGATCCGGCGATCGCCGCCGAGGTGCTGCAGCTGCTCGACGAGAATGTGCAGACCGACGTGGTCTATCGCGTCGCCACGCTGGGGCCGGTGACGGCCGAGGCGCTCGACGATCTCGAGCGGCTGCTGCTGCGCCAGGTGACGCGGGGCGCGCCGGGCGGCAGCATGGCCAAGCGCGGCGGCGCCGCCGAGGCCGCCAAGATCGTCAACAACACCCGCACCGCCACCGAGCAGCGCGTGATCCGGCAACTGGCCAAGCTCGACCGGCTGCTGGCGCGGACGATCGAGGACGAGATGTTCATCTTCGGCAATCTGAACGAGCTCGAGGACAAGCATCTCGGCACGCTGATGCGCCAGATCGACAACGAGCTGCTGGTGATCGCGCTCAAGGGCTGCGACGAGAAGCTCAAGACGAAGATCCTCGGCTGCATGTCGAGCCGCGCGGCGCAGTCGATCCAGGATGCGATCGCCGAGAAGGGGCCGATGCGGCTCGCCGAGGTGCAGGACGCGCAGAAGGAGATCCTCGCCACCGCGCGCAAGCTCGCCGACGCCGGCACGATCATGCTGGGGGGCAAGGGCGACGACTATGTCTAGCCTGTGGCATCCCGAGCTCGCTGGGGCCGCGGCGCGGCGCCCGGTGTGGGCGCAGCCCGATCCGGCCGAGCCGTTCACGCCCTGGTCGGCCGAGCGCTTCGACGCGGCGCCGGCGGCGTGCGGCGTGCCGATCGCGGAAGCGGTGATCGACGCCGACGCGCTCAAGGCGGAAGCGTTCGCGGACGGCTATGACGAGGGCCAGCGCGTGCTGTGCGAGGCGATCGCGTCCGAGCGCGCGGCGCTGGCCGACCTCGCCGCCTCGCTGGAGGCGATGAAGCCGCAATCGACCGCCGCGCTCGGGCACATGCTCGCCGAGACGGTCGACCGGCTGGTGCGCCAGATCGTCGGCGAGGTGGCGGTGGATACCGCGACCCTCCAGGCGCGCTGCCTGGCGGCGGTCGGGCTGATCGGCGACGAGACCGCGCCCTGCCGGCTGAGGCTCAACCCGGCGGATGCCGAGCGGCTCGCCGCGGCGGCGCTGCCGGTGCCGATCGTGGCGGACCGGAACATCGCCCCCGGCACGGTGCTGCTGGAGACGGCGCAGGGCTGGGTCGAGGACGGCCCGGAATCGCGGCTGGAGCAGTTGCGCGCCGCGCTCGACCAGATCGAGCTGCCGTGATGACGACGCTGGCGGATCAGGCGATGGCGCTGCTGGCCGGGCTGTCGGCCGGGGCTCCGGCGCCGCGCCGGATCGGCAAGCTCGCGAGCTATGACGGGATGATGCTGGAGGCGACCGGGCTCGATCTGCCGGTCGGCGCCCAGGCGAAGGTGATCGACGGCCTCGGGCGCGCGACGCGCGCGGAGGTGGTCGGCTTCCGGGGCGAGCGGACGCTGCTGATGGCGCTGGACGGCGACGCGCCGCACGGGCGCGGCGGCAGGGTGGTGCCCGACAGCCACGGCGGCGTCGCGCAGGTCGGCCCGGCGCTGCTCGGCCGCGTGATCGACGCGATGGGCGCGCCGCTCGATGGCCTCGGCCCGATCGCGGCGCGCGAGACCTGGCCGCTCGCCGGGCGGCTCGGCAACCCGCTGGCGCGCGGGCGGGTGACGCGGAGCTTCGACATGGGGGTGCGCGCGGTGAACGCGCTGCTCACCGCCGGCGTCGGCCAGCGCATCGCGATCGTGGCGGGCTCGGGCGTCGGCAAGTCGGTGCTGATGGGCCAGATGATCCAGGGCGCCGACGCCGACGTGATCGTCGTCGGGCTGATCGGCGAGCGTTCGCGCGAGGTCGCCGACTTCCTCGCCACCCGGCTCGAGGGCGAGGTGCGCGGGAAATCCGTGGTGGTCGCGGTGCCGGCCGATCATCCGCCGGTGCTGCGGCTGCGCGCGGCGATGCGCGCGACCGCGATCGCCGAGCATTTCCGCAGCCAGGGCAAGCGCGTGCTGCTGCTGATCGACAGTCTCACCCGCTGCGCGCATGCCCAGCGCGAGATCGGGCTCTCGCTCGGCGAGCCGCCGACGATGAAGGGCTATCCGCCCTCCGCGCTCGGGATGATCCCGCGGCTGATCGAGCGCGCCGGCGCCGACACCGTCACCGGCGGATCGATCACCGCGCTCTACACCGTGCTGGCCGACGGCGACGATGGCGACGATCCGGTGGTGGATGCGGCGCGCGCGATCGTCGACGGGCATGTCATGCTTTCCCGTCAGCTCGCCGAGCAGGGGATATTCCCGGCGATCGACGTCGGCCGGTCGCTCAGCCGGGTGATGGCCGACTGCGTCGATGCCGAGCAGGCGGCCGCGGCGGCGGCGCTGCGGCGGCTGTGGTCGGCCTATGAGGAGAATCGCGATCTCGTGCTGATGGGCGCCTATCGCGCCGGCAGCGATGCGCTGATCGACGAGGCGGTGGCGCGGCATCGCGACATATTGGACTTCCTGCGCCAGGCGCCGGACGAGCGGGTCGGCCTCGCCGAGGCGCGGGCCGAGCTGATCGAAGGCTTCGGGGCATGAAGGCGATGGCGGCGCGGCGCGCGCGGATCGCCCGGGTGCGGCGCGTGCAGCATCTCCATGCCGCCGCCACCGCCGCCGCCGCCGAGGCGCAGGCCGCCTCGCTCGAGGCGAGCGCGGCGCGGCTGGCCGCGCTGCGCGGCGGGCTGATCGACGATCTCGGCGCCACCAACGGCGCCGGCATCGCCCACGCCCATGAGCTCGCGATGCGGCTCGACGCGGCGCGGCTTGGCTTGGGCGACGCGATCGCGGCCTCGCGCGCGGCGGCGGCGCTGAGCGCCGAGGCCCGGCTGGAGGCGCGCATCCGCCAGGAGGGCGCGGACCGGCTCGACCGGCGCGCCAATGCCGCGCTCGCCGAGCTCGGCGAGCGGCGCGCGCAGGCGATCGGCCGGTGGCGGCGCGGGCTGGGCGAGGTGGAGGCATGATCGCGGCGGCGCTCCCCGGCGTGATGTCGCTGGTACAGACGTTGATGGGCGCCGATGCGCCGGTCGCCGCCGATCCCCCGTCGGCGACGGCGGGAGCGGATTTCGCGATGATGATGGCCGGGCTCGCCACGCCCGCGCCGCCGGCCGCCGCCGACGATGCGGCCGAAGCCGATCCGGCGGAGGACGCGGCGCGCGGCAAGGCGCCACGCGATGACGACGACGATGCCCAGCCGGCGCAGCCGCAGGATGCCGCGCTGCTCGCGATGCTGGCGCCGATGCCGCAGGCGCCGCCGCCCGACGCCGGATCGCCGAAGCCGCCCGCCGATGTGCAGGCGCCCGCGACGATCTCGCCCGCCGCGCGCGCCGCCATCGCCGCCGCGCCGCCGGTCGCGGCCGGACCGGCGGCGGAACCCGCGCCGGCCGACGCCGGCCCGAAGGCTCCGCCCGCGAAGGCGGCGGCGGCGGGAATAGCCGGTGCCGCTCCGGCCGATGCCGAGCCGACGGCCCCGGTGGTGAAGGCGGTGGCGGCGCCTGCGCTCAAGCCCGTTGCGCCGGGCTCCGATCCCGCGCCGGCCGCCATTGCCACCGTGGCCGCCGCGATCCTCGCCGAGTCCCGGCCCGCCGGCCAGAAGCCGGTGAAGGAAAGCGACGTCGAAACCGCGGATGTCGCCCCCGTCCCTGCACCGCCCCGGCCGACCGACATGGCGACGATCTCCACGCTCGCGCAGGCGCTGCCGGGCGATCCGCCGCGCGCGGCGCATGCCACGGCGGCGGCGCCCGATGCGCCGGCCAGCGCGCTCGGCGTGGCGCTCGGCGAGCAGCGGCTGTCGCTCGCGCAAGGCTCCGGCTGGCTCGACCAGCTCGCCCGCGACATCGCGACGACGGCGGGCGTCGAAGGAAAACTGCACTTCCGGCTCAATCCCGAGCATCTCGGGTCGTTGCATGTGGAGGTGACGCGCGGTGCCGAGGGGGCGGCGGTGCGGCTGACGGCGGACACGCCGGCGGCGCGCGACATCCTCGTCGACGCGCAGCCGCTGCTCGTCGCCGAGGCGCGCGCGCAAGGCGTGCGGATCGCCGGCACGCAGGTCGACGTGTCGGACGGCGGGCAGACGCCGTCCGGCGACGGCCGGCGCGCGGCGCGGGGCGTCACGCCGCAGGTGCGCGCGATCGGCGCGGCCGGGGCGACGATCGACACGACGAAGCCGCGCGGCGCGGCTTGCGAACGCTATGCTTGATGAGGGCGACGACAGATGAGCGATACCGAGGGCGAGGCGCCCAAGCCCGGAAAGAAGGGCAGGAAGAAGCTGCTGGTACTGGCGCTCGGCGGGCTGCTGCTCGCCGGCGGCGGGGCCGGCGGCGCCTATGTCATGGGGTTCGGCTTCGGCCATGCCGGCGCGCACGAGCCGGATCTGCCCAAGCTCGTCGCGCGCCCCGGCGTGACGCTCACCGCCGCCGACGCGCCCAAGCGCGACGCCATGCCCGACCCGACCAAATATCAGGCGAGCTACTACACGCTCGATCAGCCGTTCACCTCCAACCTGCGGGATACCGACGGGTTCGCGCAGGTGGCGCTGGGCATCTCGACCTACTATGACAGCCGCGTGCTCGACAACTTCAAGGATAACGAGATGCCGATCCGCTCGGCGATCCTCGAGGTGCTCGCCGACCAGGACGGGTTCGTGATCTCGACGCCCGAGGGCAAGGCGCTGCTGCGCCGGCAGCTCAAGCAGGCGGTCAACGGCGTGCTGAAGCAGCGCACCGGCTTCGGCGGGATCGACGACGTCTATTTCACGAGCTTCGTGATCCAGTGAAGCCGCTCGCCGAGACCGATCCGGCGATGCTGGACGCGCCGCTCGCCGATGCGCGCGAGGTGCGCCCCTATGCGCTCGGCGACGAGACGCTGCGCCCGCCGGCCCGTCTTGCCGGGCTTGAACGCATCGGCGAGCGCATGGCGCGCCGGCTGCGCGCGATCATCGAGCCGCTGGCGCGCGCCAAGCCGGCGGTGGAAGCGGAAGCGGCCGAGACGCTGCGCTTCGAGCTCTGGCGCAACGCGCTGCCGGATTTCACGTCCTTGAGCCTCTATCGCATGCGGCCGCTGAAGGGCGGGCTGCTGATCGCGCTGGAGCCGGCGTTCGTGAGCCGGCTGGTCGATGCCTTCTATGGCGGCAGCGGCGCCGGCGCGATGCCGGCGGGGCGCGCGAAGGAGTTCACGCCGGCCGAGGAGCGGCTGCTCGGGCGGCTGACCGATGCGCTGGCGGACGTGCTGGTCGAGGTCTGGGCGGAGGTGGTGCCGCTGGTGCCGGCGCTCGCCGGGCGCGAGACCAACGCGAGCTATGCGAGCCTGGTGCGCGCCGACGAGCTGGTCGTCGTCCAGCGGTTCTCGATCGCCGCGGGGCAATTGCCGCCGACCACGATCGACATCGTCTATCCGCTGGTGGCGCTGCGCCCCTATGAGGCGCAGCTCTCCGCCAAGGTCCATGCCGAGCCGGGGATCGCCGACGGCGAGTTCAGCTATCGCATGGCGCGCGCGCTCGCCGACGTGCGGCTGCCGGTGCGCAGCGTGCTGGCGCGGCCGACGCTCTCGGTGAACGAGCTGCTGGCGCTGAAGCCCGGCGACGTGATCCCGATCACGCTGCCGCCGCGCGTGCCGCTGATCGTCGCCAACCGTCGGCTTGCGGAAGGCACGATCGGCGAGCAGGAGGGGCGCGCGGCGCTGCGCGTCGAGCTGGTCGACGGCGAAGGCTCGGGGACGGGCGACGCCAAGCGGGTGACGGGACCATGAGCGACATGAGCGAAGCGCCGCAGGCGGGCGAGGACAATGCCGCGATCACCGGGCGCAACTACCGTCTGCTGGCCGACATCCCGCTGCGGCTGTCGGTCGAGGTGGGATCGACCTCGCTCAAGCTCTCCGAGCTGCTCGATCTCGCCGAGGGATCGGTGGTGGAGCTCGACCGGCAGGCCAATGAGCTGCTCGACATCCTCGTCAACGGCACGCTGGTGGCCAAGGGCGAGGTGGTCA
>CAXTPE010000081.1:0-11235 GCA_964245925.1 uncultured Sphingomonadaceae bacterium
CCGGCGCGACGATCTTGCCGGTCTGGCCGACCTGATAGTCGTTCGGCGCATAGCCGGCATCGACCGCCGCCCGGCTCGCGCCGACGGCGGCGCCGAGCTTGTCGGCGAGCGGATCGATCAGCTCGTGGAACTTCTCGCCCGAGCCGAGCGCGCGCCCGCCCGAGACGATGATCTTGGCGGACGTGAGCTCCGGCCGCTCCGATCGCGAGGTCTCGGCGCCGACGAAGCTGGAGAGTGCCTGGTCGCCGCCGCCCGACACCGGCTCGACCGATGCCGAGCCGCCCGTCGCCGACGCCTTCTCGAACGCGGTCGCGCGGACCGTGATGACCTTCTTGGCGTCGGTCGACTGCACCGTCGCGATCGCGTTGCCGGCATAGGTCGGCCGCGTGAAGATGTCGGTCCCCTCGATCGAGAGGATCTCGGAGACCTGCATCACGTCCAGCAGCGCGGCGACGCGCGGCGCGACGTTCTTGCCGCTGGAGGTCGCCGACGCGAGCAGCGCGTCATGGCCCGGCATCAGCGAGACGATCAGCGCCGCGACATTCTCCGCCAGCATCTGGCCATAGGCGGGATCGTCGGCGAGCAGCACCTTGGCGACGCCGGCGATCCGCGCGGTCGCGTCCGCCGCCTGCTTCGTCTCGTCGCCGCTGCCGACGACGAGCGCATGGACCTCGCCCAGCTTCGCCGCCGCCGTGATGGTGGCGAGCGTCGCGTCCTTCGGCTTGCCGTCGCCATGCTCGACCAGAACGAGGACGCTCATGCCACCACTCCCATGTCCTTGAGCTTGTCGACGAGCGCGTCGACATCCGCCACCTTGACGCCCGCCGTCCGCTTGGCCGGCTCGACCACCTTCAGCGTCTTGAGCCGCGGGCTCACGTCGACGCCGTAATCCGCCGGCGTCTTCTGCGCGAGCGGCTTGCTCTTGGCCTTCATGATGTTCGGCAGCGAGGCGTAGCGCGGCTCGTTGAGGCGCAGGTCGGTCGTCACGATCGCGGGCGCCTTGAGGCTCACCGTCTCGAGCCCGCCATCGACCTCGCGCGTCACCCGCACCTGATCGCCGTCGATCTCCAGCTTGCTGGCGAAGGTGCCCTGGCCCCAGCCGAGCAGGGCGGCGAGCATCTGCCCGGTCTGGTTCGAATCATCATCGATGGCCTGCTTGCCGAGGATCACCAGCCCGGGCTGCTCGGCGTCGACCACGCCCTTCAGGAGCTTGGCGACGGCGAGCGGCTCGACATCCGTCTCGACGGTGATGAGGATCGCGCGATCCGCGCCCATCGCGAGCGAGGTGCGCAGCGTCTCCTGCGCCTTGGCCGGCCCGATCGAGACCGCGATCACCTCGGTCGCGGCGCCCTTTTCGCGCAGCCGGATCGCCTCCTCGACGGCGATCTCGTCGAACGGGTTCATCGACATCTTGACGTTGGCGAGATCGACCCCCGTCCCGTCCGCCTTCACCCGCGGCTTGACGTTATAGTCGATGACCCGCTTGACGGGCACGAGAACCTTCATCCTATCATCCTCTTCCCATCGTCATCGCGGCCTCCGCCGGGATGACGCTTGCGGGCTCACGCCGCCTGCTTCACCTGCGCCACGATCTTGCGCGCCGCATCGCCCAGGTCGTCCGCCGAGACGATCGGCAGGCCCGAGCCCGCGAGCAGCTCCTTGCCCGCCGCCACGTTGGTGCCTTCCAGCCTAACGACCAGCGGCACCTGGAGGTTCACTTCCTTCGCCGCCGCGATGATCCCGTCGGCGATGATGTCGCAGCGCATGATCCCGCCGAAGATGTTGACGAGGATGCCCTTCACGGCGGGATCGCCGAGGATGATCTTGAACGCCGCCGTCACCTTCTCCCTGGTGGCGCCGCCGCCGACATCGAGGAAGTTGGCCGGGAACATGCCGTTCAGCTTGATGATGTCCATCGTCGCCATCGCGAGGCCGGCGCCGTTGACCATGCAGCCGATGTCGCCGTCGAGCTTGATATAGGCGAGGTCGTATTTGCTCGCCTCGACTTCGGCCGGATCCTCCTCGGTCTCGTCGCGCAGCTCGGCGATGTCCTTGTGGCGGAACATCGCGTTCGCGTCGAACGTCACCTTGGCGTCGAGCACCAGCAGCCTGCCGTCGGTGGTCTCGACCAGCGGATTGACCTCGAGCATCGCCATGTCGGTCGCCATGAAGGCGTCGTAGAGCTGCGAGGCGATCTGCTGCGCCTGCCTGGCCAGATCGCCCGTGAGCTTGAGCGCGAAGGCGACGGCGCGGCCGTGGTGCGGCTGGAAGCCCTCGACCGGATCGATCGTGATCGTCTCGATCTTCTCCGGCGTGTCATGCGCGACCGCCTCGATGTCCATCCCGCCCTCGGTCGACACGACCATGGCGACCCGGCCGGAGGCGCGGTCGACCAGCATCGAGAGATAATATTCCTTGGCGATGTCGGCGCCGTCGGTGACGTAGAGGCGGTTGACCTCCTTGCCGGCGTCCCCGGTCTGGATCGTCACCAGCGTGTTGCCGAGCATGTCGGCGGCGTTGGCGCGGACCTCCGCGATCGACTTCGACAGCCTGACGCCGCCCTTGGCTTCCGGCCCCAGCTCCTTGAACTTGCCCTTGCCGCGTCCGCCGGCGTGGATCTGCGCCTTCACGACATAGATCGGCCCGGGCAGGTTCTCGGCGGCGGCGACCGCCTCGTCGACCGTGGTGGCGGCATAGCCGAGCGGCACCGCGACGCCGAACTTCGCGAGCACGTCCTTGGCCTGATATTCGTGGATGTTCATGGGTGAAGGGTCTCCGTCGCGCGGAGGCGTTATCGGCAATCCCGCGGAGCTTCAACCCTGGCGGATTGTCTCACCCCCGGCATTCATCCGGCGATCGCGCAGCCGATCCCGGCACGGGTCACCACCTCGACGATCCGCGGATCGTCGATCGCGCGCAATCGATAGACCAGCTCGTCGATGCTCATATGGCCGACGTCCCGGCCGGGCAGCCGCGCCGCGCGGCCGAGCTCCCTGAGCTGCGCGATCGAGAGCTTCCGCGCGAGCTTCTCCGAGAGACAGTCCGCCATATGCGGCTTGACGCCCGCCTCCAGCAGCCGCGCGCGCACCTCCTCGCGTGGCGACACGACGGCGCAGGCGGAGAGCGCGAGCAGCGCGGAGGCGATGACGACGAGACGCTTCATGCCTTCTCCTGCGGCGCTTCGAGCTTAGCGCGCGCTGAACGCATGGCTCCGGCGAACGACCATCGCTATATGCCGGCCGTGCACCCGCTCGCCGGCCTCCTGCTGTTCCTCGTCACCATCGCCGGGATGGAGGCGGTCGCCTATGCCGCGCACCGATGGGTGATGCACGGATTCGGCTGGTTCCTGCACGCCAGCCACCATCGCGCGCGCGCGGGCTGGTACGAGGCGAACGACCTCTATGCGGTGATCTTCGCGTCGCCCTCGATCCTGCTGCTGCTCGGCGGCGTCCAGCTCGGCTGGTGGCCGGGCTGCGGATGGATCGGCGCCGGCATCGCCGGCTATGGCGCGATCTACTTCGGCTTCCACGACTGGCTGGTCCACCGCCGGCTGCCCCACCGCGTCGTGCCGCGCTCGGCCTATCTCAAGCGCATCATGCAGGCGCATCGCCTCCACCATGCCGTCGAGACCAGGGACGGCACGGTGAGCTTCGGCTTCCTGGTGGCGCCGCGGCCCGAGGCGCTCAAGGCGGAGCTGAAGCGGCGCGGACGCGAAGGGATCAGGGCGCCGGCCGGATAGTTGCGATTAGGGTTACGGGCGCGATCGTGCTATGTCGGGGCATCGCCATCGATCATGCCGCGAGCATGGTGGCGACCGAGAGCCGGTGACGCTCCCGCTTGCCGCCGGGAGCCCCGCCATGATCCCCGAATATGACATCGCCTACAGCCTCGCGCGCGAGGCCGAGGAGCGCGCGGCCGGCGCGGCGGCCGGCGAGCCCATGATCCGCGACATCCATTACGCGCTCGCCGACCGCTACGCCGATCGCGCGTGGAGCGCGCGCGAGGCGCTCTGCGCCGCCAACGCCTGCTGACCCTTCACCATCCCGCCAGCTTCCAGCCCATTCCAGAAAGACCGTCATGTCCCGCGCGATCAACATCAACGCCACCCACGATGCCGTCGTCGCCATGTGCGGCAAGCACGCCGTCACCATCAGCGTGATCGAGCCGCTGCATTCGGGCGGCACCCGCGTCGTCCTCCACAACGGCCATGATGCCGCGGTGATCGCCAAGGCGTTCGGATCGAAGCTCCTCACCGGACCGGTGACGCGCACCCCGACTCGGCTCGCGACCCAGCGCTGACGGCTTCGCGCGGCCGCGTCCACAGCGCGGGGTCGCGCCGGCGCGGCGACCCGCGCCCGCGCCTCGCCGCCTGCACCCACGCCCGCGCGATCCAGCCGAGTTTCGCCGCCCTGCTCGTCGTGACGCGCCGGTCCCACGCGCGCGCGCCGCGCCGCGCGACCTCGCGGGCGATGTCGCCGTAGATGCCGGCGGCGGCGAGCACCGCCCAGGCCGAACGGAACGGCAGCGCCGCCGCGCCGATCCGCGCGCTCGCCTCATAGTCGCCGGCCTGGCGGGCCAGCCGCCCGGCCAGCATCGCGATGCGCCCGCGGTACGCCGGCCGCATCGGCTCGCCCGGCGGCACCTCCAGCTCGGCGAGCCACTCGGCGGGCAGATAGCAGCGCCCCGCCGCATCATCCTCGCCGAGATCACGCGCGATATTGGCGAGCTGGAAGGCGAGCCCCAGATCGCAGGCGCGATCGAGCACCGCCTCGTCGTCGGGCGCGACCCCCATCACGATCGCCATCATGCAGCCGACCGCGCCGGCGACATGATAGCAATAGCGGTGGAGATCGTCCTCGCCGCGCGGCCGCCAGCCGGCGGCATCGAGCGCGAAGCCCTCGATCAGGTCGTCGATGTAGCGGCGCGGGATCGCGCATTCGGCGGCGACCAGCGCCAGCGCGTCGAACGCCGGCTCGCCCGTCGCCGTGCCGGCCAGCGCCGCATCGGTCAGCGCGCGGATGCGGGCGATGCGCGGGGCGGCGTCCGCGACCGGGGTCATGCCATGGCCCATCTCCTGCCCGTCGGCGATGTCGTCGCAGGCTCTGGCCCAGGCGTAGAGCAGCCAGGCGCGCTCGCGGGTGGCGGGCTCGAACAGCTTCGAGGCGGCGGCGAAGCTCTTCGAGCCGCGCGCGATCGACGAGCGCGCGGCGTCCACGATGTCCGCGCGCGCCATCATCTCCGCTGCCTGCCGGCCATCGCCGCCGGCATCAGCCCTGCGCGCGCAGATCGTCGAGCATCAGCCCGGCGGTCGCCTTGGCGGAGCCCACCACGCCGGGGATGCCCGCGCCCGGATGGGTGCCGGCGCCGACGAAATAGAGGTTGGGGATGGCGTCGTCGCGGTTGTGGACGCGGAAGAACGCGGACTGCTGGAGCAGCGGCTCGAGGCTGAAGGCCGATCCCAGATGCGCGTTCAAGTCCTGCCCGAAATCCTTCGGCGTATAGTGGAAGGAGGTGACGAGCCGCTCCTTCAGCTCCGGGATCATCCGCGCCTCGAGATGATCGAGGATGCGTTGCGCATAGATCGGCCCGATCTCGTCCCAGTCGATCGGCAGCTTGCCCATGTGCGGCACCGGGGCGAGCGCGTAGAAGGTCGAATGGCCCTCGGGCGCCATCGACGGATCGGTGACGGTCGGGTGGTGGAGATAGAGCGAGAAGTCCTGCGCCAGCACGCCATGGTCGTAGATGTCCTTGAGCAGCGCCTTGTAGCGCGGCCCGAACAGCACGCAGTGGTGCGGGATGCCCGAGAAGCTCCCGCGCACGCCGAAATGCACCACGAACAGCGACGGCGAGAAGCGCTTGCGCTCCAGCCGCCGCGCCGCGCGCTCGCCCCGCACGCTGTGGCCGAGCAGATCGCGATAGCTGTGGACGATGTCGGCGTTCGACGCGATCGCGTCGAAGCTCCCGCCCCAGCCGCTCGCGCAGGCGACGCCGGTGGCGCGGTCGCCCAGCGTCTCGATCCGCGTCACCGGATCGTGCATCCGGACCGTGCCGCCCAGCCGCTCGAACTGCGCCACCATCGCGCGGATCAGCGCGCTCGTGCCGCCCCTGGCGAACCAGACGCCGCTCTTCTTCTCCAGCGCGTGGATCAGCGCATAGATCGAGCTGGTGGTGAACGGGTTGCCGCCGACCAGCAGGGTGTGGAAGGAGAGCGCCTGGCGGAGATGCTCGTCCTTCACGAAGCTCGACACCATCGAATACACCGAGCGCCATGCCTGGTGCTGCATCAGCGCCGGCGCCGCCTTTATCATCGCCGCGAAATCGAGGAACGGCACCGCGCCGAGCTTCTCATAGCCCTCGCGGTAGACGCCCTTGGAATAGTCGAGGAAGCGCTGGTAGCCGCCGACGTCCTCGGGATTGAGCGCGGCGATCTGGCGGAACAGCTCGGGATCGTCGTTCGAATAGTCGAAGCTCGCGCCGCCGGGCCAGGTCAGCCGGTAGAAGGGGCTGACCGGCAGCAGCTCGATGTCCTGCGCCATCTCGCGCCCAGAGAGCCGCCAGAGCTCGGCGAGGCAGTCCGGATCGGTGATGACGGTGGGGCCGGCATCGAAGACGAAGCCCTCGCGCTCCCACACATAGGCGCGCCCGCCCGGCCGGTCGCGGCCCTCGATCAGCGTCGTCTCGATGCCGGCCGATTGCAGCCGGATCGCGAGCGCCAGCCCGCCGAAGCCCGCGCCGATCACGGCGGCGGTGCGGGCGTTTCCGGTGGAGACCGTCGAGGCCGTCGCCGCGCCGCTCATGCCGCCTGCCTCCCCGCCGCCATCAGCCGCCGCTCGGACAGCGCCGCGATCGCGCGGTGGACCGGCACCGGCGGCCGCCCGGCGAGGATGCGCGCCTTGTCGGCGAGCGTCGAGCGCGCCGCGTAGAAGCGCCCGACCAGCCCCTCGTCGAGCATGTAGAAGCGCTGCATCACCCGCCAGCGCTCGTCCGGCCGCGCCGCGCGGAACAGCAGCCGCGAGAGCAGCCGGTAATAGCCCCGCGCCTCCCAGGCCCGCCTGGCATGATCGAGCAGCACGTCGTGCAGCGCCGCCCCGCTCCAGTCCGGCTGGCGCGCGACGAGGATGGCGGTGCGCACCGCGTCCGGCAGCGAATAGCCGGTGGTCGGATGGAACAGCCCGGCGCGCGCCCCCGCCTTGGCGACGCCGCTCGGCTCGCGCCGGTCGCCCGATTGCCACAGGCGCGCGAAGTCCCCGCCCATCACCACCGGCAGCGCGCCGGCTTCCGCGCGCGCGATCCCGGCGATCTTCCAGCCGCGCGCGCCGGCATAGCCGGCGATCCGTTCGCCGAGCGCATCGACATCGATGTCGGGGTCGTCACTGTAATAGGTATCCTCGAGGAACAGCCGGTCGGGCGCGAACGGCAGCGTATAGACGAAGCGATAGCCGTCGGTCTGCTCGACCGTCGCGTCCATCACCACCGGCCGCTCGATCCCATGCGGCGCGGCCAGCGCCAGCTCCTGCCCGACGAACTTCTGCCAGCCGAGCGAGAGCATCGAGACATCGTCGCCGGCGCGCGCGTCCAGCCCGCGGGCGTCGATCACGCCGCCGGCCGCGATCCGCCGGCCGTCCGCCAGCGCCACTTCGGTGCGGCCGACGCCGGTCACCGGCGCGCCGGTCAGGATCGCGCCGCCGGCGAGCCGCGCGCGCAACGCCGAGTCGAGCCGCTCGGAGGGGATCGAGGCATAGCCCGTCGCGAGCTGTCGCCGGAGCGCGGGGAAGGCGACGTCATGCTCCTCCCAGCGATGGCCGACCAGCGGCGCGACCAGCGATCGCTCGGCGCGGGTGAGATCGCTGTCGAAGAACGACCAGATATGATTGCCGCCGAGCCGCTGGCCGGCCTCGACCAGCAGCAGCTTCGCGCCCGGCCGCGCCTGCGCCGCCGCGAGCGCGATCAGCCCGCCGGCCAGCCCGCCGCCGACGATCGCCAGGTCGCACGCATATGCACTCATGCGACGACATCTAGGGACGATGCGCCGCCGCGTCACCCTGCCGCGTACGCCCGCTCGCCGGGACGCGTTCAATCGGGCCGGGCGGGCACGTCCACCGCGCGGACGAAGACGGACAGCACCTCCGCATCCGCCTCGTCCCGCACCTTCACCCTGAGCTGGCGCCCGTCCCAGACCAGCGCGGGGTCGTCGCGCAGCGGCGCGCCCGCGAAGACGATCGCCTGGATGCGCGCCTCGGCCGGGCCGGACAGCTCTTCCCCGGTCGGGTCGCGCTCGGCGACATGATCCTCGATGCCGAAGACATGGCGCGGCGTGCCGCCCCCTCATCCGCTCGTCGCGACCGCCGCCCGCGCTTTCCACCAGCCCTATGGGCGAACGCCGCGCGTTCCGTCGCGAACCTGCATCGGTCGGCGGCGGTCATCGGCCGGTGCCGACCGCGCGAGCGTGGGCCGGGCTCCAGCTCCGCTGCTGCGCGAGGTGGAGATAGCGGCCGTTGAAACCCGCGACCTCGCTGAGCGCCTTCCAGCGCGGGAAGCCGACATGCCGCTTGTTGCGCGTGATGAGCCCCTCGGCCTCCAGGCCGCGCAGCGTGCGGTTGACGTGGACGGAGGTGAGGCCGAGCGCGTCGGCGAGCTGCTCCTGGGTCATCGGCAGCTCGTAGGGGATGTCGCCGTCGAGCCGCTGCGCGTCGAGCCGGACCGCGAATTCGCACAGCAGATGCGCCAGCCGCCTCCGCGCGTCGCGCCGCCCGACGTTCAGCACCCACTCGCGGAAGATCGACGCCTCGACGAGCGTGTAGACGAAGACCGCATGGGCGACGCCCGGACGCGCGCGCACGATCTCCCGCACCGCCTCGCGCGGGATGATCGCGACCTCCGCGCGGGTCAGCGTCTGGACATTATGATCGGCGATTTCGAGGAACAGGTTCTGGAAATCCAGCGCCTCGCCCGGGATGTGCAGCGACACGATCTGCCGCGTGCCCTCGTTGGTGAGCTTCTGCCGGAAGGCGAAGCCCGAGACGAGCACCGCGCAGCTCGCCGGCGGCTCGCCGTCGCGGACCAGATAGGCGGAAGGATCATAGGTGCGCATCATGTGCGGCAGCGCGAGCACCGCCGCGCGATCCTCCTCGCCGAGCGCGACGTGCAGCTCGAGCCGGCGTGCCAGCAGCTCGAGCGGATTGGCCTGACTGGTCATATGTGTCTCCCGCGCGGAGGGCGAAAGCACAAGCATCTCTCGGTCGCCAGCGCCCGTTCCATAGGCCGGCAATGCATGGCGATAACATATGCCGCCATACTAACCCTGATTTATGTTATCTCGTCGAGAAAAGCGTATGCAGCGGGGGGGTGCGCGATGGACGCGGGCATCGTCGAGCACGCTGCGGGCCTCGGCGGCCGGGAAATCGCAGCGCACTCCCGTGCCGATGCGAGGAACTGCGACGTGGCGAAATATTATTTCCACCTGCGGGACGGGATCGAGCTGTTCCTCGACGAGGAAGGACGCGAGCTGCCGGACGTGGCGGCCGCGCTGGCGGTGGCGCTGGGCGACGCGCGCGCGATCATCAGCCACGACGCGCTGCGCGGCCGCATCGATCTCGATCAGCGGCTGGACATCGAGGATGCCGGCGGCAGGATGATCCACCGGCTGTCGTTCGCCGATGCCGTCGAGCTGATCCCGCCCGCCGCCTGACCTCCCCTTCGGCCGCGATTCCGGCTACAAGGCGCGCGATGCCCGCCGCCATCCTCCTCTCCGCGCTCGCGATGACGCTGATCGTGGCGGTGCGCTATCTCCTCGTCTCGGGCGGCTTCGCGCTCGCCACGCGGCTGCGCCGGCGCGGGCTCTACGCGGGGCTGGACGCGCAGATGCGCCGCGAGATCGGCTGGAGCCTCGCCTCGGCGGCGATCTACGGCATCCCCGCCGGCATCCTCGCCTGGGGCTGGCAGGCGCGCGGCTGGACACGCGTCACCACCGACATCCACGCCTGGCCATCGTGGTGGCTGCCGGCTTCGGTGCTGCTGTACCTGTTCGCGCATGACACATGGTTCTACTGGACGCACCGCTGGATGCACCGGCCGCGCCCGTTCGCGCAGGCGCACGCGATCCATCACGCCAGCCGGCCGCCGACGGCGTGGGCGGCGATGAGCTTCCATCCATGGGAGGCGCTCACCGGCGCTGTGGTCATTCCCACACTCGTGCTGCTCATTCCGATCCACGTCGCGGCACTCGGGATTGTGCTTGGCGTCATGACGCTTATGGGAGTGACCAACCACATGGGCTGGGAGCTTTTCCCCGCCCGGCTGGTGCGGGGCGCGGGCGGGCGCTGGCTCATCACGGCGAGCCACCACCAGCGGCACCACGCCGAGTACAGGTGCAACTATGGCCTCTATTTCCGCTTCTGGGACCGGCTCTGCGGCACCGATCGGGGCCTGGGCGGTTTCGCCGCGCCGCACCCCCCGCCAGCGCACCCCCCGCCACCGCGTCGCGGAGACGGCGCTGCTCGCGCTGAGCCTGCTGGCGCTCACCGCGGTCTCGCCGACCGCGCGGGTTGACGTCGGCCTGGAGGGGCTGCGCTCGGCCAGGGGCGTGATCCGCGCCTGCCTCACCGCCGATCCGGCGCACTTCCCCGGCTGCGAGGACGATCCGCGCGCGCGGCGCGCGACCGTGTCGGTGGCGGAACTGGGATCGCTGCGATTCGGCGACCTGCCCTCCGGCGACTATGCGGTGGCGCTGTTCCACGACGAGAACGGCAACGGCAAGCTGGACACCAGCCTCGGCATCCCGCGCGAGGGCATCGGCTTCTCGAACAACCCCCGCCTCCTCTTCGGCCCGCCGCGCTTCGCCGCCGCGAGCTTCGCGGTGACCAACCTCGCGGTCGACGAGACGGTGCGGATGAAATATTTCCTTTGAGCGCGGCGGCCGTGCGGAAGCGCGATCGATCCGGTCCGGCGTCGCCCGAGGCTCCAGCCAAGGCCGCCGCGCGGGAGCGGCGGCTGTTCGTGGCCGGCATGCTGATCGGCGTGCCGCCGCTCGTGCTGTGGATGCCGGCGCTGCTCGTCCGCGCACGGCTGCTGGGCGGTCGCATCGCGCTGCTGCCGCTGGATCACCAGGCGAGCCTCGCGACCGTCGTGGGCGGCCCGCTCGCGCTCGCCGCGCTGCTCATCGGTCTGGCGACGCTCATCGGCAACGCGAGAGGCGCGCGCCTCCAGCACATGCACACGCTGTTCAAGGAATATCTG
>CAXTPE010000082.1:0-11035 GCA_964245925.1 uncultured Sphingomonadaceae bacterium
TACGGCGGCGGCGACATCTCCGAGCGCCACCGCCACCGCTACGAGGTCAACATCCACTATCGCGACGCGCTGGAGCGGGGCGGGCTGGTGTTCTCCGGCATGTCACCCGATGGCGAGCTGCCCGAGATCGTCGAGCGGCCGGATCATCCCTGGTTCGTCGGCGTCCAGTTCCACCCGGAGCTGAAGAGCAAGCCGTTCGATCCGCACCCGCTGTTCGCGAGCTTCGTCGAGGCGGCGGTGCGGCAGAGTCGGCTGGTCTGAGCTGCATCGCCGCATGGTTCGTGCCGGGCGCGGTCGAGGCACGGCCCCGGGGCATCGTGCATGCCCCTCGACCGCGCCCGGGGCTAACGGAGGCGGGACCGATGATGCATGCGCCGCATTGGCGGCGAGGCAGGCGACCGGGTCGGCGCTGATCGCGGAGCCGATGCCGTCAGACAGCCTCGCGGGCAATCCGCGCCCGCCGTCCGCTCAATAGGCGTTCTTGTGCACCAGCACCCGCACCGTCGCGAGCAGGATCGATATGTCCCGCCAGAGAGTCCAGCCGTTGAGATACTCCAGATCGGCATGGAGGCGGTTGACGAGATCCGCCTGGACATGGGTGGCGCCGCGGAAGCCGCGGACCTGCGCGAGCCCGGTCAGCCCGGGCTTGCAGGCGTGGCGGTGCCAGTAGCGCTGGTCGATCTCCCAGAACAGCTTGTCACCGGCCAGCGAGCCCAGCGCGTGCGGGCGCGGGCCGACGAAGCTCATGTCGCCGCGCAGGATGTTGAAGAGCTGCGGCAGCTCGTCGATGCTGGTCGCGCGGATGAAGCGGCCGACCCGCGTGATCCGGTCGTCGTCGCGCCGGGTCGACTGGTTGCCGGCGTTGTCGCACATGCTCGTCCGCATGCTCCGGAACTTGTGCATCCGGAACAGCCGGTTGCCACGGCCGAGCCGGTCCTGCGCGAACAGCGTCGGCCCGCCGTCGTCGAGGCGGATGGCGAGCGCCACCGCCGCCAGCAGCGGCGCCAGCGCGATCAGCGCGATCAGCGCGATGCCGACGTCGAGGCCGCGCTTCAGCGCGCGGTCACGCGTGCCGAGCGAGCCGGCCGAGACGATCATCGTCGTCTCGCCGCCGCAACGCGCCGTGCCGATGCCGCCGACGTCCGCGACCTCGGGCATGAGGATCTCGCCGCGGATGTTGGCGCCCTTCAGCGCCATCGCCCAGGCCGCGCGCCGGGTTGCCGGGCAGGCCACCACCACGCCGTCCGCCTTGCGGAGGAAGCGGCCGAGCCTGTCGAGCATCATCGGATCGCCCATGTCGAGGCTCAGCCCGGCCCGCGCCGCGTCGATCACGTCATAGCCCGGCGGGCAGGTGAACTGCGTTCCGTCGAGGATCAGCACGCGGCCGAGCGGAGCGCCGCCGAGGATCCGCTGCCCGACGCGGTGCAGACCGGCGCGCGCGGCCACCAGGAACACCGCGGCGGCGACGACCGACGTGCCCAGCATCACCCGCGAGATGTCCTGCGAAGAGCGCAGGAAGAAGCCGAAGAACAGGAGCGCGACGGCGGACGCGACGAGCATCCGCAGCACCGCCTTGGCGCCCCGCCGCCAGTCGGCGAGCACTTCCGGGGAATAGGCGCGGCTGTAGAAGGCCGAGAGCAGGAAGACCGGCATCATGATCCCGGCGATCTTCAGCCCATCCTGCTGGAACATGTCGCCGAACCGCAGCAGGTTGCCGACCGCGAAACCGGCGGCGAGGCTGCCGGCATCCGCCAGCAGCAGCAACACGTACAGCCGGAAGCGCAGCACCTCCTTCGAGCCGGGTGCCGCGACGTCGCGCTCGGTCTGCGCCGAACCGCGCTGCAACACCGCCTGGCCGAACTGCATGTTCATGAGACAACCCCCAGGAGCGGCTCTGCCTGTGCGAATGGTTATAAGGCAACTAAGGTTCTTCGTCGTTCGGAAATTGCGCAGCGCCGTAGAAAATCTCGCCCCCGTCGCCCCAGGCCCAGGCGCTGAATGCCGTCATAACATGTAAGCAGTTAAGATATATGGAAGTTCCATATCGGGGCACGACCCGTGACGACGCCATCAGCGGTTCGCAATGCCGTCATTTCTGTTCGCAGATGCGGGATATTCCGCTCACCCGTGCCATAATGAGGCGTCAGCCGGGCGTCCTTCCGGCAGCGAGCGCCCGTTCGGCGCTGCGGCCCCTCGCGCCGGACGCCTCAGCCGATCGCCAGCCGAACCGCGAGCGCGATACCGGCCCAGAGCGCCGCCGACATCGACAACATCAGCGCGATGCGGGCGGGCAGCGGGATCGCATGACCGATGCCGGCATCCGTGTCGACGCCATAATGCGCCTGGATGAGCTGCTGGAGGTCCGCCGCCGGCGAGGTGCCCGGCGCGGCGCCCGGCAGGCGCACGCGGCCAAAGGCCGGAGCGGGCGCGCTGCTGGTCGTACCTTGGAACCGCTTCGGCTGCATCGATCACCTCTCGGAGGACGATCGCCTATCCTGATGAAGAAGAGGTAAACGGCCCGCCATCCCGGTGAGACTATCGTGGCCGCCGTTCAGGTGTGGATGAACCAGCGCGCCGTGCCTTCCAGGCCGAGCGCGGTGAGGCGGCCGGTGGCATAGGCGCCCGTATCGATCCCGATCCGGTTCGGCCTCTCCTCGACCTTGACGCTCACCGAATGGCCGTGGACGATCATCGCCCGGTGATCGGCCTTGCTGTCGAGGAATTCCTCGCGGATCCACAGGCTGTCGTGGAGCTGCTGCCGGTCGAGCGCGACATGGGGCCGCACCCCGGCATGGACGAAATAATAGTCGCCGATCTGCACGCTCTGCCGCGCGCGCAACAGCCATGCCCGCTCCGCCGGCGCGATCGCGGCGATGGCGGCGTCGATGATGTCCGCGTTCGTGCCTTCGGCGATCAGCACGTCCGGCACGCCCCAGCTCCGCAGCGCGCTCACGCCGCCATTGCCGAGCCAGAGCTGCAGCATGGGCCGATCGCCGTCGAGCGCCTCGATCATCGCGCTCTCGTGATTACCCATGAGCGCGGTGAGGCTCGCCCAGCCGAGCGGCGCCATCGCGCGCCGCACGACGCCGGCCGAATCGGGGCCGCGGTCGATCAGGTCGCCGAGCAGGATGACCCGCGCGCGAGCGCGGCCGCGCTCGGCATTGTCGACCTGGAGCAGCGCCAGCAGGCGATCGAACAGATCCAGCCTGCCGTGGATGTCGCCGATCGCATACACGCGCACGCCCGGCTCCAGCGCGGGCGGGGCGACCTTCTTCCTGAGCAGTCCCATCATCGCGGCCGATCTAGGGCGCCGCCTTCGCAGCCGCAACATGCCTCGCGGTCCGGTGGCGGCGCGACTCGGCGGGGCGCGTGCGGACCGCGCCGCGGCCCGCACTTTCAGGCGCTTGCGCGATGCACGGCCGCTCTGGTGCCGGCCGCCGAATTTTGGCAGGCGGCATGCGAGCGCCGGGCGATCGCACCGGCGGCTGGCACGGACGCGAGGCCGCGCCCGGCCCGCCATCTTCTGCCTGCCATCGCCTGAAGGAAGTCCAGCCATGCCGATTGCCAGTACGCCCCGCACCGATCGCCGCGTGCTCGTCACCGGCGGCGCCGGGTTCATCGGATCCCACCTGTGCGAACGGCTGCTAGAGCGCGGCGACGAGGTGCTCTGCGTCGACAATTTCTTCACCGGCGCGCGGCGCAACGTCGAGCGGCTGCTCGACAGCCGGCGCTTCGAGATCCTGCGCCACGACGTCACCTTCCCGCTCTATGTCGAGGTCGACGAGATCTACAATCTCGCCTGCCCGGCCTCGCCGGTCCACTATCAGTTCGATCCCGTGCAGACGACCAAGACGAGCGTGCTCGGCGCGGTCAACATGCTGGGGCTCGCCAAGCGGCTCAAGATCCCGATCCTGCAGGCGTCGACGTCGGAGGTCTATGGCGATCCCGCCATCCATCCGCAGGTCGAGAGCTATTGGGGGAACGTCAATCCGGTCGGGCCGCGCTCCTGCTACGACGAGGGCAAGCGCTGCGCCGAGACGCTGTTCTTCGATTACCAGCGTCAGCACCAGGTGGCGATCAAGGTCATCCGCATCTTCAACACCTACGGACCGCGCATGCATCCCAACGACGGGCGCGTGGTGTCGAACTTCATCGTCCAGGCGCTCACCGGCGCCGACATCACCATCTACGGCGACGGCCGCCAGACCCGCTCGTTCTGCTATGTCGACGATCTCGTGCGCGGCATGATCGCGATGATGGATGCGCCGGACGGGCCGAGCGGGCCGGTCAACCTCGGCAATCCCGGCGAGTTCACCATGCTGGAGCTTGCCGAGCTGGTGATCGGACTGACGGGCTCGCGGTCGCGCATCGTCTACGCGCCGCTCCCGCAGGACGATCCCAAGCAGCGCCAGCCGGACATCACGCTGGCGCGCGAACGGCTCGGCTGGGAGCCCGACGTGCCGCTGCGCGAGGGGCTCGAACGGGCGATCGGCTATTTCAGCGGCATCCTCGATCAGCGATAGCCGGTCGCCGGCCCCAGGCCGTTCGCGGCGTCAGCCGGAGTCCGGCGCCGCGCCCGTCTGGATCAGCCAGCGGTCGGTCCCTTCCAGCCCGAGCGCGGTCAGCCTGCCGGTCGCATAGGCGCCGGTATCCAGTCCGATGCGGTTGGCGCGCTCCTCGACCTCCGGCGTGATGGAATGACCGTGGACGACGACGGCGCCGTGATCGGCGGTGCTCCGCAGGAACTCGTCGCGGATCCACAGCGAGTCGCCGGGCTGCTGATCGGCGAGGCCGACGCCGGGGCGAACGCCCGCGTGAACGAAATAATAGTCGCCGATCCTGATGCTGTGCGGTGCCTGGCTCAAGAAGGCGAACTGATGCGGCGGGATCGCGCTGCGCGCCGCCTCGATCACCTCGCCGAGCGTGCCGTCGGCGATGACGGCCGGCGCGACACCCCAGCTCGCGAGCGCCTCCGGCCCGCCGTTGCGCAGCCACAGCCGGCACATGTCGCGATCGCCATCCAGCGCGGCGAGCATCGCATCCTCATGATTGCCCTTCAGGACCAGCAGGCGCGCCCAGCCGAGCGACGTCATCGCCCGCTCGACGACGCGCGACGATTCCGGGCCGCGATCGATCAGGTCGCCCAGCAGGATCACGTCCGTGTCCGCGGCACCGCGGGCGGCCGTATCCGCCTCGAGCCGCGCCAGCAGGATGTCCAGCAGATCGAGGCGGCCGTGGACATCGCCGATCGCATAGACGCGCCGGCCCTGCGGCACGGCGGGCGGCTCGGGCGGCCGGCGTTCGAGGAACCGGCGGATCATCGGGTCTGCACGCGGAGCCGCATCGTCGCGCTACTTCGAGCCGAAGCCGGTCATCATCGTCCGCAGCGTGCGGATGACGATGAGAATATCGAGCCACAGCGAGAAATTGCTGATGTAGAAGAAGTCATAGTGCAGCTTCTCGAGCACGTCCTCGACATTGGCGACATGCCCCTGGTTGACCTGGCCCCAGCCGGTGATGCCCGGCAAGACGACATGCCGATAGCGATAGAAGGGCAGCTCCTGCTCGTACCAGCGGGACAGCACCTCCGCCTCGGGGCGGGGGCCGATCCAGCTCATCTTTCCGGCGAGGATGTTCAGTATCTGCGGCAGCTCGTCCAGCCGCGAACGCCGCAGCACCCGGCCGACGCGGGTGATCCTGGCATCGTTGCGCTGGGTGATGGCATGGTCGCGGGGCGCCTCGGTCGCGGTCGGCCGGTGGGTCATCGTCCGGAACTTCCACATCCGGAACGGCACGCCGCGGTAGCCGACGCGGGTCTGCCGGAAGAACACCGGCCCGGGGGAATCCAGCCGGATCACCAGCCCCATGACGAGGAACAGGATGGCCATCGGCGCGATAAGCGCGACCGCCGCGAGAAAGTCGAGCACGCGCTTGGCGGTCTGATAGGCGAGCGAAGGCAGCAGCGAGCCATAGGCGTTCTCGGACAGCCGCTCGATCTCCACGCGCCCGGTGAGCGATTCGCGAAGCTGCTTGACGTGGAAGACGGTCATGCCGCTGAGCGCCGCATCGGCGAGGAACCGCTCCCACTCGGCGGGCAGCTCGCCGTTGAAGTCGGCGGTGATGGCGTCATAGCGGCTGGGCTCCAGCACCGGCCGATCGAGCGTGAGCCAAAGCACGTTCCCGATCGACCACAAGCTATCGATCTTGCCATAGGGCAGCACGCCGATCGTGAGCTTGGCTCTTCGCTGTATCTTGAAATAGATGAAATAATACCAGGTGATGCACAGCACGTAGCTCGCGACCAGCAGCGGGCGGCTGTATCCGAGCCGGAGCAGCAGCAGCATGATGACCGCGACGGCATAGGTGGAGCTGAAGACTGGCAGGATGTAGTTTCCCGCGCGGATGCCGGGAAAGCCGATCAGGCTGCGGAACAGATAATATCCCGTGGCGATCGCCAGCACGCTCGCGCAGAACGATGTCTGGATGACGGGGAGATCGAGCCACCAGGGAGAGAAGAGCGCGGGAATGGCGAACGGCACCATTCCGCCGATGCCGAGCCCGCCGCCGAGCTGCACCCGGATCCGCGTCCAGCGCACCGCATGCTGGAGGTTCTGCCGCCGCGCGGTCACCATGCGCCGGGACGGGCGTCGCGCCGGCGCCTGGCTCCGACGGAAGAAGCTTTCGATCTATGCCAAGATCTTGCGGGCCGTGCTTCGGAGCGCTCGGCGGCTGATCTGCCGGACTGCCGGAGATTGCGAAACATAAGATACCGCATGCGCTTGTCGTCACGCGAATAGGCGGATTGGCGATGGCTGCCAACAGCAATCTGCCGCGCCGCACACCCATCCGGCCGGCCGGCCGGCGGACCCGGTCGCCGCGCGGTTGCCTTTTGACGCCCAGTTGCCGAAAGGAGCATCGTCGGCCGCGCCGCGCAGCCGGATCAGGGAAGCGGTGTTCGCATGGCCAGAAACATCGCCGTGATCCTTGCGAGCGGCACGGGCGATCGCGCCGGCTTCGCGCGACCCAAGCAGCTGGTGAAGCTCGCGGGGCGGCCGGTCATCGCCCATGCGCTGGAACGCTTCCAGACCCATCCGGAGATCGACGAGATCGCCGTCGTCTCCAGCGCTGCCTGCATCGACGAGATCGAAGCCCTGGTGAGCCGCGAACCGCTGACGAAGGTGAAGCGCGTGCTGCTCGGCGGCCGGGAACGCTATGAATCGTCGCTGGCCGCGATCCGGGCGTATGAGGCGGATGCCGCCGCGGGGGCGCTCAACCTGCTCTTCCACGATGCCGTGCGGCCGCTGGTCAGCCATGTCATCGTCAGCGACGTCATCGCCGCGCTGCAACATTTCGGCGCGGTCGATACCGCCGTCGCCTCCGCGGACACGGTGATCTTCACCGATCCCGACACCAATGTGATCCGCGACATCCCCGATCGCCGGCTCGTCCGCCTGGGCCAGACCCCGCAGGGGTTTCGCTATGCCACGATCAAGTCCGCCTATGATCGCGCGCTTCGCGATCCGGCCTTCCGCACGACCGACGATTGCGGCGTGGTGCTGAAATATCTGCCGGAGGAGAAGGTCTACGTCGTCGACGGCGCGCTCACCAACCTCAAGCTCACCTATGCCGACGACCTGCTCGTCCTCGACAAGTTCATGCAGAGCGGCGCGGGCCGGCGGCTCGATGCTCCGGTCGAGACCATGCTGCTCTCGAAGCTCGAGAACCGGGTGATCCTGATCCTCGGCGGCACCAGCGGCATCGGCGCGGCGATGGCACGGCTGGCGCGCGCCTATGGCGCCAGGGTCCATGCCGCCGGCCGCTCGACCGGGCTCGACCTCGCCGACACCGCCTCGATCAGGTCGCTGATCGAGGACAGCGCCGCGAAGGAAGGCCGCATCGACGCGGTGATAAACTCGGCGGCGGTGCTGAGCCGCCAGCCGCTCGTGAACATGAGCTTCGAGGAGATCGCCGAGAGCATCAACGTCAACATTCTCGGTGCGATCAACGTCGCCAAGCTGAGCTACGAACATCTCCGCGAGACGCATGGCCATCTGATGCTCTTCGCCTCCAGCTCCTATACCTATGGGCGCGCCTTCTATTCCACCTACAGCGCGTCCAAGGCGGCGATCGTGAACCTCACCCAGGCGCTCGCCGATGAATGGTCGGCCGCCGGCATCAAGGTGAACTGCGTCAATCCGGAGCGCTCGCGGACACCGATGCGGACCAGGGCGTTCGGGCTTGAACCGCCCGAGACGCTGCTCGATCCCGAGGAGGTCGCGCGCAAGGCGCTCGGCGTGCTGATCCGCGATCAAAGCGGGTTCATCTATGACATCGTCAAGGCGTCATCGGGTTCTCCGCGATGAACGCGGCCGCCGACATATCGGTGGTCATACCGACCTTCGACCGCCCCGCGCTGCTCGGCGCCACCATCGAATCGGTGCTGGCGCAGACGGTGCCGGCACGCGAGATCATCGTGGTGGACAACGGCACCAATCCCGGCACGGCCGCGGTGCTGGCCCGGTTCGGCGATCGGGTGCGCGCGCTGAAGACGGAGCCGCTGGGCGTGCAGGTCGCTCGGAACACCGGCATCGCCCATGCCCGCGCGACCTGGGTGGCGCTGCTCGACGACGACGACCTCTTCCTGCCGGGTTATCTGGCGGCGGCGCTGCCGGCGATGCGGGACCGCCGCGTCGACGTGATCGGCACCGATCACATCAAGTTCGAAGACGGCAGACACGACCCGAAGACCAATTTCGAGATGGCGCCCCCAGGCTATTGGGACGGCATCGCCGCGCCGCCCGCCGGTGGCGACTGGTCGTTCGTCGGCAGGTTCCCGCTTTCCCGCCTTCTGCTCAGGATTCCCGTCTATCCGTCGACGACGATCATCCGGAAGAGCTTCGCGCAGGCAATCGGCGGCTATGATCCACGCGTCCGCGCGATCGTGACCGAGGACATCGAATTTCTGGTGCGTGCCCTGAACGCCGGATCGCTCGCGCTCGTCTGGAGGCCGCTCGTCGAATACCGGCGCCATGCCAAGGGCGTTTCGGCGGGATGGTATGAGCAGCTGGTGGGCAGATGGCAGGCCTTCGAGTTCGTGCGGGCGAATGTGCCCGGGCTCGATCCCGCGTTCCTCGCCGCGCTGGATGCGGACCTGCCGGCGCGGCGCGTCCAGGTCTTCGACGCGACGCCCGACGTCGGAAAGGACTCGCTGGCCCCGCAACTCGCGCCGCTGCTGCGATCCGGCGACTGGACGGCCACCCGCAGGCTCAAGCGGGCCATGACATCCCTGCCCTCGCCGTTGCCGGCGCTGATCGATCGTCTCGTCGTGCGTCCGGTGCGTGGAGTGCGCCGCGGCGGACGCGAGGCGCTGCGCCTGATACGATGACCGGCACGCCTCCGGCGGCGTCGATCACCTGGCGGACCCTGCCGGCGAGTTCCTGGATCGTGAACGGCTTGCCGATCAGCTCGACGCCCGCATCCAGCACGCCATAGCCGAGCTCGGTCAGCGCCTCCACGCTCAGCGCGCGGACCGCCGCCTCGTCGTCGCCGAGCAGGATCACTTCCCGGTTGTCGCCCGCGATCGCGGCGGGATAGGCCTCGCTCCGGTGCAGCGCTCTCGAGCGTGCCGGACGATTGCGCGGACGTGGGATCGTTCGTTTGCGGCACGGATCCGGTTAGCCAGCCCGGCGGCGATCGTCATCCTCGATCAAGGATGCGTTCAGTACACCACCACGCTGCGGATGCTCGTCCCCGCGTGCATGAGGTCGAAGCCCCGGTTGATGTCGTCCAGCGTGAGGACATGAGTTATCATCGGATCGATCTCGATCTTGCCGTTCATGTACCAGTCGACGATCTTCGGCACGTCGGTCCGCCCCTTGGCGCCGCCGAACGCGGTGCCGCGCCAGTTGCGCCCGGTGACGAGCTGGAACGGGCGCGTCGCGATCTCCTTGCCGGCTTCCGCCACGCCGATGATGATCGAGGTGCCCCAGCCGCGATGGCACGCCTCCAGCGCCTGGCGCATCACCGTCGTGTTGCCGGTGCAGTCGAACGTATAGTCCGCGCCGCCATCGGTCAGCGCCACCAGGTGCTGGACGATGTCGCCCGCCACCGCCTTCGGGTTGACGAAGTGGGTCATGCCGAAGCGCCTCCCCCACTCCTCGCGATCGGGGTTGATGTCGACGCCGACGATCATCCCGGCGCCGGCCAGCCGCGCGCCCTGGAGCACGTTGAGCCCGATTCCGCCCAGCCCGAACACGATCACCGTATCGCCGACCTGCACCTTCGCCGTGTTGACCACCGCGCCGACCCCGGTGGTGACGCCGCAGCCGACGTAGCAGCTCGTCTGGAACGGCGCGTCCTCGCGGATCTTCGCCACCGCGATCTCGGGCAGCACGGTGAAGTTCGAGAAGGTCGAGCAGCCCATGTAATGGAAGATCGGCTGCCCCTTGTAGGAGAAGCGGCTGGTGCCGTCCGGCATCACGCCCTTGCCCTGCGTCGCCCGGATCGCGGTGCACAGGTTGGTCTTGCCGGAGAGGCAGCTTTTGCACTGGCGGCATTCCGGCGTGTAGAGCGGGATGACATGATCGCCCGGCTTCACCGAGGCGACGCCCGCGCCGACCTCGCGGACGATCCCCGCGCCCTCATGACCCAGCACGCTCGGGAACAGCCCCTCGCTGTCCAGCCCGTCCAGCGTATAGGCATCGGTATGGCAGATGCCGGTCGCCATGATCTCGACCAGCACCTCGCCCGCCCGTGGCCCCGCCAGATCCAGCTCCACCACCTCCAGCGGCTGCTTGGCTTCAAAGGCAACGGCGGCACGCGTCTTCATGCTTCCCTCTTTCTCTTGAAAGACCGATAGTCCGATCGCGGCGTCACCGCGCGGCGGTGACCTCGACCTCGATCAAGGCGCCGGGCATTGCAAGGTCGCAGATCACCGTCGAGCGCGCCGGATAGGGATCGGCGAGGCGCTTGGCATAGACCGCGTTGTACCCCGCGAAATCCTCCTTGCGGGTCAGCCAGGTCGTCACCTTGAAGA
>CAXTPE010000083.1:0-11019 GCA_964245925.1 uncultured Sphingomonadaceae bacterium
TTCGTGCTGCACAACTCGCTGTTCCTGGTGGCGCATTTCCACAACGTCATCATCGGCGGCGTGCTGTTCGGGATGTTCGCCGGGATCAACTACTGGTGGCCCAAGGCGTTCGGCTTCCGGCTCGATCCCTGGTGGGGCAAGGCGAGCTTCTGGTTCTGGGTGACCGGCTTCTATGCCGCCTTCATGCCGCTCTACGTGCTCGGGCTGATGGGGGTGACGCGCAGGCTCAGGCACTTCGACGATCCCTCGCTCCAGATCTGGTTCGTGATCGCGGCCATCGGCGCGGCGCTGGTGGCGTGCGGGATCGCCTGCTTCCTCATCCAGATCTACGTCAGCATCCGCGACCGCGAGCGGCTCGCCGACCTGACCGGCGATCCCTGGGGCGGGCGCACGCTGGAGTGGTCGACCGCCTCGCCGCCGCCGCACTACAACTTCGCGTTCCAGCCGGTCGTCCACGATCTCGATAGCTGGCACGACATGAAGGCGCGGGGCTACAAGCGGCCGGTGGCGGGCTTCCGGCCGATCCACATGCCGCGCAACACCGCGACCGGGATCATCCTGGCGGGGCTGTCGGTCGTCTTCGCCTTCGCGATGATCTGGTATATCTGGTGGCTCGCCGCCGCCGCGCTCGCGGCGATCGTCGGTGTCACCATCGCGCACAGCTTCAACTACGACCGCGACTATCACGTCCCCGCCGGCGAGGTCGTCCACCTGGAGGGCGAGCGCAACCGGGCGCTGGCGGCGCGGGCATGACCGCCGCCGCCGCCGGGCGCGCGGACGATCCCACCTTCCACGTCGCGGACGAGGAGGACCATGCATCGGGCGGCGGCACGATGCTGGGCTTCTGGATCTACCTGATGAGCGACTGCCTCATCTTCGCGGTGCTGTTCTCGACCTATGCGGTGCTCGGCGGCAGCTATGCCGGCGGGCCGGGGCCGAAGGAGCTGTTCGAGCTGCCGCTGGTGGCGGTCAACACATCGATGCTGCTGCTCTCCTCGCTCGCCTGCGGCTTCGGGATGCTGGCGATGGAGAAGGACCGCAAGGGCGCGACGCTGCTCTGGCTGGCGGTCACGGCGGCGTTCGGCATCGCCTTCGTGGCGATCGAGCTGAGCGAGTTCCGCCACTTGATCGCGGAAGGCGCGACGCCGCAGCGCAGCGCCTTCCTGTCCGCCTTCTTCACGCTGGTGGGCACGCACGGGCTGCACGTCACGATCGGGCTGGTCTGGATGGCGGTGCTGATGGCGCAGCTCGGCACGCACGGGCTGGTCGAGGCCAACAAGCGGCGCCTGATGTGCCTGAGCATGTTCTGGCACTTCCTCGACGTGATCTGGATCGGCGTCTTCACCTTCGTCTATCTGCTGGGGACGCTGCGATGAGCGACGAGGCCCGAAGCCACGGCTCGCCGCGAAGCTATCTGATCGGCTTCGGGCTGGCGGTGGCGCTCACCGCGGCGCCGTTCGCGCTGGTGACGAGCCATGCCTTCGCGCCCGGCACGATCGCGCTCGTCATCACCGGCTTCGCGATCGTCCAGATCCTCGTCCACATGGTGTTCTTCCTCCACATGGACACGCGCTCCGAGGGCGGCTGGACGATGATGGCGGCGATCTTCACGGTCGTGCTGGTGATGATCGCCTTCTCGGGATCGGTGTGGGTGATGTACCACCTCAACACCAACATGATGCCGATGACCGCGGAGCAGGCCGGCCAGATGCCGTGAGGCGGCCGTTCGCGCGTCGGCTGGGGGGAGCGGGGCTGGCGGGAGCGGGGCTGGCGGCGGCGTTCGTCGCGCTGGTCCTGCTCGGCAACTGGCAGATGCGGCGGCGCGCCTGGAAGCTCGACCTGATCGCGCGCGTCGCCGCCCGCGTCCATGCCGCCCCGGTGGCGGCGCCGGGACCGGCGGAATGGCCGGCGCTGACCCGCGAGCGCGACGAATATCGCCGCGTGAGCGTGCGCGGTCGCTTTCTCGCCGGCCGCGAGACGCCGGCGCAGGCGGTAACGGCGCTCGGCCCCGGCTTCTGGCTGATGGCGCCGCTGGCGACCGACCGTGGCTTCACGGTACTGGTGAACCGGGGCTTCGTGCCGGCCGCCGCGCTGGAGGGGGGGAGCCCGGCGCGGCCGGGCGCCGGGCCTCGAAGGTCGTATCCCCTCGCCCAATCCGCTCCCCAGGGCGAGAAGGCTTTCCGGATCACCGGCCTCTTGCGCCTCACCGAGCCCGGCGGCGCCTTTCTCCGCTCGAACGACCCGGCCGCCGACCGCTGGTACTCGCGCGACGTCGCCGCGATCGCCGCCGCGCGGAAGCTCGGGGTGACGGCGCCCTATTTCATCGATGCGGACGCGACGCCGAACCCCGGCGGGCCGCCGATCGGCGGCCTCACCGTGATCGCCTTCCCGAACGACCACCTCGGCTATGCGCTGACATGGTATGGCCTCGCGCTGATGACGGCGGGCGCGGCGGGCGTGCTGCTGCGCCACGAAGCCGGGCCGCGGAGGGGCCGATGCTGATGCGGACCGGGAGCATGCCCATCGAACCCGCCGATCCCGCCGGCCGCAAGAACATGCTCCAGCTCGTCCAGTTGCGCTGGCTGGCGGCGGCGGGGCAGCTCGCCACCATGATGCTCGCCGAGTTCGTCATGGGCGTGCGGCTGCCGCTCGCGGCGATGCTGGGGGTGGTGGCGGCGCTGGTGGCGCTCAACCTCGCCAGCATCGCCGCGCTCGACCGGCGCGAGGCCGCCACCAACACCGCGCTGTTCCTGGCGCTGCTGCTCGACGTCGCCTCCCTGACCGCCCAGCTCTATCTGAGCGGCGGGGCGACCAACCCGTTCGTCTCGCTCTATCTGCTCCAGGTGGTGCTGGGCGCGATCCTGCTCGACGCCTGGTCGAGCGCGACGCTGGCGGGGATCGCGAGCGGCTGCTTCGCGCTGCTCACCATCCTGTACCGTCCGCTCGTGCTGCCGCACCGGCTCGCGGGGCGCGCCGGCGCGCTGTTCACCGCCGGCGCCTGGATCTGCTTCGCGCTGATCGCGACGCTGCTCGTGCTGTTCGTCACCCGCATCAGCCGCAACCTGCGCAGCCGCGACCAGCGCCTCGCCGACCTGCGCCAGCATGCCGCCGAGGAGGATCATATCGTCCGCATGGGACTGCTCGCGAGCGGCGCGGCGCACGCGCTCGGCACGCCGCTCGCGAGCCTCGCGGTGATCCTCGGCGACTGGCGGCGGGTGCCGGCGCTGGCGGGCGATCCGGAGCTCGTCGAGGAGATCGGCGAGATGCAGGCGGAGGTCGCGCGCTGCAAGGCGATCGTCACCGGCATCCTGCTCTCCGCCGGCGAGGCGCGCGGCGAGGCGCCCGCGATCACCACCATGCGCGCGTTCATCGACGACATCGCCGGCGAGTGGCGCGCCGCGCACCCGGCGGTGGCGGTCGACTATCGCAACGCCGCGCCCGATGCGCTGGCGATCGTCGCCGATCCGGCGCTGGCGCAGGTGATCCGCAACGTGCTCGACAATGCCGCCGAGGCCTCGCCGGCGCGGATCGGCCTTTCCGCGCGGCGCGAGGGCGCGATGCTGGCGATCATCGTCACCGACGAGGGGCCCGGCTTCCCGCCGGAGATGCTGGGGCGGATCGGCAAGCCCTATGCCTCGAGCAAGGCGCGGCTCGGCGGCGGGCTGGGGCTGTTCCTGGTGGTCAACGTGATGCGCAAGCTCGGCGGCGGCGTCGCGGCGGCGAACCGGCCGGGCGGCGGCGCCGAGGTGACGATCACGCTGCCGCTGGCGGCGCTCGGGCTTGCCGAGCGCACGCCATGAGCCCGCTGTTGGTGATCGTCGAGGACGACGAGGCGTTCGCGCGCACGCTGCGGCGATCGTTCGAGCGGCGCGGCTACGCGGTGCTGCATGCGACCGGCGACGAGGCGCTGGCCACGCTGCTGGCGGATCACGCGCCCGGCTATGCGGTGGTGGACCTGAAGCTCGGCGGGGCGTCCGGGCTCGCCTGCGTGCAGCGGCTGCACGCGCATGATCCGGCGATGACGATCGTGGTGCTGACCGGCTTCGCGAGCATCGCCACCGCGGTCGAGGCGATCAAGCTCGGCGCCTCGCACTATCTCGCCAAGCCCTCCAACACCGACGACATCGAGGCGGCGTTCGCGCGCGCCGGCGGTGGCGATCCCGCGACGCCGCTCACCGCCGCGCCGACCTCGATCAAGACGCTGGAGTGGGAGCGCATCCACGAGACGCTGGCCGAGACCGGCTTCAACATCTCCGAGACCGCGCGCCGCCTCGGCATGCACCGGCGCACGCTGGCGCGGAAGCTCGAGAAGCGGCAGGTGCGCTGACGGCTTGCCAAGCGTCCGGCGGGATGCCAGCGGGGCGAGGCCGGCATGAGCCCGGGGAAACGGAGCGCAGCGTGGAAACAGTCTCGACCAGCCGCGCGTTCGGCGGCACCCAGGGCGTCTACCGCCACGCCTCCTCCGCGACCGGCACGGACATGCGCTTCTCGGTCTACGTCCCGCCGCACGACGAGGGCGCGGCGCTGCCGGTGGTCTGGTATCTCTCGGGGCTCACCTGCACGCACGCCAATGTGACCGAGAAGGGCGAGTATCGCGCCGCCTGCGCGGAGCTGGGGCTGATCTTCGTGGCGCCGGACACCAGCCCGCGCGGCGAGGACGTGCCCGACGATCCGGCGCGTGCCTATGATTTCGGGCTCGGCGCCGGCTTTTACGTCAATGCCACCCAGGCGCCCTTCGCCCGCAACTACCGCATGTGGAGCTATGTCACGCGGGAGCTGCCGGCGCTGGTCGCGGCCAGCTTTCCCGCCGACATGGCCCGCCAGTCGATCCTCGGCCATTCGATGGGCGGCCATGGCGCGCTGACCATCGGGCTGAGCTTCCCCGAGCGCTTCAGGGCCATCTCCGCGTTCGCGCCGATCGTCGCGCCGGGCCAGGTGCCGTGGGGAGAGAAGGCGCTGGGCGGCTATCTCGGGCCGGATCGCGCGGTCTGGCGCCGGCATGACGCGGTGGCGCTGATCGAGGACGGCGCGCGGGTGCCGGCGCTGCTGGTCGACCAGGGCGAGGCCGACCCTTTCCTGGCCGAACAGCTCCGCCCCGAGCTGCTGCGCGAGGCATGCGGGCGGGCCGGCATCGACCTCATGCTGCGAATCCGGCCCGGCTACGACCACAGCTATTATTTCATATCGAGCTTCATGGCCGAACATCTCCGCTGGCACGCGGCGCGTCTGCGGTGATAACGGGCGGGTTCGAAGCATATCAGGAGGATCGCGGACGATGCCGCAGCTACGAGTGACGACACGCGATGGCGTCGAGACGGTGATCGAGGGCGAGGCGGGGCTCTCCGTGATGGAGGTGATCCGCGACGCCGGGGTCGACGAGCTGCTCGCGCTGTGCGGCGGCTGCTGCTCGTGCGCGACCTGCCATGTCCATGTCGAGCCCGGCTTCGCCGATCGCCTGCCGCCGATGAGCGAGGACGAGAACGACCTGCTCGACAGCTCCGATCATCGCGACGAACGCTCGCGCTTGTCCTGCCAGATCCGGTTCGGCGATGCCATCGACGGCATCGGCGTGACGATCGCCCCGGAGGACTGAGTGGCGCAGGCGGGCGGCGAGCGCCACGATGTCCTGATCGTCGGCGCCGGCCACGGCGGCGCGCAGGCGGCGATCGCGCTCCGGCAGCGCGGCTTCGCGGGCAGCATCGCCATCGCCGGCGAGGAGCCGGAGATCCCCTACGAGCGGCCGCCGCTCTCCAAGGACTATCTCGCCGGCGACAAGCCGTTCGAGCGGCTGCTGATCCGCCCGGCCGCCTTCTGGGCCGAGCGCGACGTGGCGATGCTGACCGGCAGGCGCGTCACCGCGGTCGATCCGGGAGCGCATGTCGCGACGCTCGAGGATGGCGGCGCGCTCGGCTATGGCACGCTGATCTGGGCGGCGGGCGGGCATGCGCGGCGGCTGAACTGCTCGGGGCACAGCCTCGTCGGCGTCCATTCGGTGCGCAGCCGCGCCGATGTCGACCGGATGATCGGCGAGCTGGCGGGCGTCCGCCAGGTCTGCGTGATCGGCGGCGGCTATATCGGCCTGGAGGCGGCCGCGGTGCTCTCGAAGCTCGGCAAGCGGGTGATCGTGCTGGAGGCGCAGGAGCGCGTGCTGGCGCGGGTCGCCGGTGTCTCGCTGTCGCGCTTCTACGAGGAGGAGCATCGCGCCCATGGCGTCGAGATCCGGCTGGGCACGGTCGTCGAGTGCATCGAGGAAACCGATGGCCGCGCGAGCGGCGTGCGGCTCGGCGATGGCGAGGTGATCGGCTGCCAGATGGTGATCGTCGGCATCGGCATCGTGCCGGCGGTGGCGCCGCTGCTGGCGGCCGGCGCCGAGGGCGGCAACGGCGTCGCGATCGACGCGCATTGCCGCACCAGCCTGGTCGACGTGTTCGCGATCGGCGACTGCGCGCTCCATGCCAATGATTTCGCCGACGGCCTGCCGATCCGGCTCGAATCGGTCCAGAACGCCAGCGACATGGCGACCACCGTCGCCAAGGCGCTGACCGGCGCGCCGGAGGCCTATCATGCGGTGCCGTGGTTCTGGTCCAACCAGTACGACCTGCGATTGCAGACGGTCGGCCTCTCCGCCGGCCACGACGCCGAGGTGGTGCGCGGCGATCCGGCCTCGCGCGCCTTCTCGCTGGTGTATCTGAAGGCGGGCCGCGTGGTCGCGCTCGATTGCGTCAACATGGTGCGCGACTATGTCGACGGGCGGGCGCTCGTCACCGCCGGCGCGTCGATCGATCCGGCGCGGCTCGCCGACACCGGCACCCGGCTCAAGGAACTCACCGCCGCGGCGGCCTGACGGGGTCAGGCCGCGTCCGGCCGCTCGTCCGCTTCCCGGGCGGCGATCGCGATCGTGACGGTGGCGTGAAGGCCCTCGGGCGTGAAGGCGAAGCTGGTCCGTCCGCCGAGCTGGCGCTCGGCGATCGAGGTCATCATGGCGAGGCCGAAGCCCGGCACATGATCGGCGGCGGGCGCCAGCCCGCCGCGCTCGCGCCAGCCGATCACGAGGCGGCGCTCGCCCTCGGTGATGGCCCAGTCGATCTCGACGGTGCCGTCGCCCGAGAGCGCGCCATGCTCGCACGCGTTCATGGCGAGCTCGTGGAGGAGCAGCGCGAGCGGCTGGACGGCGCCGGCCGACAGCAGCACGTTGGGGCCATCGAAGCGGATGCGGCTCGCGCCCTGGGCGGCGACCTCGCTCGCCACGATCCCCGCCAGCGGCACGTCCCGCCAATGGCCTTCCGCCAGCAGCCCGTGCGCGCGGGCGAGCACGTCGACGCGGCTCTGCACGGCATGGGCATAGCCGTCGGCGTCGTCGGCGCGGGTCAGCCGGACGATGCCCTGGACGATCGCGAGCGCGTTCTTGGCGCGATGATCGACCTCCTTGAGCAGCCGCCGCTCGACCGCCTCGAGCGCCTGCGCCCGGCGCCGGCGGGTCACGTCCAGCAGCGATGCGAAATGATAGAGCAGCTTGCCCTCCTCGTCATGCACCGGGCTGACGAAGAGCTGGTTCCAGAAGGTCGAGCCGTCCTTGCGGTAGTTCAGCATCTCGACGACGACGTCATGCTCGGCGGCGAGCGCGTCGCGCACCCGGGCGAGCTCGGCCGCATCCGTTTCCGGACCCTGCATGAAGCGCGGGTTGCGGCCGATCAGCTCGTCAGCGGAATAGCCGGTGAGATCGACATAGGCCCGGTTGGCGAGCACGATCGGGTTGTCCGGCTGGCGCGGATCGGTGACGACCATCGGCATGCGGGTCCGCTCGAAGGCGACGAACGTCAGCGCGCGGCGATCGAGCAGCCCCTGCGGCGAGGCGGCGACGGGCTCGTCCCCCTTGAGCGCGGGCGCCGGTCCGGCGGGCTGCATGAGGCGTTCCTTTCGTCGCATCGGGATGATCCAACGTGCGGTAAAGCGATCGGGTTCAGCCGGCGCGGCAGCTACAGCGCGCGCAGGCTCTCCGCCGGGCGCGCGCGGAGCGCGGGCAGCGCGCCGAGGATGCCGATCCCGAGCGTCACGGCGGCGGCGGCGGCCAGCGTGCCGGCCACCGCCCGCCAGTCCGGCGCGAACGGCAGCGCGAAGACGTGCACGACGACGTACCAGCCCGCGGTGCCGCCGACGCCGAGCGCCACCAGGCCGAGCACGAGCGCGAGGCAGCCATATTCGATCGCCTGCGCCACCAGCAGCTGGCGCCTGACCGCGCCCAGCAGCCGGAGCACCACCGCATCGTAGCGCCGCGCCCGCGACGATGCCGCGACCGCGCCGACCAGCACCGCGATCCCCGCCGCCACCGTCACCGCCGCCGCCGCGCGCACCGCCAGCGCGATCCGGCCGAGCAGCTCGCCGAGCTGGCCGATGATGTCGCCGACCCGGATCATCGACACCGACGGCAGCGCCGCCGCCACCGCGCGCGCGATCGCGCCGTCGCGGCCGGGCGGCGCGTAGACGCTCGCCAGCAGCCCGTGCGGCGCCTCCTCGATATAGCCGGGCGAGAAGATGATCGCGAAATTGAGCCCGAGCCCGCTCCAGTCGATGTCGCGCAGCGCCGCGATCCGCGCCGGCACCTCGACGCCGAGCACGCTGACGACGATCCGATCGCCGACGCGCAGGCCGAGCGCGGTGGCGGCGTCGGTGCCGAGCGAGACCAGCGGCGGCCCGCGATACCCCGGCGGCCACCAGCGCCCGGCCACCACCCGGTTGCGCGGCGGCACGTTCGCCGACCAGGTCAGCGTGCGATCGCCGCGCAGGATCCAGGCGTCGGGCGGCAGGTGCTTCATGTCGGCGACGCGCATCCCCTTCAGCGCCACGATCGCGCCGCGCAGCGACGGCACCGCCTCGATCGCGGCACCCGGCGCCGCCCGGGCGACGGCCGCGCGAAAGACGGGTTCGTCGCCGGGCTGGAGATCGATCGCGAAGAAGCGTGGCGCCCTGGCGGGGGCGGCGCGCCGCATCGCGCCGGCGAGGCTGGTGTCGATCACCGCCAGCGCGACGAACAGCGAGAAGCCGAGCCCCAGCGCCATCACCAGCCGATCGGTCTGCGCGCCCGGCCGGTGGAGGTTGGCGAGCGCGAGGCGGAGCAGCGGGCGGCGCGCGCGCGGCAGGCGGGCGATCGCGAAGCGGATCGCGAGGCCGAGCAGCGCGAGCCCGATCACGAGCGCGCCGGTGGCGCCGACGAAGGCCAGCGCCAGCCGGCGGTCGGACGCGCTCAGCACCGCCAGCGCGACCAGCGTCGCGATGAGCAGCGCCATCCCGCCGAGCACCGGCGGCGAGGGGAGGCGCCGGCGCGCGAGCGCGTCGCGCAGCAGCGTCGCGGCCGGCACGGCGCGGGCACGCGCGAGCGCCGGCAATGCGAACAGCAGCGCCACCAGCAGCCCGAGCGCGGCGGCGACCAGCAGCGGCGCCGGATAGAGCGCCAGCCGCGGCGCGACCGGCAGCGCGTCGCGCGCCACCGCGACGACGATCCCGGGCACCGCCGCGCCGAGCGCGAGGCCGGCGAGGACGCCGACCGCCGCCACCAGCCCCAGCTCGATCAGGAAGATCGCCGCGATCCTGCCCGAGCGCGCGCCGAGCACCTTGAGCATCGCGATCATCCGCGCCTTGGCGGCGAGATAGGCGCCGACCCCGCTCGCCACGCCGACACCGGCGATCGCCAGCGCCGCCAGCCCGGCGAGCAGCAGGAACTGGCCGAGCTGGCCGATGCCCTTGCGGAGCGAGCCGGTGGCGTTGCCCGCGGTCCGGATGTTCCAGCCGGCGCCGGGGAAGCGCCGCGCGAGGCCATCGCCGATCGCCCGCGCATCGCCCGGAACCAGCAGCCGGTAGCGGCTCTCGTAGAGGCTGCCGGGCTGGACGATCCCGCTCGCGTTTAGCGCGGCCATGTCGACGATCACCGGCAGGCCGAGGCGGAAGCCCTCGCCCAGGCTGTCCGGCTCGCCGGCGATCAGCCCGATCACCCGCAGCCGGGCCTCGCCGATGCGGATCATGCCCCCGACGCGCACCGCCAGCCGGTCGGCGAGCGCGGGCGCGATCGCCGCCTCAAGCCCGCGCGGCCGCGATCGGAGCGCGCCGGGCAGCAGCGTCAGCCGGCCGACCAGCGGCCAGCGCGCGTCGACGCCCTTGAGGTCGACCAGCGCCGGCGTCGCGCCGGCCCGCGCCATCGCGCGCAGCCGGATCGTCTCCGATACGGCGCCCGCGCCCGCCGCCGCGAACGCCGCCTGCTCCCCGATCGTCGCGCGGCGCTGCGAGACGGCGAGCTCGACATCGCCGCCCAAGGCGCTCCGCCCCTGCGCGTCGAGCGCGGCGAGGATGCTCGCCGAGAGGCTGCCGATGCCGGCGAGCGCGGCGGTGCCGAGGAACAGGCAGACCGCCAGCAGCAGCAGCCCGCGCCCGCCCGCCTTCAGATCGCGCAGCGCCAGCCGCCAGGCCAGCCTCATCCGTCGCGCCGGTCGGCGACGATGCGGCCATCGGCGAGCTCGATGGTGCGCGCGCAGCGCGCCGCGAGGCCGGCGTCGTGGGTGATGACGAAGAGCGTGGCGCCGGCCGCCGCGTGGCGGGCGAACAGCAGGTCCATGATGCCCGCGCCGGTCGCGGCATCGAGGTTGCCGGTCGGCTCGTCGGCGAACAGCAGGACGGGGGCGGGCGCCAGCGCGCGGGCGATCGCGACGCGCTGCTGCTCGCCGCCGGAGAGCTCGGCCGGATAATGGCGCAGCCGATGGCCGAGCCCGACCGCTTCCAGCTCGGCGCGCGCGACCGCGAACGCATCGCCGCGCCCGGCGAGCTCGAGCGGCACCGCGACATTCTCCAGCGCGGTCATGGTAGGGAGGAGGTGGAAGGCCTGGAGCACGATCCCGATCCGCCCCCGCCTCGCGACCGCGAGCGCATCCTCGCCGAGCGTCGCGAAATCGCGCCCGGCGACGCGGACCTCGCCGCCATCCGGCCGCTCCAGCCCGGCGAGCACCGCCATCAGCGACGACTTGCCCGATCCCG
>CAXTPE010000084.1:0-10843 GCA_964245925.1 uncultured Sphingomonadaceae bacterium
GCCGCCTGCGCGCATGCCGGCCGGCCGCTGCTCGGCGTGTGCCTCGGCCACCAGGCGATCGGCCAGTGGTTCGGCGGCAGCGTCGTGCGGGCCGCCACGCTCATGCACGGCAAGACCAGCCTGGTGACGCACGACGGCACCGGGATCCTCGCCGGCATTCCCTCGCCGTTCACCGCGACCCGCTATCATTCGCTGATCGTCGCCGAGGACGGCCTGCCGCCCGAGCTGCTGGTCAACGCGCGCGCCGAGGACGGCACGATCATGGGCTTCCGCCATGCCACCCTGCCGATCCACGGCGTCCAGTTCCATCCCGAGAGCATCGCCACCGAGCACGGCCACGCCATGCTCGCCAACTTCATGGCGCTGGCCGGCATGAAGGTCGTGGAGCGGACGTGACGACGCTCGCGCCGCTGCCCTCGACCGGGTCGCCGCTCGGCCGCGAGAGCGCGCGCGCCGCCTTCGCCGACATCCTCGATGGCCATGCCGCCGACGAGGCGACCGCCGCCTTCCTGATCGGCCTGTCGGAGCGCGGCGAGACCAGCATCGAGATCGCCGAGGCCGCGCGCGCCATGCGCGAACGTCTCGTGCCGATCGACGCCCCGCCCGGCACGATCGATGTCTGCGGCACCGGCGGCGACGGGCACCACACGCTCAACGTCTCCACCGCGGTCAGCCTCGTCGTCGCGGCGTGCGGCGTGCCGGTCGCCAAGCACGGCAACCGCGCCGCCTCCAGCAAGGCGGGCGCCGCCGACACGCTGGAAGCGCTCGGCCTCGACATGGATCGCGCCGGCGCGCTGGCGCGGGCGACGCTCGACGAGCTCGGCATCTGCTTCCTGTTCGCCGCCAACCATCATCCCGCGATGCGCCGCATCACCCCGATCCGGCAGCGCATCGGCCGCCGCACGATCTTCAACCTGATCGGGCCGCTCGCCAACCCGGCCGGGGTGACGCGCCAGCTCGTCGGCATCGCGCGGCCGGATGATGTGCCGGTCTATGCCGACGCGCTGGCGCAGCTCGGCACCGAGGCCGCGCTCGTGGTGTCGGGCGCGGAGGGGCTCGACGAGCTCTCCGGCGCCGGCCCGAGCGTGGTGGCGAGCATCGGCCAGGCCGACCTGCCCGCTACCGTCTCGCCCGAGGACGCCGGCCTGCCGCGCCACCCGATCGCGGCGATCCGGGGCGGTGACGCGGGCCATAACGCCGCCGCGCTGCGCCGGCTGCTGGCGGGCGAGCGCGGCGCCTATCGCGACGCGGTGCTGCTCAACGCCGCCGCCGCGCTGATCGTGGCGGGCCGCGCCGCGACGCTGGAAGAGGGCGCGGTGATAGCCGGCGAGGCACTCGATGCCGGCGCGGCGGGCGCGCTGCTCGATCGCTGGATCGCCTATTGATGACGATGCTCGACGACATCCTCGCAGCCAAGCGCGACGAGATCCGCGCGCGAAAGGCCGCGCCGCGCGATCGCGGCGATCCCGGCCCGGTGCGACCGTTCCGTGCCGCGCTGGAGGCGAAGCGCGCCGCCGGCGACTATGGGCTGATCGCGGAGATCAAGAAAGCATCGCCCTCCAGGGGACTGATCCGGAAGGACTTCGACCCGCCGGCGCATGCCCGTGCCTATGCCGAGGGCGGCGCCGCCTGCCTCTCGGTGCTGACCGACGAGCGCTGGTTCCAGGGCGATGCCGGCTATCTCGCCGCCGCGCGCGCCGCCTGCGCCCTGCCGGTGCTGCGCAAGGATTTCATGGTCGATCCCTGGCAGGCCGAGGAGGCGCGCGCGATGGGCGCGGACGCGATCCTCCTCATCGTCGCCGCGCTGGAGGATGGCGCGATGGCCGAGATCGAGGACGCCGCGTTCAGCCTGGGCATGGACGTGCTGGTCGAGGTCCACGATGCCGCCGAACTGGCGCGGGCGGTCAGGCTCAGATCACGGCTGATCGGGGTGAACAATCGTGATCTCAGGGACTTCTCGGTCGATCCCGCGCGTGCGTGGCAGCTCGCGGAGCTGGCCCCGGCCGGCAGCATGATCGTCTCCGAGAGCGGCCTCGCCGCCCGCGCCGATCTCGATGCGGCGGCCGCGCGCGGCATCGGCTGCTTCCTCGTCGGCGAGGCGCTGATGCGCGAGGCGGACGTCGCCGCCGCCACCCGCCGGCTCCTCACCGGCGCGTGACCGGCCTCACCCATCTCGACGAGGCCGGCGCGGCGCGGATGGTCGACGTGTCGGCCAAGCCCGCCACCGTCCGCGAGGCGACCGCGACCGGCCGTATCGGCATGTCGCGCGCGGCGGCCGAGGCGATCCGCGCCGGCGCCGTGGCCAAGGGCGACGTGCTCGCGGTCGCGCGCGTCGCCGGCATCATGGCCGCCAAGCGCACGGCCGACCTGATCCCGCTCTGTCATCCGCTGCCGATTGCCGGTGTCGCCCTGGATCTGGCGCTGGAGGAGGATGGCGTCGTCGCCTGTGCAACGGTGCGGACCACGCATGGCACCGGCGTCGAAATGGAAGCGTTGACAGCGGTTTCGGTCGCGCTCCTCACGATCTACGACATGGTCAAGGCGCTCGACCGGGGCATGGCGATCGGCGGCATCCGCCTGCTCTCCAAATCGGGCGGCCGCTCGGGCGACTGGCGCGCGCCGCCGGCATGACCCTGCTCGCCGTCCCGGCAGCGCAGGCGCGCGTGCTGGCGCTCGCCGAGCCGCTGCCGATCGAGACCGTCGCGCTCGGCGCCGCGGCCGGCCGCTGGGCTGCCGCCGACGTGATCGCGCGGCGCGACCAGCCCTCGTTCGATCTCTCGGCGATGGACGGCTACGCCATCGCGTTCGCCGCCATGCCGGGACCGTGGACGGTGGTGCGCGAGAATGTCGCCGGGGCGCTTCCCGGCGGCGCGATCGGCGTCGGCGAGGCGGTCCGCATCTTCACCGGCGCGGCGCTCCCGCCCGGCGCCGACAGCATCCTCGTCCAGGAAGAGGCCGCGCGCGACGGCGCCACGCTCCGCCTCGCCGGCGACGGGCCGGCGCGGGCGGGCGCGAACGTCCGCCGCCGCGCCGGCGACTTCGCCGCGGGCGCGGTGCTGGTTGCGGCGGGCACGCGGCTGACGCCGGCGCGGATCGCGCTCGCGGCGGCCGGCGGGCATGGCATGCTCGCGGTCCGGCGGCGTCCCCGCGTCGCGCTCGTCTCGACCGGCGACGAACTGGTCGCGCCCGGCGCGGCCACCCCCGGCACGTCGCTGCCGAGCTCGAACGCGCCGCTGCTGGCGGCGTTGCTGGCGACCCGCGCGGTCGACGTGACCGACCTCGGCATCGTCCGCGACGACCGCGCGCTGCTCGCCGAGGCCTTCGCGCGCGCCGCCGCCGCCGCCGATGTGGTCGTGACCACCGGCGGCGCCTCGGTCGGCGATCATGACCTGGTCCGCCCGGCGCTGGCCGACGCGGGCGCGACGCTCGATTTCTGGCGGGTCGCGATGAAGCCCGGCAAGCCGCTGATGGCCGGCCGGCTCGGCACTGCGATCATGCTCGGGCTGCCCGGCAATCCGGTCGCGGCGGCGGTGACCGCGCAGCTCTTCCTGCTGCCGCTGCTCGCCCGCCTCGGCGGCGCCGCCGATCCGCTCCCGCGGACCCATCGCGCCACGCTCGCCGGCCCGCTCCCATCGACCGCCGGGCGCGCCGAATATCTGCGCGGCTACCGGCAGGCCGACGGCGTCGTCGCGCCCGCGGTGCAGGACAGCGCCGGGCTCGCGATCCTCGCCGCCGCCGAGCTGCTGATCGTGCGCCCGCCGCATGCGCCGGCGCTGGCGGGCGGCGACTCGGTGGAAATCCTCGATCTCGGTTGAAGGCAAGCTTGACAGCGCGCGGCGCGGCGCATAGCCGTTCCCCGTTCGTTCCGAAGGAAGCTTCAAAAGGATTTTGGCGATGCTCACGCGCAAGCAACATGAGCTGCTCTGCTTCATCCATGACAAGCTCGCCGAGACCGGGGTGTCGCCCTCGTTCGAGGAGATGAAGGAGGCGCTCGCGCTCAAGTCGAAGTCGGGGGTGCATCGGCTCATCAGCGCGCTCGAGGAGCGATCCTTCCTGCGCCGCCTGCCGAACCGCGCGCGCGCGCTGGAGGTGCTGCGCATGCCGGAGCGGAGCGCGGCGAAGATCGCGGTCAGCCTGCCCGCCGCCGCGCCGGCGCGGAAGATCGCGCCGCCCGCGCCGGCCAACAGCAACGACGTGATCGAGCTGCCGCTCCACGGCCGCATCGCCGCCGGCCTGCCGATCGAAGCGATCGAGGGGCGGGCGACGCTGCCCGTCCCCGCCGCGCTGCTCGGGCCGGGCGAGCATTTCGCATTGGAGGTCGCCGGCGATTCGATGGTCGAGGCGGGCATCCTCGATGGCGATTATGCGCTGATCCGCCGCACCGAGACCGCGCGCGATGGCGAGATCGTCGTGGCGCTGGTCGACGAGCAGGAGGCGACGCTCAAATATTTCCGTAAGGAAGGCGGCATGATCCGCCTCGATCCCGCCAACCGCGCCCATCAGCCGCAACGCTACCGGCCGGGCCGGGTCCGCGTGCAGGGCAAGCTGGCGGGGCTGCTGCGGCGGTACTGACGGGGCGGGGCATGCGGGAGTGTTCCGGGATAAGGAGTGGGACCGCGAGCGCCCGCCTTTCCTGGGATGGCTGTGGTCGATGGTCTGCTTCCGGTCAGCTTTCGGACGGGCTCGATAGCTGCCGTCGCGGAGCGGCGTCGGCCGGTTTTCCGGACGAGGGTCGGATGACATCCGGCGAAATCGCTGTTGTCTCTTCTTCATCCCGCTTTCTCTTCGTCATCCCCGTCTGCGCGGGGATGACGGTGGGTAAAGCTGAAGTCATCCCGCCTTAGCCGGTTCGTCGTGGTTTCGAGCCTGCGCGAAGCCTGTGATAGGCGCGGAGCATGGCCGGCGCCCAGCGCCGCAGGATGCGCCTCGCGATCAGGCGCGGCGTGCGGTCCCGCCCGGCGGAACCGCGCCACGGCGTCAGGGCGAGATAATGGAGATACTCGCGCTTGAACGGCACGTCGTCGCTGTAGCGCCAAGGCTTCAGATGCGACGTATAATGCACGATGTTCGGCGCCTCGCGGATCGCCTCGAAGCGGCGGCGATCGGGAACAATGTCGCTGACGTCCTCGTAGCGCGTCCGCGCCTGGAAGTTCCAGGCATAGTCGATCGATTTGATCCGGCCGCGCAGGACGACGTTGAGCACGTCCTGATCGAGGTAGCGGAGAATCGCCTCGTTCGCGTTGATATAATCCACGAAGCGCGCAATCAGCGACTCGCGGCGCCAGCCCGCCAGGTCCACCACCAGCACGCCCGAATTGAATTCCGGATTGTCCGGCGGCAGCGACAGCCGCGCGTTGCTCGCCGCGAACGGATCGCGCGCCGCGCCGATGAGGCAGCCGTCGAGTCGCGTCTGCCAGAGCGCGCGCAGATCGGACCGGACCACGATGTCGGCGTCCAGATACAGCACGCGGCGCGACGTCTCGGGCAGGACATCCGGCAGGAACAGGCGGAAGTAGCTCGCGAGCGAGAGATGGATCCGGATCGGAAAGTGTCGCAGCGGGGCGTCGTCCAGTTCGTAGAACAGCGCCTCCACGTCGGGCCGGCCCGCGATCACGCTGCGCAGCCGAGCGAGGTTCTCCGGCGTCACGCCGTTGTAGACGATGTGGAAGAGCAACGCGTTCCCGCGATTGTTGTGGAGCAGCGAGGCGAGCGTGACGCCGAGGTGCTGGCAATAATTGTCGTCGGTCGTGAACGCGCACTCGATACGATCGCCGTGATCCACGCCACAAACTCCCATGATGGCACGGCCTTAGCCCTGGCCACGGCGCGCCGCCAGTGCTGGACGCGCCGGCCGCAGGCAGGATACGCGTTGCCGACGAAGGCGCGCGGCGAGGGCGACGCCGGCCGAGAGGGAGATGCACGCATGGCGGGGCGGTTCGCGCCGGAACGATGTCGGACGGTCCGGTCCGGGCGGCCGGAGGTGCTCGCGTGATACCCGCGGTGTTGAGAAGCCACCTGCCGCCGGCGATCGTCTCCGCGCTCCGGACGCTGCGATCGCCGCCGATCGGCCGACGCTGCGTGACCTTCAACGCGCTCGGCAGGGCCGGGCGGCTGGGCAACCAGCTGTTCCAGATCGCGGCGACGATCGCGGTCGCGAGAAAGTGCGGCGTGCCCTATGTCTTCCCCGAGTGGGAGGCCGCCCGCTTCTTCGAGCACCCGCTCCCATCCTATCGGTTCACCACGCTGCCGAACCGGCGCTATCATCGTGCCGTCCCGACCTATGTGCAGCGGACATTCTCGTACGAGGAGATCGAAGCCAGCGCGCCGCTATCCCTGCGGGGCAACTTCCAGTCGGAGCGCTACTTCGCCGCCGTCGCGGACGAGGTCCGGCGGGTCTTCGAACCGAAGGCACGCGTCATCGGATACCTGCGCGGGGAATATGCGGCTATCCTCGAAACAAAGCCATGGTCGCTGCACATCCGGCGGGGCGACTATGTCGACAATCCCCTCTACGCGGATCTCGCGCGGAGCGATTATTATGCGAACGCCTTGCGGCACGTCCCGGACGGGACGGCGGTCGTCGTCATCTCCGACGACATCGAATGGGCTCGGGGCCGGTTCGCGGGCGAGCGGTTCCACTACAGCCGGGAAAGCGTCGCCGAGCACGATCTCTTCCTCATGGGGCTGTGCGCCGGCAACATCATCGCCAATTCCTCCTTCTCCTGGTGGGGCGCGTGGCTGGGCGAGTTTCCGGGCAAGCCGATCGTGGCGCCGCGGGCGTGGTTCGCGGGCAGCCGCGCCGATCGCTCCGTTCCGTTCAGCCAGACAGGCGCGGACGGCGAGCCGACAGGCTTCCACGACACGCGCGATCTCATCCCGGCGCGCTGGCGCCGGGTGTGAGGCCCGGGCGGTCGCGGGCGATCCGTGACGGGGCGGCGGCGCGAATTCGCATGACCCCCGCCGGCTTGCTCCGCTACCGTCCCCGCGATGACCACGACCGTCTGCAATGTGGAGAGTTCGATCCTCGGTCGGGCGTGGCGGTGGCGTGGCCTCGCCGGCGAGGCGATGGGGGACGAGGGCTTCCGGCCCGATGATCTGGTCACCCGGCTGCTGCTCGCGCGCGGCTGCCCGCGCGACGCGCTCGATCTGCACCTGCGGCCGACGCTCCGCGCGCTGATGCCCGACCCGTCCGTGTTCCGCGACATGGACCGCGCCGCGCGCCGCCTCGCCGATGCGGTCCAGGCCGGTGAGCCGACCGTCATCTTCGGCGACTACGACGTCGACGGCGCGACCTCGGCGGCGCTGCTCGTCCGCCTGCTGCGCGGCCTCGGGCTGACGGCGAGCGCCTATATTCCGGACCGGCTGATGGAGGGCTATGGCCCGAGCGGCGCCGCGCTCGTCCGGCTGGCGGAGGCGGGCGCGCGGCTGGTCGTTACCGTCGATTGCGGCGCGCAGGCGTTCGAGGCGCTCGGCGCGGCGCGCGCGGCCGCGCTCGACGTGATCGTGGTCGATCATCACAAATGCGCCGCCGCGCTCCCCGACGCGCACGCGCTGGTGAACCCCAACCGGCTCGACGAGGACGCCGCGGGCGCGGCGCACGGCCATCTCGCCGCGGTCGGCATGGCGTTCCTGCTCGGTGCGGCACTGCTGCGCGAGCTGCGCGCGCGCGGCCACCGCGCCGGCGTCCCCGAGCCGAAGCTGATCGACCTGCTCGATCTGGTGGCGCTCGGCACCGTCGCCGATGTCGCGCAGTTGCGCGGGCTCAACCGCGCGTTCGTGGCGCAGGGGCTCAAGGTGATGGCGGCGCGGCGCAATCCGGGCATTGCCGCGCTGCTCGACGCCGCCGGCATCTTGCGCGCGCCGCGTTGCGCGGACCTCGGCTTCGCGCTGGGCCCGCGCATCAACGCCGGCGGCCGCGTCGGCCGCGCCGATCTCGGCGTCCGCCTGCTCACCACCGACGATGCCGAGGAGGCGCGCGCCATCGCCGCCGAGCTAGAGGCGCTGAACGGCGCCCGCCGCGGCATCGAGGCCGAGGTGAGCGCCGACGCGCTCGCCGCCGCGCGCGGCCAGGGCAATCGCGCGGTGGTGCTCGTCGCTGGCGGCGGCTGGCACGCCGGCGTGATCGGCATCGTCGCCGGGCGGCTGAAGGAGCAGCTCGATCGCCCCGCGCTCGTGCTGGCGCTCGGCGACGATGGCGTCGCGAAAGGCTCGGGGCGCTCGATCCCCGGCGTCGATCTCGGCGCGGCGGTGCTCGCCGCGAAGGATGCCGGGCTGCTGATCGCCGGCGGCGGCCACGCCATGGCGGCGGGGCTGACGGCGGCCACCGATCGCATCGCCGAGCTGCACGAGTTCCTCGAGGCGCGGCTGGCGGCGGATGTCGCGCGGGTGTCCGGCGCGCGCGCGCTGCTGGTCGATGCGGTGACCACGACGCGCGGGCTCACCCCCGCGCTGATCGACGCGCTGGAGGCGGGCGGGCCCTATGGCGCGGGCTGGCCAGCGCCGCGCGTCTGCGCCGGGCCGGTGCGCGTGATCCGCGCCGATGTGGTCGGCAACGGCCATGTCCGCGCGCTCGTCGCCGGCGACGACGGGGGCGGCGCGACCGTCAAGGTGATGGCGTTCCGCCAGGCGGACACGGCGCTCGGCGCGGCTCTCCTCGGCGCCGGGAGCACGCGGCGGCTGTGGCTCGCCGGCCGCGCCCAGCGCGACGACTGGGGTCAGCGCGTGGCGGCCGAGCTCCACCTCGACGACGCCGCCTGGGCCGACTGATCGCGCCCTTCCGGCGCGCCGACGGCCGCCCGCCGGCTTGACCCGGCCGCCCCCCCTGCCTATCCGCCGGCTCTGCCGCGCACGGCCCCTTCGTCTAGCGGTCCAGGACGCGGCCCTTTCACGGCTGAAACACGGGTTCGATTCCCGTAGGGGTCACCAAAGCCGGATCTCCGCCGCGAAATCCAGCATCCACCCCGGTTTGCATACGGCTGGTACGGCAAGCCGGTACAGCGTCAGGTCCGCGGCGTCCCGGCGTTCCGCTGATCCCGGCTCGTCCGCCACGCCGCGAACCAGATCCCCAGGCCGCCCACGGCCAGCAGCGCGCCGATCGGGCCGGTCGAGGTCCATCCCAGCCCCGCCGCGATCGCGAGGCCGCCGAGCCACGCGCCCAGCGCGTTGGCGGCATTGAAGGCGCTGTGATTGAGCGCCGCGGCGAACGCCTGAGCGTCGGCCGCGACATCCATCAGCCGCGTCTGCAGCGCCGGGCCGATCGACAGCGCGGCGAAACCGACGAAGAACAGGTTGATCGTGACCGCGATCGCGTCGTGCGCGGTGATCGCGACCAGCCCGAGCGTCACCATGTTGAGGATCAGCGTCATCCAGATGGCGCGCATCACCCCGCGATCGGCGAGCCAGCCGCCGAACAGGCTGCCCGCCACCATGCCGACGCCGATGACCGCGAGGACCAGCGGAACGCTCGCCTCGGCCATTCCGGTCACGATGGTGAGCAGGGGCGTGACATAGCTGTAGACCGCGAACACACCGCCAAAGCCGACCGCGGCGATGCCGAGCGTCAGCCAGACCTGTCCGCGCCGAAGCGCGCCGAGTTCGGTGAGCGGGCTCGCATGATCGGGCGCGGGCATCGGGCGCAAGACGAAGCGGCACAGGATCGCGGTCGCAAGACCGATGATCGCGACGACGACGAAGGCCGCCCGCCAGCCGGCGTGCTGGCCGACCCATGTCGCGAACGGAACGCCGACGACATTGGCGCTGCTGAGACCCAGCATCATCCGGGCAACCGCCTGGGCACGTTTGCCGGGTGGAACGAGCGAGGCGGCGACCACCGCGGCGATGCCGAAATAGGCGCCATGGGGCAGGCCGGCGAGAAAACGAGCGATGACCACCAGGCCATAGCTCGACGCCGCGGCGCATAACAGGTTCGCACACGCAAAGAAGCCCATCAGCCCGACCAGCATCGCCCGCCGCCCGGCTCGTGCGAAGGTGGCGGCGAGGAGGGGGGCGCCGACCACCACGCCCAGCGCATAGGCGCTTATCATGTGACCCGCGACGGGAACCGTGACATGGACGTCGCGCGCGACGTTGGGCAGCAATCCCATCGATGCGAACTCGCCGGTGCCGAGCGCGAAGCCGCCGAGCGCCAGCGAGAATTCGGCGAGGCCGATGCTGCGCGGAAGCGGATCGGCGCGATCGTCCGCGACGACGGGGGTGGCGCTGGACATCGGGACTTCCTCGGGATGGAACGGCTTCCCTCTCCCGGACGGCGCTGTTCCGCGCTCTTGCGCCGACATATGCGCAACCCGATCGCGGCCGCAACCGAATCACGCACGATCAGGCCGGGGCCGCCGGTAGCTATCGCGGGCGAGCGCCACCGGCCCGGATGACGGCACTATCCGGTTCTCGTTCAATATCAGGAAGATCCACGTAGTCGTTACATATCCACGTCATGCGCCGCCGGCAGCCGCAGCGTGACCAGCAGGCCGGTGCCCGCGGCCGATCTCCGCAACGTCATCGCGCCGCCGTTCAGCTCCGCCAGCTCGTGCGCGATCGAGAGGCCGAACCCGTGGCCGTCACCGCGCTCGTCCAGCCGGCGGCCCGGCACGAGCGCCTCGGCCATCGCGGCCTCGGCGAGCCCCGGCCCGTCGTCCTCGATGGTGATCTCGATGTCGGCATCGCTCGCGGCACCGCCGATGCCCACCGACGATCGCGCGTGCCGCCAGGCGTTGTCGAGCAGGTTGCCGATCATCTCGTCGAGCTCCTGGGGATCGACCGCCACCGCCAGAGCGGGCGCGATCGCGGCGGAGGCGCCGAGCGCACGCTCGACGTGGAAGCGCTGCCG
>CAXTPE010000085.1:0-10805 GCA_964245925.1 uncultured Sphingomonadaceae bacterium
CTCGCCGAACTGCTCCACCTGTTCGGGCGGCTCGATCCCGCTCACCGAGATACCGCAAGCGTTCTCGCACCTATCGCTGCCGTGGTCGCGGAGATACGCCCGCACCGGCTGACAGCACCGAGTATCCAGGCGCTGGCGGAGGCGGGCATCGTCACGGGCATGATCGCGCGGCTCACCGAACTCCCGAAGACCGACCGACAACCGATGCTGAATGACGCGACGATCTTCATGCAGGCATTGGAAAGCGGCTTCACCGTGCTGACGGGTAATGTCTCCGACATGGACCTCATCGCCCAGATCGTGCCTGCGGGACGGGTTCTTTTCTATAGGCGCGAATCCTGACCAAGAGCGGCGCGGCAACAGCATTGAGCTATGCCGGCTCAGCCTTAGTCAGCGCGGTCAGCACGCCTCGCTTGAAGGAGCGATCGATAGCCGCTGGCGACCATCTGATCGCCTGCGTCAGCGAGGCGGCGTAGGTCGGATCGCTCCGAGCTCGTCCGCCAATCATAAGGCGCAGGGTCGAGCAACATGACGCCTATGTCGCGTAACGTGACGCTCTTCCGCGTCAGGTCGTGGATGCAGAGCATCGCGGCTTGTCGATCGGCCTGCGGGTGACGGCGCTGACGAAATGGTCGCCCGCTTCCAATGGCGCGAGCCAGCAGTCCTGCCGCGCGTACGCGATCGGCATGATGGCGATCGGCGTGCAGGTAGAGGCCAAAGTCGGCGGTGATGCTTTTGCTCTCGTCGAACCAGCTATGGAGCGCGATATAGTCGTCGGTGACCCCGCCCCGTTTACGGACCGAGGAGAGCGCGTGGTGGTAGCAATGGCCCATCGCCGATGCGCAGACGGTGGAGAGCAACACGGTCATCGAAGGCGGGTTCGCTTACGTCGATTTCGACCGCTTCCCGGACCGCCAGCAGCAGGTGGAAATTCACAGGGTCGAGTTCAGGATTGAAGCCGACGCCGTTCTCAAGCACGCCCTTCCGGAAGTGGCGCGGGCGCTCCGCCTGATCCATCTCGACGACAATACGATCGAAGAGGCGGCGCAGCAGGTGAACCTGAGCCGCTTCGTATTGAAGCGTCGCATGGACACCTTCTGTGCGGGTTTGCAGGCGGCTGCCTGAACGATGTCCGACCTTAAGCTATCGGCGCGGGAGCCGGATTTCGGTCCGGTGCTCGACGCCCAGCGCGCCTACGCCGCAAGTTGCGCTCAACGATCTCGCTTTGGCCTGATGGTGCCGGAAGCCTTTGTTCGAGGCATCCGGGACATCGGGTATCGGAGTAACGGCGACGCCATCGCAGAGCTGATCGACAACGCCCTCCAGGCCTACGCAGATCGCGTCGATGTGCTCTTCGGCTATGAGGGGACCACCTCAAATAAGAAGCCCATGCAGTTGGCCGTCGTCGACAACGGTCACGGTATGGAAGCGGAAATGATCCGCATGGCGGTAATGTGGGGTGGCACCCACCGGGAAAACGACCGTCGTGGGCTTGGGCGGTACGGCTATGGTCTGCCCTGTTCGTCCGTCAGCCTGGGGCGACGGTTCACCGTCATTTCGCATATCGCCGATGGATCGTTTCGAAGCGTCACCCTCGACCTCGATGCGATCACCGCTGGCGGCTACACCGACGCTTCGGGAGACATCGTCGTACCGGAACCGGTGCCGGCTGAGTTGCCGTCGTTTGTTCGCCGTCACATCGCCGAAGCCTATCCAGACGGCTTCCGGTCCGGAACGATCATCCTGGTCGAAAAGCTGGACCGGCTGGAATGGATTACTGCGCAAGGGTTGCGAGACAATCTCTGCCGACAGTTCGGCGTCACCTATCACAAGCTAAGGGGGGAGGCGGCGCTGTTCGTGGACGGCGCATTCGTCGAGCCGATCGACCCGTTGTTTTTGACCACCGGATTCCATCTCGTCGACCTTGATACGGATCGGTCCAACCCGTTCGATCCGGTTCGTATCGAGATCCGCGATCCTGACTCCAGTGCCTATCTCGGCGCGGTCACCCTTCGTTATGCCTGGTTCCCGCCGAGCTTCGGCTCGATCGATAAAGGTCGAGATGCGGTTGGGCTGAATGCAAATCCCCGGTTTTCGATCCTGAAGGATTATCATGGGCTGATTTTCAGCCGGAACGGCCGTCTCATTGACGTCCAGACGCGCACGCCTTGGACGAGCTTCATCAACAACGACCGCTATATCAAGGTCGAAGTCGAGTTCTCCGCCACTCTCGACGAAGCCTTCGGCGTCACGACGTCCAAGCAGCAGGTGACGGTCTCGGCCTTCATCTGGGATCGACTGCGGGAAGCAGGCCTCCCCAAGGCGATCGAGCAGTTGCGCAACAAGGTCAAGGAAGCGAAGGCCGAGCGCAGGCAGGAGGCTTTGTCGCCCGGCGTGGGGGAGCAGCGACTGTCCGAGCGCGCCATGACAATCGCCGGCGCAATGGGCGTCGCCAGAGCCCATCAGCACCAGTGGAATCTGGCGTTACGGGCTTCGCCTTATCGGCTGGAATACGAACATCTGATCGGGCAGCCTTTTTTCAGGGTGGGTCGCGAGCATGGCGCGCGAACCCTGCACCTCAACACGGCGCATCGATTTTTCGAAGAGATCTACGACAGCCGGATGTCGACCCCGGAACTGCGCTCGGCGCTAGAAATCCTGCTCTTCTCACTTGGCGACGTCATGCTCGAGGGGCCAGACGATGACCGGCAACGTGCTTCTGACCAGTTGCAGTCCTGGTCAAAACGTCTCGATCTCGCCTTAGGGATGTTGGCCGAACACCTGAGCGTCGGCGACGGCACGGATGTCGGCGCGGCGGCCTGGTCGGACGAACTTCCCTAGCTAGGAGGACCCCTTTGGGCTATCGTCCGCAGGGGCCGCTTGCGCGGCCCCTTGTGATTCTGGGGTTTGAGTGTCCACCGACGAGAAACTATTTGGTCCAGGTCGTTCGCGCGCGTTTTCCCCCTACTTGGCTCCGGGGGAACGCAAGCAACTTCATGACCTTCTGAACCCCGGCGCCGCTCTTCCCGCCAGCTTCGCCGACGAATTGCGGACTCTGGCGCGGCGCTACATCGATGATGGCGACAGTATAAAACTGCGGGCGGTTTGTCTGCTCGTCGCCGATCTTTGCGAGCAGGGCTGGCAAGTGGCGGTGGAGTCGGACCGCATCACCTTCCAGCCCCCGGGCATTTCCCGAACGGGCGAACAGTCCGTCGACGACATCAAGGTTCGGGTTCGGGCGACCCTTCAAAGCGCCCGGGCGCGTCAACTGCAGGAACCGTCGGTTCGCAATTTCCTCATCCGGGTCGAAAGGCGCACGTTCCGATCTGGCCATCGCGCTTCGATTATCGACCTGATCGACGACGGGGCGTCGCTTGCCAAAGCTCTGCGGTCGATCGAACATCTGCCTGACGACGATCGGGAGATCGCCCTGAAAGGGATCATCGACCCTGTCGTCGAGATCGCCGAGGCCGGCGCGAAGTGCGCCGATACCGGGCTGCCCCTGATCGACATCTGGCGGTACTTCCGACACACCTGGGCGCACGAATACCGCTCTATCCCCGGCCGTCAGATGATGGTCCTGATCCGAAACGCGGCTCGGCCGCTACGTCCGGTCACGGGGATCGCCATGCTCGCCAGCCCGGTTATGAGGTTGGCGGCTCGGGATAAGTGGATCGGGTGGCTTCGCGACGCAGCTGAGGAGCGTGTGCGCTCCGAGGTCTGGGATGCGCGTGACTTCGGCGCTTCGCTGATGCGGCGGATCGACTCGTCCATAGACGCCATGCGCTGGGATGACCTCGCGAGCCGCGATGAAATTGTCGATCCGAGCGAGACGGTGGCCTTGCGGTTGGAGCAAAGGGCTGCCGGTGCCGCCTTTGCGCGGGATCAGCAACTCCGCGACCACTACGAGACCCATCGTGACGCTGACGGCCAAGTAAGGCCGCACCGCGGGGTTCTTAAAAGCGCCCAGCCGGACTCCGATTGGCGGGCCGCGTCCGAAGATCTTCTGTTCGTCCGCAAGCGCGCCGAGAGCCTTGCCCAACTGCTTTTCGCGAAGGGCATGTTGAAGGGCGCGGACCTGATCCGCGAGCCGGCGGCCGGGCTGGAGCGTCTCTTCGCAACGCGCAGCGGACAGCGGGCTTTGGATATCGCACTTGCCGAGTTCCGTAAGGCGGGCTTGTCCAGCGAGGTTGCCGACGTCAGCATCTGTGGCGCTGTTCACCCCTACAATGAACTGCTCGGAGGCAAGCTCGTCGCGCTGCTCCTGACGTCTCAGGAAGTCAGGGATGCCTATTCGAGGCGTTACGGCGGGCAGACGAGTGTTATCGCCTCCCAGATGGCGGGGCGTGCCATATCGAAGCCCGCCGACCTCAAAATACTGACGACCACCAGTCTCTATGGGGTGGGCTCCAGTCAGTATAACCGGCTCGTTCTTCGCGGCGATGATCATCCCGGGCTTCCCTATGACATCAAATGGGGCGCGATCGGCAAGAGCCTGACGGGCGGCTTCGGCACCCTTCACCTGGGCGGCGAGACCGCTCAGGCGCTGAGAAGCATGGCGATGTCTCGGCACGACTCCCGTCGAGTCAACAACCGGTTCGGGGAAGGCACAAGCCCGAGGCTGCGCCAAATCCGGGAAGGTCTCGATGCGTTGGGGTTGAAAAGCGACGCTATCCTGCACCATGCGACGCCGCGGATATTTTACGGGTGTGAACTCAGCCCCGGGTCAAGGTCGGCGCTGCTGAATCTGACACCGGCGACCGACACCTATGCGACCTGTCCCGACATCAGCGCCGCTTGGCGACGGCGGTGGGTCATGAACCGGGCCCGCCGCGAGGAGACGCTGCAGGCCCTCGAAAGGCTGGGGCCGACCAGTGTCCGGGCGAGCCTGCATGCCGACGCGGATGGTCAGTTTCTGCTGCCCATAGTAGGCGCCTAGTCTAGTGTCGGCGACCGCGTCCCAAACTCGTCAAAAGGGTAGCTATATCGAAATCTTAGGTCCGATTGGGAAAATCAATGTGGTAGTTTCGCAATTGCCGATCTGACGTCATCACGTCATCACGTCGTTGCGAAGCGCTGAAAGCCGCTGTGGCTCATTCAAGCATATTCAACTTCAACCCGCCCTTGGTCCTGACGTTTGCGCGACACGCGGATGGTCACGTCGTGTCCCAGCGCCGCCAGACAGCGCATCATCTTGTCCTCGCTGATCCCGCGGAATTGGCCGCGCAGCATGATTGAAAGCTTTGGCTGGGGCATACCGATCAGCGACGCTGCGTCGCTCTGGCTCAGCCCGCGCTCCTTGATCACGATGGCGATCTGGTGGGCGAGCTTGGCTTTGACGAGCAATTCCTCGGCATCGGGCAATCCCAGGTCGGCAAAGACATTCGCCCCGCCTTCGGTGATCTGGATGTCCACGGTCATGCTCCTTCCTCCATCCGCTGCGCGGCCTTGAGCCGGGTCTCGATCAGCATCATGTCTCTCGGCGGCGTTGCGTTGCCCTTCTTCGACTTCTTCTGGAACGCGTGGAGCACATAGACCGCCGCCGCAAACCGCACTGTGTAGACCGCCCGGTAGGTGTCGCCGTCATTGTTCTCGACAACCTCGAGCACCCCGCTTCCCAGTCCCTTCAGCGGCTTGGCGTTATCCGCCTTGTCGCCGTTCTGTGCGACGTAGAGCGCATATCCCACCTCGCGTCGAACATTCTCGGGCAACGCCAGAAGGTCGTCATAGCTGCTGCCAACCCAGCGGATTGGCTTCACCATCGTTCAGCGCTTCCTATATCTATATGGATATAGAAAATGTCAACCCGGCGAATCGTGATCACGCGGCCAGCCGATCATTCGCGGCCGTCTGGGTGGTGGCCCAGGCATCGAGTGCCTCGCTCGCGTAAACGACGCGACGTCCGATCTTCCGGAACGCAGGGCCCGTGCCCATCCAACGGTAGGTCTGCATCGTGCCGACGGTAAATCCGAGGCGCGCAGCCGCGGCGCGTGTGTCAAGCCATTTGGTGCGGATGACCGCGCCAAGGATCGGATCGGCCGGAAATTTGGGCGCATCGGGCTCACACGACGGCTCGGTCAAGGCGTGTGTATGGTAGTCAAAGCCAGTCGCTGGGTCGAGGAAGCGCGCAATTTCCTCGGCGATGCGGTCCGCTGCGGACTTGAGCGGATGATCCGACAAATGGGTATAACGCGCGGTCGTCTTCGGGCTGCTGTGGCCGAGCAGCGCCCCGATGATCAGCATGCTGTCGCCGGTGGCCGCGCCGACCGAGGCGAAGCTGTGGCGCAGATCGTGGATGCGCACGTCCTCCAGTCCGGCTGCGGCACGAATGCGTTCCCAGCACGCCTGCAAGTCGGTGACGTGGGTGCCGTCGGTCTTGCCCGGCAGCAGATAGGGATTGCCGATCACCTGCGGGATCGCCTCGATCGCGCGCATCGCCGCCATGCCGAGATGCACGATCTTCGCGCCGGTCTTGCTGTCGGGGAGGCGCAGGCATCGGTGGTAATGATCGACATGGGTGCGCTTGAGCGTGAGGATCTCGTTCTTGCGGCAGCCGGTCAACATCAGCAGCCGGATCGCCGCCAGCGCGAATGGGCTTTCGACACCAAGCGCGGCGGCGCTGGCGAGCACCTGACCCAGTCGGGCGAGTTCGGCGGGGGCAAGAAAGCGCTCGATCTTTTTGCTCGGAAACTTGCGGATGCCGGTCGCCGGATTGTCGGGCCGCAGGCCGCGCGTGACCGCAAAGCCGAGTGCCGCGCTGAGCGTGGTCAGGCTGCTGTTGGCGGCACCCTTGCCGCCCCTGACGCGGGCGAGGCGGCGAGGCCCCTGCTTGAACGTGCGCCCGGTCTTGCCGGCCGCGACGTCGCGCAGCAGGCCTTCGAGATCGGCTCGGGTCAGCGAGCCGATCCGGGCCATGCCGAGCAGCGGTTTGACATGATGCTCGATATCCGACCGCGCCGCGCTGATCGACGATGCCTTCCGCGTCACCAGACCTTCGGCCAGATAGAGATCGCAAAGTTCGGCGACGCTGAGTTCGGCGCGCTGCTCGAACTTGACGCGTTGAGGGTCATGCCCTTCCGCGATCGCCCCGAGCAGTCGTCGCGCCTCCTGGCGCGCGGTTTCGGGCGTCCAGGGCGAGCCGTGGGTGCCGACCTTGTAGCGGCGCTGGCGCCCGTCGAGCCGGTATTGGAGGACGTAGGTCAGCCGGCCGGTCGGCGCGATGCGAATGCCGAAGCCGAGCAATTCGGTGTCCCAGATGATGCGCTCGACGTCGCTTGACTTGACGCTGTCGACGAGCCGCTTGTTGATGCGCTGCCGCTCGGCCATATCCAAATCCTCCTTTCGACTGCCCCGTTTGCTTCCAAATTTGGAAGCATATCGGAAGCATTTGGAAGCAAATCGCTGGATAGAGGGTCGTACGTGCTTCTGTCTAAGTCAATCAAAACAAAGCAGAATCGTAGAGACGGATAGACATGCGTAGGGCCAAAAGTGGGTTGGTAAGGCTGAGGTCGTGAGTTCAATCCTCACCGGCAGCACCATTTTTTCAATGACTTAGCTGGTTAACAGCGTTCCCTTCGGCGGTCTGGTCATCACCGGGCCATCACGGAGACGATTTCTAAAGGTGCAGTGCGCTCAGTGGTAGAGCACACCGAGTGCCAAGTGGCACAGGTCTTCGGCCTGTGCCCGGCGTAGCAGCGCCAGCATCGGGCAAGGGAGCTCTCGCGCACCTTGCACCAGAAGAAGGCGCAGTAGACCGCGCCGATCGCGAAGTGGATGAACTGTTCGAACATTTGCTCAACTCCCGTTTAGGAGCCGTTCACAGACTACAGGCTAGAGGAGGGAGCGATACGGTCGACTCGGGGCGCGCCACTGTGGCCAGGTGGCAGCAGTGACCACCGCGCCGGCCTTCTGATCTGGTGGCCGACGCGGACTTTCCGCTTCCTCCGTCGGTGCCACTTTCGCCTTGCACGCAGTCGCGCCGGCTCATCCATCAGGATTTTCGCTGCGGATCTCCGTGACGAATAGTCAGCCTTGGAGCGTCCTGCCGGCCTGCCATCATGCGCCTTCGAATCGACGGAGCCGCCCATGACCACCACATCTTCCCGCACGCTCCTCCTACCCGTCGCGATCCTCTGCATCGCGATGAACGATGGCCTCGGTACGCTGGTCAATCTGCTCAAGCTGCCAGTGTATCTCGACGCGGCGGGCACGCTTGCGTTCGCTCTGATCTTTACTCGTTCGGGCTGTACCGGCTTCGTGTGGGCCGCGGCGGTAGGGGCTCCTCCCGGGGCGGGACCATCGCGCTCGAATATGCGGCGCGCCAGCCGGCGGGGCTGAGAAGCCTCACGCTCAGCGGTCCGCTGATCTCCACCAGGAGCTGGGACGCTGGTCATCCGCGGCCAATATGACGAGTTCGCACCCGAAGCCGCGGCACCGCTCGTCAGACGCATCCCACACGCGACGTCGGTGAGCGTGCCCAGCGCCGGTCACCTCGCGATGGTCGACCAGCAGCGCTTCTTCGTGCGGGCGCTTCGTACCCATCCGCGGCCGGCCGACCGCCTGCCGTGACCTTCGCTCCGCGGGGCGCGCGACCTTCCGCCCGTTGCCGCCCCGCCCCCGCGCCGCTATCGGCCCAGCCATGCTCAGGCTCCTCATCGGCAACAAGGCCTATTCCTCCTGGTCGATGCGCGGCGGGCTCGCGGTGCGGCAGTCGCGGCTGCCGTTCGAGGAGATCGTCGTCCCGCTCTACGACGCGGACTGGGGCCGGCGCCGCCAGGACGAAGACCTCGCGCCTTCCGCCGGCAAGGTGCCGATCCTGTGGGACGGCGACATCGTCGTGTGGGACAGCCTGGCGATCGTCGAATATCTCGCCGAACGCTCCCCCGCCGGCCACTTCTGGCCGGACGACGCGGTCGCCCGCGCGATGGCGCGATCGATGGCGGCGGAGATGCACGCCGGTTTCGCCGCGCTGCGCCGCGAGCATGGCATGAACATCCGCCGCCGCTATCCGCCCCGCCCGCTCTCCGCCGCCGTGGAAGCCGAGCTCGCCCGGCTGTTCGAGCTCTGGGCGCAGGCGCGCGCGCGCTTCGCCGGCAACGGCGACTATCTGTTCGGGAGCTTCGGGGCGGTCGACATCATGTTCGCGCCGGTCGCCACCCGGCTCGTCACTCATGCCATCCCGATGCCGCGCTTCGCCGCCACCTATCTGGAGGCGCTGTTCGCGCACCGCTTCGTGCAGGACTGGATCGCCGGCGCGCAGGCCGAGGACTGGGTGATCGAGCGCTTCGAGCAGCCGCCGGCGGCTCGGGCCTGATGGCCGCCGCGATCGATCCGGTCGATCTCGCCGCGCGGCTGATCGCCTGCCCCAGCGTCACTCCCGCCGATGCCGGCGCGCAGGACGCGATCGCCGACGTGCTGGCGGGGATCGGCTTCACCGTCCACCGCCTCTCCTCCGGCGGCGCGCCGGACGGGCCGATCGCCAACCTCATCGCGATCCGGGGCAGCGGCGCGCCGCACTTCGCCTTCGCCGGCCACAGCGACGTGGTTCCGGCCGGCGATGGCTGGGCGGGCGACGCGTTCGTGCCCGAGGTGCGCGGATCGCTGCTGCACGGGCGCGGCGCGGTCGACATGAAGGGGGCGATCGCCGCCTTCATCGCCGCGGCGGCGCGGGTGGGCGATCATCCCGGCACGCTCAGCCTGCTCATCACCGGCGACGAGGAGGGGCCGGCGACGCACGGCACGGTCGCGATCATCGCCTGGCTGATCGAGCGGGGGCTGGCGCCCGATCTCTGCCTCGTCGGCGAACCGACCTCCTCGGCGCGGCTCGGCGACACGATCAAGATCGGCCGGCGCGGCTCGGTCAACCTCTGGATCGAGGTGCCCGGGGTGCAAGGCCACGTCGCCTATCCGCAGCTCGCCGACAATCCGATCACGCCCCTGGTGCGCGCGCTTGGCCGCCTGAAGGCGGCGCCGATCGACGCGGGCACGGACTGGTTCGAGCCGTCCAACCTCGAGGTGACCGACCTTACGGTCGGCAATTCCGCGAGCAACATCATCCCGGGCGCGGCGCGGGCGCGGGTCAACATCCGCTTCAACGATCTCCAGCAGGGCGAGGCGCTGGTCGCGCGGGTGCGCGCGGCGGTGCTGGCGGAGGCGCCGGGCGCGACGGTGGCGGCGAAGATCTCGGGCGAGGCGTTCCTGACCGCGCCGGGCGCGCTCTCCCGGCTGATCGGCGACGCGATAGCGGCGGTGACGGGAATCGCGCCGCGGCTCTCGACCGGCGGCGGCACCTCGGACGCGCGCTTCCTCGCGAAGCTCTGTCCGGTGGTCGAGTTCGGGCTGGTCAACGCGACGATGCACAAGCTCGACGAGGCGGTCGCGATCGACGACCTGGCGGAGCTGACGACGATCTACGCGGACATCATCCGCCGCGCGCTCGGCTGCGCCTGAGCACCACATAGAGCGCGCCGGCGCCGCCGTGGCGGGGGTGCGCGGGCCGGACGGCGGCGATGCGGGCGGCATGGCGCGATCCCGCGAGCCAGTCCGGCACCGCCGCGCGGATCGCGCCGCGCGCGTGCGGCCGCTCGGCGCCGGGGCGCGGCGGGCGCCCCGTCACCAGCAGCAGCAGGCGGGCGCCGGTGGCGAGCGCGTCGCCGAGCGCCGCCTCGAGCGCGGCATGGGCGGCCGGCTGGGTCAGCCCGTGAAGATCGAGCATGCGGTCGGGCGCGGCCGTGCCACGGCGGAGGCGCCGGTCCCACGATGCATCGAGGGTGTCGACGGGCGCGGGCGACTTTGCCGCCACCCGT
>CAXTPE010000086.1:0-10685 GCA_964245925.1 uncultured Sphingomonadaceae bacterium
GCCGACGGCGCCACGCCGGCCGCCAGCGCGAGCCGCAGTTCGCCCGCCGACGCGATGTCGAGCCCGTCGACCAGCGGCGCCATCGCCGCGAGCAGCGGCGGGAAGGGATTGGCCTTGATCGCATAGTGGACCGCCATGCCCGCCGGCAGCGCGGCCCGCAGCGCCGCGATGCGCGCGCGAACCAGCGCGAGATCATAGACGAACAGCGGCGTGTCGCCCGCCGCCTCGGCCAGCGCCGAGGCGCTATGGCCACCAATGACCAGTTCGCCCGCCCGCGCGCTGAATCCAGGCGGGATCGGGCCGATCGGCTTCATCGCGCCTGCTCCGCTCGCAGCGCGGCGCGATCCAGCTTGCCATTGGGATTGCGCGGCAGCTCCGCGCGCCAGACGATGTCACGGGGCTGCATCCACGCGGGCAGCTCGGCCTTGAGATACGCGCGCAACGCCCCCTCGCCCGCCGCATCGCCGCGCGCGATCAGCCGCACCGCTTGGCCCAATCGCGCGTCGGCCACGCCGAGCGCGACCGCCTCGGCCGCAGCCCCGCTCGCCACCGCCGCCTCCTCGATCTCGGTCGGCGAGACGCGGTTGCCGGAGACCTTCAGCATCTCGTCGTCGCGGCCGACGAAACGGATCAGCCCGGCCGCGTCGCGCGTCACCGTATCGCCGGACCAGACCGCCGTCCCGCCCAGCCGCGCGCCGGCGGGCGCGGGGCGGAAGCGGGCGGCGGTGCGCTCCGCGTCGCGCCAATAGCCCCGCGCCACCAGCGGCCCGGCATGGACCAGCTCGCCGGGGTCGCCGTCGGCGGCCGGCGCGCCGTCGCGGCGCACCACCATCACCTCGGCGAACGGGATCGCGCCGCCGACCGTATCCGGATGCGCGTCGACCAGCGCGGGGGGCAGCCAGGTCGAGCGGAACGCCTCGGTCAGCCCGTACATCAGCGTCAGCCCGGCCTGCGGGAACAGCGCGCGCAGCCGCCGCACGAGCGGCACCGGCAGCCGCCCGCCGGTGCTGCTCAGCTTGCGCAGCGTGGCCGCCGCGGCTTCCGGCCAGCGCGCCTCGGCGAGCTGGATCCACAGCGGCGGCACCCCGCAGAGCGCCGTCGCCCGATCCCGCTCGACGGCGCGGATGACGTCGCCGGGCGCGAGATAATCGAGCGGGATGGCGGCACCGCCCGCCGCCCAGGTCGCCAGCAACTGGTTGAGGCCGGCATCGAAGCTGAGCGGCAGCACCGCCAGCGTCCGCTCGGCCGGCGTGTAGGCCATGAAATGCGCCACCGAGATCGCGCCCAGCCAGAGATTGGCGTGGCTCAGCATCACGCCCCTCGGCCGCCCGGTCGAGCCCGAGGTGTAGAGGATCGCGGCCAGCGCATCGGTGTCGCCGGAGGAGGCGGCCAGCCCCTCGCCGGCGAGCGGCAACGCTTCCTCCTCGACGAGCACGCACCCGGGCGGCGCGTCGGCGGGCTCCAGCGTCGCCAGTCGCGAGCCTTTCGAGAGCAGCAGCGTAGCGCCGCTGTCGGCGAGGATATGCGCCACCTGCGCGCGCCGCAGCAGCGGGTTGACGGGGACATGCACCAACTCCGCCCGCGCACAGGCGAGCGTGAGGATGCAGGCGGCGGGGGTCTTGGGCAGCCAGCTCGCGATCCGGTCGCCCGGTGCCGCGCGCATGGCCAGCCATGCCGCCGCCGCGCCCACCGCCTCGTCCAGCCGTGCATGATCGAGCGTGCCGGCGCGAGTCACCAGCGCCGGCGCATCGCGACGCCCCCTCAGCGCCAGCCGGTCGAGCCGCCGCGGGATCGGATCGGGCGCGACACTCTCGCTCACGGCCAAGGCTTGCACGCGCGCTCCTGTTCGCGCCACACGGGTTGCGGCGCCACGGCGGGACGGGGATAGCGCGATGCCGTGCAAGGTGGAACTGTTCGATGACGTCGAGGCCGCCGCCGCCGATGCGGGTACGGCGCTGGAACGTGCATCGCAGCCCGCGCTGTTCGATCGGATCGACTGGCTGCGGCTGACCGCGCGCCTGGCCCTGCCCGAGGCCAGGCCCTGCATCGCCCGGGCGCGGGGCGAGGACGGTGCCGCCGCCTGGCTGTGGCTCGCCGCCGACGGCCGCGCCGCGAGCGCGCTGGCGAGCTGGTACACGCTGGCGTTCCGTGCGGTCGGCGACACCGGCGCGCCGCTGCGGGCGATCGCGCGGCGGCTGCGCGGGCGTTTCGCGACGATCGCGCTCGCGCCGATGGCGGCGACCGACGCCGCGGCGACCGCGCAAGCCTTTCGTGCCGCCGGCTGGATCGCGCTCCGCCGCGAGACGACCGGCAACTGGATCGCCGACGTTGCCGGGCTCCGCTTCGCCGACTGGTGGGCGCGGCGGCCCGCCAAGCTGCGCGAGACGCTGCGCCGGAAGCGCGCGAGGACGCCGCTCGATATTGGCATATACACCCGTTTCGAGGAGGGTGCGTGGCGTGTTTACGAGCAGGTCTACGCCGCGAGCTGGAAGCCCGGCGAGGGCGCGCCCGCCTTCCTGCGCGCGTTGGCGGAGCAGGAAGGCGCGGCGGGCACGTTGCGGCTCGGCATCGCGAGGGCCGGGGGCGTCCCGGTCGCCGCGCAGTTCTGGCTGGTCGAGCATGGCGTCGCCACCATCCACAAACTCGCCTATGACACCCGCGCGCACGATCTCTCGCCCGGCACGCAGTTGAGCGCGGCGATGTTCGCGCGTGCCATCGACGAGGATCGCGTCGCGCGGATCGACTATGGCACCGGCGACGACGCCTACAAGGCCGACTGGATGGACCGCCGCCTGCCGCTCTACCGGCTCGACCTGTTCGATCCGCGCAGCCCGCGCGGCGCGCTCGCGGCGGCGCGCGCTTGTTCGGCGGCCGCGCTCCGGCTAATCGCGCGGCGATGAGCCGGGACCGGACCGAGGAGCTGTTGCGCAATGTGCTGCGCGACGTGCTCGGCCTGTCGCCGGCGCGCGCGGCGGCGCTCCAGCCGGCGACCCCGCTGTTCGGGGCGATGCCCGAACTCGATTCGATGGCGGTGGCGGGGCTGCTCGCCGAGATCGAGGACCGGCTCGGCATCCGCATCGAGGATGACGAGGTCGATGGCGACATGCTCGCCACCCTTGGCAGCCTCGCCGCTTATGCGCGATCCAAGGCACCGCCGGCGTGAGCGGACCGCGCTTCCTTGCCCGCGAGACCGGCGGCGGATGCGAATGGATGCTCGTACATGGGCCGAGCAATGGTCCGCAGGTGCTTCTGCTGCAACCGCTCTTCGAGGAAGCGAACCGCTGTCGCGCGGTGCTGGCGGAGGTGCAGCGCAAGCTCGTTGACAGCGGCATCGGTAGCTGGCTGATCGACCTGCCCGGGACCGGCGACAGCCCCCGCGACATCGCCGGCGTCGGCTGGGCGGACTGGCGCGCGGCGGTCGCGGCTGCCGTCCGGACGAGCGGCGCGCGCGCGGTCGCGGCATTTCGCGCCGGCTGCCTGCTCGACGACCTCGGCCTGCCGCGCTGGCGCCTCTCGCCGCTGGCCGGCGAAGACGCGCTCCGCGACCTGACGCGCGCGACCGGCGAGGCGCGCGAGCCCGCCTGGACGCTGCCGGACGGTCTGCGCGCGGCGCTGGCAGCGGCCGCCGTGACCGGCGATGCGAGGATCGTGCGGCTTGCCTCGGATCCCGCGCCGGCGGACGCCCGGCTGGAGGGCGCGCCCCCCTGGCGCCGCGCCGAGCCCGCCGCCGACGCCGCCCTGGCGGCCGCGATCGCCGCCGACATCGCCGGCTGGCTCGGCGCGTGAGGCGGCCGCTCGGTTTTGCCTGCGAGGGGGCGGCGCTGGTCGGCACGCTCGACGAGGGGACGGGGCCGCGCGGGCTGCTGATCGTCACCGGCGGCGGCGAGACGCGCTTCGGCCCGCACCGCCTGTTCGCCCGGCTCGCCACGGCGCTCGCCGCGAGCGGCCATCCGGTGTTCCGGTTCGATCGCCGCGGCGTCGGCGACAGCGAAGGCGAGGATGGCGGCTATGCGGCAAGCGGCCCCGACATCGCCGCCGCGCTCGCCGCCTTCCGCGCCGCCTGCCCCGCCATGACCACCGTCGCCGGCTTCGGCCTCTGCGACGGCGCCACCGCGCTGGCGCTGCACGGCGGCGGGCTCGACGCGCTCGTGCTCGCCAATCCCTGGCTGGTCGAGCCGGCCGGCGATCTGCCGCCCGCCGCCGCGATCCGCCACCGCTATCGCGAACGGCTGACGAGCGTCGCCGCCTGGCGGCGCGCGCTCTCCGGCGGGATCGACTATCGCCGGGCGATGCGCGGGCTGGCGGCGATCGGCGGGCGCGGCGAGGACCGGACGCTCGGCACCCGCGTCGCCGCCGCGCTGAGCGGACGTGACGCGCGGCTGGTGATCGCGTCCGGCGACGCCACCGCGCGGTCGGCGATGCCGTTCCTCGCGGGCCTGCTGCCGGTGACGACGATCGACACCGCATCGCACAGCTTCGCCGGACCCGAGGCGTTCACCGCCCTCGTCGAAGCACTGGCGGCCGCGCTCGATGGAGGATTGGTAGCGGAGGAGGGACTTGAACCCCCGACCCCAGGATTATGATTCCCGTGCTCTAACCAGCTGAGCTACTCCGCCCCGATCATGCTGCCGGCGCGGGCGGCGCTATAGCAGCGGCGCCGTGACGGTCAACCGCGCCATCCGCCCCGCCGGAACCGCCGGCCCGCCCTCTCGTTTCGAGGCTGATTGTGCGCAGCAAGGACGAGACACATGGACCTGGCGACCCCGCTCGAGACGATCTGTCGCATCATCATCCGCGCCCGCGAGCTGGAGGCGCAGGTGCCCGCGATCGATCCCGACAACGACGATCCGCCGGATGATTCGGACGATCAGTTCGACGTGCTGGCGGACGAGACCAACGAGACGGTGGCGGACGAGGTACGCACCACGCTGGACGATCTGGCGGACGACCAGATCGTCGAGGTGCTGGCGCTCGCCTGGGTTGGCCGCGGCACCTATGATGCCAGCGAGTGGGACGAGGCGCTGGAGGAGGCGAGCGATTCGAGCGCGCCGGACCGCGTCGACCAGCTCCTCGAGATGCCGATGCTCGCGGGCTACCTCGATTCCGGGCTGGCGGCGTTCGATCTCAGCTGCGACGGGATCGGCCAGCTCGACTGAACGGGAAGCGCGCGATCGCCTCCCAAGGGCCGCCTCGATACCACCAGGCCGCCAGCCCGGCGATCGCCAGCGGGCGCGGGGCGAAGCCGGCGGCGATGTCCGCGAAGAGCTTGCGCGCCGCAGCCGGGTCGACCTTGTTCTGGATGGTGACATGCGGCCGCCAGCCGGCGCGATCCTGCGGCGTGAGCAGCGGCGCGAAGGCATCGGCAAGCTCGGCGCGGATGGCCGCCAGCCCCGGACTTGCCACCCGATAGGCGACGCCCCGCCCCAGCAGCATCGGCCCGGCGAGGATCGCCGGCGGCTCGGGCGCGGCGGCGGCGATGCGCAGGCGGGTCGTCAGTTCGGGTAGCACGCTTGGCGGGAGATGATGGAACAGCGTCAGATGCGCATCGAGCATATTGCGCTCGGGCGGGAAGTGCGCGCGGCGCGCGGCATCGAGGCGGGCGAAATCCTCAGGCCCGAACAGCGCGGTGACGATGATCGGCGCGGGTTCGGAGGCAAGGTTTCCGGTCATCCGGCGGCGGGCGCGCGCTCCGGCCATTGCTGCGCGCCGGCGGCGGGAAAGGCGGCGATGCCGGCGGCGTCGAGATCGGTCTCGAGCCCGTCGCCGGTGGCGCGCAGCCTGTCCCACGGCACCGGATGGAGCGTCTCGCCGACGCCGGCGGTGCCACCGGCGGCCAGCATCACATAGCTGATCCGGCCGCCCCGGCACTCCGCCATCGCATCGACGACGCGGCCGAGCTCGGCGCCACCGCTGCCGCGCACCCTGGCTTCCTGGAGGCGACTCAGCGGAAAGAGCGCCGGCGCGGCGGCGGCGCTCCGGCTGCCCTCGGCGGCGGCGTCCGCGCCTTTGTCGTAGCGCGCGCGGCGGAACAGCCAGCGCCAGATGCCGATCACGTCGACGATGCCGAGGAAGACGTTGCTCCAGAGCAGGTTCTGCTGATGCGTCGTCATCGCGACCACGCACCACGCGACTGCGCCGATGGTGAAGACCACGAACCCCCAGCCGGTGATCCGCGCGCCGAAGTTCCCCGCCGTCATCATCGCCGCGATCATCGTCGCCGCCGGCGCGATCCAGCCCGCCACATCTTCCATCATCATCTCCCTGTTCGCCTGCCGAACGCGGCACCGGGAAGGGCGATCCTTCTCAATATAATACCGGCACGCGCCGCCGGAGGGCGCGGCGGCGGTCGGCATCGGCGAGGCAGCGCCGGTCGGCGGGCACGAGCGCGACAGGCAGCCGGCGGAGCAGCGGCGCTAGCCCCGCGTCGCCGCCGTCGCGCTCAAGCGCGCGCAGCACCGCGCGGCGCGCGAGCACGGGATGCCCTGGCCGGCCGCGCATGGTCGGCCGCGCCGCCGCGATGCCGGGCCGGAGCGCGCGGACCAGCCGGCGGGCGAGATCGCGCGGCAGCCACGGCATGTCGGCGAGGAACACGAACGCGGCCTCCTCGCACGGCCGCAACGCCGCCGCGCCGGCGGCGAGGCTGGCCGCCATGCCGTCGGCGTGGCGGCGCGCCCGCACGATCGTCACGCGCGGCCCCTCGCCGGCACGCGCGACCCGCGCGCCGTCGGCCCCCGTCACCAGCAGGATGCGCGCGGCCGGCGCGGCACGCGCGGCGGCGAGCACCTGGCCGAGCATGGTGGTGCCGCGCCACGCCACGAGCAGCTTGTTGGCGAGGCCGAAGCGGCGCGAGCGCCCGGCCGCGAGCACGATCGCGGCGCGCATGTCCGCCCCGCCTATATCTCGACCTGGGAGCCCAGCTCGACGACGCGGTTGGTAGGGAGCTTGAAGAACTCCATCGCGCTCTCGGCGTTGCGCAGCATCCAGGCGAACAGCTTCTCGCGCCAGATCGCCATGCCCGGCCGCTCGGACGCGATCAGCGTCTGGCGCGCGAGGAAGAAACTGGTGTCCATCATCTTGAACACCGGCCCGCAGCTCTTCACGCTGTCGAGCGCGGCGGGCACGTCCGGCTCCTGCATGAAGCCGTAATGGATCACGAGCCGGTAGAAGCCGTCGCCGAGCTCGGCGAACTCGGTGCGCTTGGGCGTGTCGACATAGGGAACGTCCTCGATCGAGACGGTGAGCAGGATCACGCGCTCGTGCAGGATGCGGTTGTGCTTGAGGTTGTGAAGCAGCGCGTGCGGCACGCCGTCGCGCGCGGTCGTCATGAACACCGCGGTGCCGGGGACGCGCGCCGCGGAGCCGGCCGCCGACTTGACGAACACCTTCATCGGCATCGCCACCTCGCGCAGGCGGGCGAGCATGAGCTGCCGCCCGCGCGCCCAGGTCGTCAGCAGCGTGAAGGCGATGCCGCCGATCAGCAGCGGGAACCAGCCGCCGTCGGGCACCTTGGTGAGATTGGCGAGGAAATAGGCGGCGTCGACCACCAGCAGCGCGGCCACCAGCGGCACCGCCCACATCCGCTTCCAGTGCCACAGCGAGGTGAGCAGTGCCGCGAGCAGGCAGCTGTCGATCAGCATCGCGCCGGTCACCGCGATGCCATAGGCGGATGCGAGGTTGGACGAGGTCTGGAAGATGAGCACGAGCAGGATCACCATCAGCATCAGCGCCCAGTTGACGATCGGGATATAGATCTGCCCCGCCGCGCTCGCGCTGGTGTGGGTGATCTTGAGGCGCGGCATGAAGCCGAGCTGGATCGCCTGCTGGGTGACCGAGAAGGCGCCCGAGATCACCGCCTGGCTAGCGATCACCGTCCCCATCGTGGCCAGGATCACCAGCGGCAGGCGGAGGTTTTCGGGCGCGAGCAGGAAGAAGGGATTGTGGATCATCCGGAGCGCGTCGGCCGGCGTCGCCGAGAGGATCATCGCGCCCTGCCCCAGATAGTTCAGCATCAGCGCCGGCAGCACGAACCACAGCCAGGAGACGCGGATCGGGTTGCGCCCGAAATGCCCCATGTCGGCATAGAGCGCCTCGGCGCCGGTCACCGCGAGCACCACCGAGCCCATCGCGAGGAAGGCATGCACGCCGTCGTCGAGGAAGAAGCGGACGGCGTGATGCGGGCTCAATGCGCGGAAGATGCCGGGCATCGCCATGATGTTGACGATGCCGAGCGTCGCCAGGGTGACGAAGTAGACGAGCATGATCGGTCCGAACAGCAGCCCCACCCGCGCCGTCCCGCGCGCCTGGATCACGAACAGCGCGATCAGGATGCCGACCGCCGCCGGCAGCACCAGCGGCCGCAGGCCCGCCTCCACCGTCGTGATGCCCTCGACCGCGGAGAGCACCGAGATCGCCGGCGTTATCATGCTGTCGCCATAGAACAGCGCGGTGGCGAACACGCCGAGCAGCACGAGGCCACGCGTCCAGCGCCGGCCCGGCGGCAGCGAGCGCGAGATCAGCGCCAGCAGCGCCAGGCTGCCGCCCTCGCCCTTGTTGTCGGCGCGCATGATGATGACGACATATTTGATCGTCACCACCACCATCATCGACCAGAAGATGAGGCTGAGCACGCCGAGCACGTTGACCATGTCCGGCACGAGCTTGTGGTGGCCGGCGAAGGTCTCGCGGAAGGCGTAGATCGGGCTGGTGCCGATGTCGCCGAAGACGACGCCGATCGCGCCGGCGGCAAGCTTGAGCAGGCCCTCGCGATGCCCGCCGGCGGCGGCATGGGGATGCTCGGGCGAGAGCGTCTCGTCCCCGGGGGGTGGCGGCATCGCCGGCGCCGGCGCTTCGCTGCTCACCGGCGGGGCGGGCCCGACCGGAACCACGCCGGAAACGCGCGCTGCATCCGCCCCATCCTCAAGCGCGCTCGCCGGACGGCACCGCGCGGCGCGCCCTAGCATGCGGCCGAAAGCGCTGCAACGCCACGGAAATGCCCGGAACACAGCACGAACACCAGCGTTGGGCGAGGCGAAGGAGATCAGCATGACCGGCACGCCCAATCCCAAGACCCATCCGACCTCCAACGCCGAGAAGGATCCCGACGACTGGACCACCGGCGACGAGCCGATGACCGGCGCGCAGGCGAGCTATCTCAAGACGCTGAGCGAGGAAGCCGGCGCCGAGTTCGACGACGGGCTTACCAAGGCGGACGCCTCCAAGCGCATCGACGCGCTTCAGGAGGAGACCGGGCGCGGCAAATAGCCGGGGCCGCGCCGCTCATCGCGCCGACGGCCAAGTTCCGCGATGACGCCGCCCCGCGGCTGCGATAGGGGTCCGACCCGGAGGAGCCGGGGATGACGATACGCAAGACCCGGCCGCTCGCGCTCGCGCTCCCGGTGCTGCTCGCCGCCTGCATCCCCGGCTCCCGTCAGCAGCAGCAGTCCTATGTCCCGCCGGCCGGGACGCCGCCGCCCTACGCGCCGCCACCGGCCACGCCATATGCGCGCGGCGGTGCGCTCACCCAGAGCACGCCAGCGTGGATCGCGCGCAGGGTGGTGCCGGACGCCGTCACGGTGCGCGATGGCAGCTATGTCGTGAAACCGGGCGACACGCTGCGCGGCATCGCCGAGAAGACCGGCGCCGGCGCCGATGCGATCGCGGGCGCCAATGGGCTGCCCGCGCCCTATGCCGCCCGGCCCGGGCAGAAGCTGCGCATCCCCGGCGGTCGCTATCATCGCGTCAGGGAAGGCGAGAGCGGCATCGCCATCGCGCGCGCCTATGGCGTCGACTGGGCGACGATCATCCAGCTCAACCGGCTGGCGGAGCCCTATCTGCTGCGCATCGACCAGCGGCTGCTGATCCCGAGCGCCGCGCAGGTCGCCCACATGAGCATGGAACAGCGCGCCGCCGCCTTCCATCTCGACATCGACGACCTCATCACCGGCAGCGAGCCGGCGGTCGCGAGCGCCGCCGACACCGCGAGGCCGACCGCGTCGACCCGCCGGACGCTGCCGCCCGACGCCGCCGTCGGCGAGCCGCGCAGCTTCGCCGGGCGCTTCGACTGGCCGCTTACCGGGCGTATCCTCACCCGCTTCGGCCCGCTCGGCAACGGCCGGCGCAACGACGGCATCAACATCGCCGCCCCGCTCGGCGCGCCGATCCGGGCCGCGGCCGATGGCGTGGTCGCCTATGTCGGCAGCGAGATCGCGGTCTATGGCGGGCTCATCCTCATCAAGCACGGCCAGGGCTGGATCACCGCCTATGGCCATGCCGACGCGCTGCTGGTGAAGCGCGGCCAGGCGGTGAAGCGCGGCCAGGTGATCGCGCGCGCCGGCGAGACCGGCAACGTCAACGCGCCGCAGCTCCACTTCGAGATCCGTCGAGGCCGCGCGCCGGTCGACCCGCTGCGCCAGCTGCCGGGGGTGTAGAACCATCCCATCTTCGTCATCCCCGCGCGGGCGGGCAGCCACAAGGCGCGGATCGTGCGGCTTATATCATCGATGTCGAACATGGATTGCCGCCTTCGCGGGAATGACGGAGGTGCGCGTAGCAGAACGGCCTCCGCTGGCAAAAGACCGCCCCCTCCCCTATGTGGCGCGCCTTCATGGCCACCATCCTCGCTCCCCCGCCGAAGGTCGGCATGGTCTCGCTCGGCTGCCCCAAGGCGCTGGTCGACAGCGAGCGCA
>CAXTPE010000087.1:0-10515 GCA_964245925.1 uncultured Sphingomonadaceae bacterium
GTCGGCACCAGCGTGCGCGAGAGGATGAACGAGGCGATCATCGCGAATACCACCGCGAGCGCCAGCGGCACGAACAGGAAGCCCGCCACGCCAGGCAGGAAGAACATCGGCACGAACACGATGCAGATGCACAGCAGCGACACGAACGCCGGCGTGACGATCTGCGCGGCGCCGTCGAGGATCGCCTGGAGCACGCTCTTGCCCTGCTCGAGATGCCATTCGATGCTCTCGATCGTCACGGTCGCGTCGTCGACGAGGATGCCGACCGCGAGCGCGAGGCCGCCCAGCGTCATCACGTTGAGCGTCTGCCCGGCCGCCGCGAGCGCCGCGATCGCGGCCATGATCGAAAGCGGGATCGAGACCGCGATGATGACGGTCGAGCGCCACGAGCCGAGGAACAGCAGGATCATCAGGCTGGTGAGCGCGGCCGCGATCGCGCCCTCGCGCACGACGCCCGTCACCGCCGCCTTCACGAACAGCGACTGATCGCCGATCGGCAGGATCCTGAGCGAGGCGGGAAGCTGCGCCTGGATCGCGGGCAGCCGGTCCTTGATGCCCTGCACGATCGCCAGCGTCGAGGTCGAGCCGTTCTTGAGGATCGTCATCAGCACCGAGCGCCGGCCCTCGACATGGACGACGTTGGTCTGCGGCGCCGAGCCGTCGCGGACATGCGCCACGTCGCGCATGGTGATGGTCGCGCCGTTGGCGACCTTGACCGGCAACGCGTTGAGCTGATCGATGGTGTCGGGCGCGTTGTTGAGGTGGACGCTGTACTGGAAGCCGCCGATCTTGGCGAAGCCGGCGGGATTGATCTGGTTCTGCGCGGCGATCGCGTTGCCGACGTCCTGCGCGGACAGGCCCTTGGATTGCAGCGCCTGCGGATCGAGATCGATCTGCACCTGGCGCTGCTTGCCGCCGAACGGATAGGGGATCGCGGCGCCCGGCACGGTGACGAGCTGGGTGCGGATCTGGTTCTGCGCGGTATCGAACAGCTGCTGCTCGGACAGCCCGCTCGCCGACAGGGCGAGCTGGATGATCGGCACCGTGGATGCGCTGTAGTTCAGGATCAGCGGCGGGGTGGTGCCGGGCGGCATCTGCCGGAGCAGGGTCTGCGAGATCGAGGTGACCTGGGCGGTGGCGGTGCGGATGTCGACGCCGGGCTGGAAATAGATCTTCACCACGCCGATGCCGGGCAGCGACTGGCTCTCGACATGCTCGATATTGTTGACCGTGGTGGTGAGCGCGCGCTCGAAGGGCGTGATGATGCGGCCCGACATCTCGGTCGGCGGCAGCCCCGCATAGGTCCAGGCGGTGGCGATCACCGGCACGCGGATGTCCGGGAAGATGTCGACCGGCGTGCGGATCGCCGCCAGCGCGCCGACGATCAGGATCAGCACCGCCATCACGATGAAGGTGAGCGGGCGCTGGAGCGCGATCTTGACGATCCCGATCATGGCCGTCCCTCGCTCATCCGTCCGGGATGCGGCAGCGATGCTTCCGCGTTTCGCCCCGCCGATACTCCCCCCTCGCGAACATGCGCAAGTCGTTTGCGTTGCAAGTCGCTACCGTTGCGGGAAGATTGCATCACGGCCGGCGGCTGCTAACTTCGGCCGGGGAGACATGATGGACTGGCGGACCGAGGATCGCGCCGACGCCCGGCTGTGCCGCCCCGCCGGGCGGATCGACGAGGCGAGCTGGGAGGCGTTCGCGGGCGCGCTGGCCGCCGCCGTGCCCGGCGCGCCCGCCGGCCGGATCGTGATCGATCTCGCGGACGTCGACTATATGTCGTCTCGCGGCCTGCGCGCGCTCACCGTCGCGCGCCGCGAGGCGAGCGCGGCGGGCGTCGTCATCGTGCTCGCCGCGCCCAACGAAACCATGCGCGAAATCCTCGCGATCTCGCGCTACGACAAGCTGTTCGAGGTCACGACAGGCGTCGGTCCGGGGTGAGGCCGGCCAGGAGGAGGGAATGCACGTCCGGTTCTGGGGGACGCGGGGCTCGCTGCCGGTGGCGCCGACGCCCGACGTGATCCGCGCCAAGATCGCCCGCGCGCTGGTCGCCGCCGGCGGCCGCAGCTTCGCCGACGAGGCCGACGCCGCCCGCTTCGCCGACGCGCATATCGCCTTCGAGATCTCGGGCACCTATGGCGGCGCGAGCTCCTGCGTCGAGATCGCGGGCGCCGACGGCAGCTTCGTGGTGTGCGACGCGGGCTCGGGGCTGCGCGGCTTCGGCGTCGACGCGGCGGGCCGCGCGGCGGCGGGCGAGCGGCGGCCGGTCTACAACCTCTTCCTGTCCCACCTCCACTGGGATCATATCATGGGCTTTCCCTTCTTCGCCCCCGCCTTCGACCGGAACGCCGTCATCCGCATCCACTCGGGCCATCCGGACGCCGAGCGGGCGCTGCGCCGCCAGCAGGAGGAGATCAGCTTCCCGGTGGCGTTCGACTGGCTCGCCGCCGACATCGGCTTCGTCACGCTGGATCCCGGCCGCGGCCACATCATCGCCGGGCTCGAGGTGTCGCTGATCCGCCAGCAGCACAGCCACGAGAGCTTCGGCTATCGCTTCGAGGGCGGCGGCAGGAGCGTGGTGTTCAGCACCGACGCCGAGCACAAGCTGGAGGACATGGAGGTCGAGGTCGCGTTCGAGGCGTTCTTCCGCGATGCCGATCTGGTGATCTGCGACACCATGTACTCGCTCGCCGACAGCGTCACCCTCAAGGCCGACTGGGGGCACAGCTCCAATCTGGTGGCGGTCGATCTCTGCCAGGGCGCGGGCGCGCGGCGGCTGGCGCTGTTCCACCACGAGCCCGCCTACAGCGACGACGACATCGCCCGCATGCATCGCGAGACGATCCGCTACGAGGAATTGAATCGGCAGGGACGCCGCCCGCTCGAGGTGCTGTGCGCCTATGACGGGCTCGAGATCGATCTCTAGGGCGGGATGATTTCGGCCTTGGCTGCTCCCGTCATCCCCGCGAAGGCGGGAAGCCATGGTCGCCGCCGATGGCGGTTCTGCCTCCGTCGGCCCCTGTGGATCCCCAGCCTTCGCGGGGATGACGAAGACGGCACGATGAGCCGGGCCGATGTCGTCCGCCGCTAGCCGCGGCGCCGTCGCGCTGCGCCAGGCCCGGCTGATCGCGCTTGCGGCGGGCATCGCCGTCCATCTGCTGCTGGCGCTGTCCGGCGCCGGCGACGCGCTCTCGCGCGGGCTGTTCGATCGCTTCCAGCGGCTCGCCCCGCGCGATCTCTCGGGCAGCCCGGTCGTGCTGGTCGGGATCGACGGCGAGAGCATCGCGGCGCTCGGCGACTGGCCCTGGTCGCGCTTCTATGTCGCCCGGCTCGTCCGGCGGATCGCCGACGGCGGCGCGCGCGGGATCGGGCTCGACATGATCTTCCCCGATCCCGATCCGGCCGGCCCCGCCCGCTTCGCCGCGCTCTACCCCGATCTTCCGCCCGCCGACGCCGCCGCGATCCGCGCGCTCCCCTCCGGCGACGCCGCCTTCGCCGAGGTGCTCGGCCGCGCGCCGGTCGTGCTCGGGCGCGCCGGGATCGAGGCGGGCTCGATCGACATGCGCGGCGCGACCCGCCGCCTGCCGGGCGACGCCAGCCTGCCCGGCCCGCTCCCGCCCGGCACCGCCGCCTACCCCGCCGCCATCGCCAACCTGCCCGCGCTCGACGATGTCGCCGCCGGCCACGGCCTGTCCAACGGCCCGCCGGACGCCGATGGCGTGGTCCGCCGCGTGCCGCTCGTCGCGACCGCCGCCGGCGCGGCGAACGCCGGCTTCGCGCTGGAGCTGGCGCGGATCGCGACCGGCGCCGAGACGGTGACGCCGCTGCTCCGACACGACGCGCTCTCGGGGGTGGCGATCGGCGCGCGGGCGGTGCCGACCGACGCCGAGGGGCGGATGGCGATCCGCTTCGGCGCCTTTCCCGGAGCCAACATCCGGTCCGCCGCCGACGTGCTGCGGCGGGGCTTCCCGATCGGGATGTTCCGGGGCCGGATCGTGATCGTCGGGCTGCGCGCGGCCGGCGCCGCCGATGTCGTGCCGACGCCGATGCGGCGCGGCGAGTTCGGCATGTTCGTCCAGGCGCAGGCGGTCGACGCGATCCTGCGCGGCGGCTGGCTGGCACGGCCGGACTGGGCGGCGGCGGCGCAAGCGGCGCTGCTGGCGGCGCTGCTGGCGGTCGTGCTCGGCTGGCTGCCGGGTAGCGGCGCGCGCGCGATCGCGGTGACGGCGGGCGGGCTGGGAGCGCTGCCGGTCGCGGGCAGTTTCGCGCTGTTCGCGGGTGCCGGGCTGCTCGTCGATCCGCTGCCGGCGCTGCTCGGCGCCGGCGCGGCCGGGCTCGTGCTCGCGGCGCTGCTGTTCGCGGACGCCACCCGTGCCCGCGCCCGCCTGCGCGAGACGCTGGTGAGCGAGCGCGTCGCCGCCGCGCGCTCGGCCGGGGAGCTCGAAGCCGCGCGCGCGATCCAGCGCGGCATGCTGCCCTCGTCCGCCACGCTGGCGGCGCTCGATCCCGCGATCGACGTCGCCGCCGTGCTGGAGCCGGCGCGCGGCGTCGGCGGCGACTTCTACGACGTCGTGCGCTTGAGCGGCGGCCGGATCGGCTTCCTGCTCGGCGACGTCACCGGCAAGGGCGTGCCGGCCGCGCTCTTCATGGCGCTCGCCAAGGCGCTGGCGCGCGGCGCGCTGCTGCGGGCGGGCGGCGATCCGGCGGCGGCGCTCGTCGCGCTGGAGGCGGAGCTGCGCGACAATGGCGAGGAGACCCAGCTCACCCTGGTGGCCGGCGTGCTCGATCTGGCGAGCGGGGCCGCGCGGTTCTGCAACGCCGGCCACGAGAACCCGCTGCGGATCGGCGCGGACGGCCTGGTCGAGGAGCTGCGGCTCGATGGCGGCCCGCCGCTCTGCGCGGTCGACGGCTTCCCCTATCCGGTCGAGCCGGTGACGCTCCGGCCCGGCGACGGCATCGTCCTGCTGAGCGATGGCGCCGGCGAGGCGCGGGACGCCGCCGGCCGGCTGTTCGGCGCGGCGGCGGTGCGGGCCGCGCTCGCCGGCGGCGGCGCTCCGGACGCGCTGGCGGCGCGGCTCGTCGCGGCGGTCCGCGCCCACGAAGCCGGCGCCGAGCCCGGCGATGACCTCACCTGCCTGGCGCTGCGATGGCGGGGGGCGGCGGGGTGACGTCGGCGGCCAGAGGCGATGGCGGCGCGGTCCCCGCCAGCTTCTGCGCGGCCTGGATCAGCTCGACCGGCATCATCGCCACGATCGTCGAATTATGCTCCACCCCGATCTCGGCGAGCGTCTGGAGGCGGCGCAGCTCCAGCCCGCCGGGCGTCGAGCCGATCATCGCGGCGGCCTCCGCGAGCGTCTTCGAGGCCTCGCGCTCGCCCTCCGCCTTGATGAGCCGCGCGCGCTTCTCGCGGACCGCCTCGGCCTCGCGCGCGATCGCGCGCTGCATGTTCTCGGGGATGTCGAGATCCTTCATCTCGATCGAATCGACGATCACCCCCCAATGGCCGCAGGCGCGCGCCAGCATCTCCTGGAGCCGCGTGTTGATCGTCGTGCGGTCCTTGAGGAGCTGATCGAGGTCGCTCTGCCCGATCGCGTCGCGCATCGCGGTCTCGGCGGCCTGGATCACCGCGTTCTGCCAGTTCTCGACGGTGGTGACGACCTTGATCGAATCCTCGGCGCGATACCAGAGCACCGCGTTGACCTTCACCGCGACGCCGTCGCGCGTCACCGTCTCCTGCCGCTCCAGCGCGAAGGTGACGGTGCGCAGGTCGACGCGGACGACGCGGTCGATCCAGGGGATCAGCCAGTACCAGCCCGGCCCCTTGTTCTCGCCGAGCCGGCCCAGCCGGAAGAGCACGGCGCGCTCATATTCCTGGTTGATGCCGAAGGATTTGAAGATCGTCGGCAGTACCACGATCAACAGGATCGCGAGCACGACGCCCAGCGCGGTGAACATGTCCATCTCCCTCGAAGCCGGTTCAAATCGCGGCGTTTCTCCCCTACGCCTCCGCGCGATGACGCACCATGACATCCATATCGTCGGCGGCGGCCTCGCCGGATCGGAAGCGGCGTGGCAGCTCGCCGAGGCGGGGTTCCGCGTGCGGCTCTCGGAGATGCGCGGCATCGAGGCGACGCCCGCGCACCGGACGAGTGCGCTCGCCGAGCTGGTCTGCTCGAACAGCTTCCGCTCGGACGATCCCGATCGCAACGCGGTCGGCGTGCTGCACGCCGAGCTGCGCGCGCTCGGCTCGCTGATCCTGCGCGAGGCGGATGCGCACCGGGTGCCCGCCGGTTCCGCGCTGGCGGTGGATCGCGAGGGCTATGCCGAGGGCGTGACCGCCGCCATCGAGGCACATCCCAACATCGCGCTGGTCCGCGAGCGCGTCGACGCGCTGCCGGACGGGCCGGCCATCGTCGCCACCGGCCCGCTCACCGCGGCACCCCTCGCCGCCGCCATCGCCGAGCGGACCGGCAGCGACGCACTCGCCTTCTTCGACGCCATCGCTCCGATCGTGCATCGCGAGTCGATCGACACGGACGTCGCCTGGTTCCAGAGCCGCTGGAATAAGGGGGACGGCGCCGACTACATCAACTGCCCGCTCGATCGCGAGCAATATGCCGCCTTCCGCCAGGCGCTGCTCGACGGCGAGAAGGGCGAGTTCAAGGACTGGGAGCGCGACACGCCCTATTTCGAGGGCTGCATGCCGATCGAGGTGATGGCGGCGCGCGGCCTCGACACGCTGCGCTTCGGGCCGATGAAGCCGGTCGGGCTCGACGATCCGCGCACCGGGCGCTGGCCGCACGCGGTCGTCCAGCTCCGCCAGGACAACCGCCAGGGCACGCTCTGGAACATCGTCGGCTTCCAGACCAAGCTCAGGCATGCCGAGCAGGTCCGCGTGTTCCGCATGATCCCGGGGCTGGAGCGCGCCGAGTTCGCGCGGCTGGGCGGCCTGCACCGCAACACCTTCCTGCGCGCGCCCGCGCTGCTCGATGGCGAGCTCAGGCTCAAGGCGATGCCATCGCTGCGCTTCGCCGGCCAGATCACCGGCTGCGAGGGCTATATCGAGAGCGCCGCGATCGGGCTGCTCGCCGGGCGCTTCGCCGCCGCCGAGCTCGCCGGCCGCCGCCGGGCGCCGCCGCCGCCGACGACCGCGCTCGGCGCGCTGCTCGGCCACATCACCGGCGGCGCGCAGGCGGAGACCTATCAGCCGATGAACGTCAACTTCGGCCTCTTCCCGCCGCTGCCGGGCGACGCGCGCAAGCAGGACCGCAAGGCGCTGATGGCGGCACGCGCAAGGGAGGCGTTGGCGGGATGGATAAAGACCACCGCCGCGAGCGACCCGTCCGTCCCGAGCGCGGTCGAAGGGCGGCAGTAAAGCGGATAGCCTTCCACTGCGCCCGGGCCGAACGGCTGTCGCGCCGATGCTACGGCTTCGTCGTCGCCCCTTCGCCGCCCTTCGCGGGCACGGTCGTGCTCGCCTGCGCGGTCTGCACCGCCGGCGGCGGGCCCTTGGCGATCGACGCCGCGAGCGTCACGGCCGGGGCGCACTGCGCCTTGCAGAGCGTCTGGATACGCGCGAGGTTCGCCCTGGCGCGATCGAGCGCGCCACGCTGGACGAGCGCGTCTCCTTCCGCCGAGAGCGCGATCACGTCGTTCGGCTCGAGATCGAGCGCGTCCTTATAGTAGCGGATCGCCTTGCCCGGCAGCGCCTGGGCTTGCGCCACCCGCCCCAGCGCCACGAACGCCACGCGGTTGCGCGGGTCGACGACGAGCGCGGTCTCGAGCAGATCCTGCGCCTCGGAGAGCTTGCCGGCGAGGCGCAGCTGCTCGCCCTGACGGGCGAGCGCGACCGAGCGCGGGTTGATCTGGTCGTCCGGCTTCTGCCCCTCGACGCCGCTGGACACGGCGGCGAGCGCGAGCGCGAGGGAAGCGGCGATGGCCATGAAACGCATCAGATACCCCGACGGCGAAGAGTGCTCCGGCTCTAGCATGGGCGCACCAGCCTCGCGACGAAAAAGCCGTCGGTGCCGTCGCGCCGCGGGGTGAGCAGCCGGCCGGCGCCGTGCGGGCGGCCGGCGGCGAACGGCAGCTCGTCCGCCTGCCAGCCGGGATGGCGCGCGAGGAAGCCGGCCGCCTGGCTCCCGCCCTCCTCGTCGAGCAGCGAGCAGACCGCGTGGACGAGCGCGCCGCCGGGCCGCACGAGCGTCGCGGCGAGAGCCAGCAGGCGCGCCTGGAGCGCCTCCAGACGGTCGAGCCGCGCCGGCGTGAGCCGCCAGCGCGCCTCGGGGTTGCGCCGCCAGGTGCCGGTGCCGGAGCAGGGCGCGTCGACCAGCACGACGTCGGCCGCGCCGGCGAGATCGGCGAGCGCGGCCTCCTCCCGGCCGGGATCGAGCAGCCGGGTTTCGACCACCGCGCCGGCCCGCGCGGCGCGTGGCGCGAGACGCGCGAGCCGCGAGCGATCGGCGTCGCACGCGACGAGCCGCCCCGCCCCCGCCCCCGCCCCCGGCCCCGCCCCCGGCCCCGCCCCCGGCCCCGCCCCCGGCCCCGCCATCGCCGCCGCCAAGGCCAGCGTCTTGCCGCCGCCGCCGGCGCACAGATCGATCACGGTCATGCCCGGCGCCGCGCGGCAGGCGGCGGCGACGAGCTGGCTGCCCTCGTCCTGCACCTCGAACAGCCCGGCGGCGAAGCCCGGATGACGCTCGGCCGCCGTCCCCTCCGGCAGCCGCAGCCCGTCGCGCGCGTGCGGCGTCGGCACGGCCTCGGGGAACAGCGCCAGCACCTCGTCGCGGCCCGCCTTCAGCCGGTTGGCGCGCAGGTCCAGCGGCGCGCGGCCGACCAGCGCGGCACGCTCCTGCCGGTCGAGGTGGCCGAGCATCGCCTCCAGCCAGGCGGGCGCGACGCCGGGCGCGGCGCCCGCCTCCTCCGGCCCGATCGCGGCGGGGCCGTGCGCGGAGCCGTCGAACCATTCCGCCAGCGCGGCATCCCCGCGCGCCAGCCCGACGAGCGCGGCGCGGCCGGTCGCGGGGCGCTCGCCGGCGCGGCGGATCGCGGCATAGACGAGCTCCCGCACCGCGCGGCGATCCTTCGCGCCCGCATAGCGCCGCTCGCGGAAATACCGCCGCACGATCGTGTCGGCGGCGGCGCCCGCGTCGCGCGCGGCGGCGATCACCAGGTCGAGCAGCTCGATGGCGGCCTGCGCGCGGGCGGGCGGGGTCATGGGGACATCCCGATCCTAGCCCTCCGTTCGCCCCGAGCGCGGTCGAAGCCCGTCCCGAGCGCCCGCAAGGCGGGCGAGACGGGCACCCGCCGGGGCGGCCGTGCTTCGACCTCGCTCAGCACGAACGGATGTTCGGAGCACATTCAGCGCGTCGGATAATTGGGCGCCTCGCGCGTGATCGCGACATCGTGGACATGGCTTTCGCGCAGTCCCGCATTGGTGATGCGGATGAAGCTCGCCTGCTGGAGCTCCGGGATGGTGCGCGCGCCGGTATAGCCCATCGCCGCCTTCACCCCGCCGACGAGCTGGTGGATCACGTCGCGCGCCGGCCCCTTGAACGGCACCTGCCCCTCGATCCCCTCGGGGACGAGCTTCAACTGATCCTTGATGTCCTGCTGGAAATAGCGGTCCGCCGAGCCCCGCGCCATCGCGCCGACCGAGCCCATGCCGCGATAGGATTTATACGCGCGGCCTTGGTAGAGGAAGGTCTCGCCCGGCGCCTCCTCGGTGCCCGCCAGCAGCGATCCGATCATCACCGCGCTCGCGCCCGCCGAGAGCGCCTTGGCGAGATCGCCGGAGGTGCGCAGCCCGCCATCGGCGATCACCGGCACGTTCGCCTTCATCGCCTCCTCGGCGGCGTCCATGATCGCGGTGAGCTGCGGCACGCCGACGCCCGCGACCACCCGCGTCGTGCAGATCGAGCCCGGGCCGATGCCGACCTTGATGCCGTCCGCGCCCGCGTCGATCAGCGCGCGCGCCGCCGCGCCCGTGGCGACGTTGCCGGCGACGATCTGCACCGAATTGGAGAGCTTCTTCACCCGCTCGACCGCGCGCGCGACATCCTTGTTGTGGCCGTGCGCGGTATCGATCACGACGAGGTCGCACTCGGCGTCGATCAGCGCGGCGGATCGCTCATAGCCCTTGTCGCCGACCGTGGTGGCGGCGGCGACGCGCAGCCGGCCGGCCTCGTCCTTGGTGGCGCTGGGATAGTTCACCGCCTTCTCGATGTCCTTGACGGTGATGAGCCCGACGCAGCGATAATCATCGTCCACCACCAGCAGCTTCTCGATGCGGCGCTGGTGGAGCAGCCGGCGCGCCTCCTCCTGGCCCGTGCCGAGCGGCACGGTGGCGAGGTTGGAATGCGTCATCAGCTCGGCGACCGGCTGGCGCGGGTTCTCGGCGAAGCGGACGTCGCGGTTGGTGAGGATGCCGACCAGCCGGCCCGACGCCTCGACCACCGGGATGCCCGAGATGCGGTGCCGCGCCATCAGCCCCTGCGCGTCGGCGAGCGT
>CAXTPE010000088.1:0-10447 GCA_964245925.1 uncultured Sphingomonadaceae bacterium
CCCGGCCGGTTCCCCTGGAACTGGAAGGTGATGTTCGAGAACAACAACGACGGCTATCACGCCAACAAGCTGCACCACGGCCCGCTCCACGATTTCGTGCCGAGCCACCTCGCCGAATTTCCCGAGAGCGATCCCGCCGGCGCGGGCTTCCTGCGCTACAACGGCACGCTGCATGCCGATGCGAGCTTCAACGCCACCCAGAAGGCGCTGCTGCCGGTGTTCCCGAAGCTCTCCGCCGCCGATCGCGGCCGGATGACCTTCGCCAACATCCCGCCCACGCTCAGCCTGGTGATGATGAGCGACATGGTGATCTACCTGATCCTGCGCCCCGATGGCCCCGAGAGCCTCGAGCAGGATACCGGGCTGCTGTTCGCGCCGGGCGCGATGAAGGATCCCTCCTTCCAGCACAAGCTCGACATGAACATGGCCGCCGCCGGCGCGATCATCGCGCAGGACATGCATGTCGACGCGCTGGTGCAGAAGGGGCTGCGCTCGCGCTTCGCGCCGCGCGGCCGCTATTCGTGGCAGGAGGGCGCGCAGAGCCAGTTCAACCGCTGGCTGGTGCGTCGCTACGAGCAGGCGTTTGCGAGGGGCACGCGCTAGATGGCGCGCATGCCCGCCATCTTCATCGGCCACGGCAGCCCGATGGTCGCGCTCGAGCAGAGCGAGGTCACCCGCAACTGGGCGGCGCTCGGCGCCCGCATCGGCAAGCCGAAGGCGATCCTCGCGATCTCGGCGCACTGGCTGACGCGCGGGACGGCGGTGACGGCGATGGCGTGGCCGCGCACCATCCATGATTTCGGCGCCTTTCCCCAGGCGCTGTTCGACGTGCAATATCCCGCCCCCGGCGATCCCGCGCTCGCCGCCCGCGTGCGCGATCTGCTTGGCCCCCGGCCGGTGACGCTGGACCAGGGCTGGGGCCTCGATCACGGCACCTGGTCGGTGCTGCTCCATGCCTGGCCGGATGCCGACGTGCCCGTCGTCCAGCTCGGGATGGACACCGCGCTGTCGCCGGCCGGGCATTTCGAGATCGGGCGCAAGCTGCGCGCGCTGCGTGACGAGGGCGTGCTGATCCTCGGCACCGGCAACATCGTCCATAATCTGTCGGCGATGAACTGGGGCGAGCCGAACATCGTCTACGACTGGTCGGCGCGCTTCAACGACCATATCCGCGCCGCCATCCGCGACGATCGCCCCGATGCCGTGATCGCGTTCGAGGCGCTGGGCGAGGACGCGCGCCGCGCCGTCCCCTCGCCCGATCATTTCTGGCCGCTGCTCTACGTGCTGGGCGCGCGCCACGCCGGCGAGGACGCGCGCTTCGATCCCGATTTCATCCATCACGGCTCGCTCGGCATGACGAGCGTCCTGCTCGGCGCGGACTGAGCCTTCCGTCCCCTTATCCGCTTTCACGACGTTTTCCGCTTTCACGACGTTTTCCGCTTTCACGACTGGGGGTTGCATGGCGTTGATCTGCGAGCGCGGCGCGGTGCGGGCCGGGACGAGGCCGGGCGCGCTGCACCGGCTGGACGCGACCCCCGAGACCGTCCACTGGGGGTATTTCGCGCCCGACATCCCGCCGGCGCTGGCGATCGCGAGCGGCGATCTCGTCCAGATCGAGGCGATCACGCACCACGCCGGCGATGCGCCCGAACTGATGATGGACGAGGGCGTCACCCGCATCTTCACCGAGATCCGGCCCGACGAGCGCGCGCCCGGCGTCCACATCATGACCGGGCCGATCTTCGTCGCGGGCGCGGAGCCCGGCGACATGCTCGAGGTGCGCTATCTCCAGATGGTGCCGCGCTGCAACTACGGCTCCAACCTCGCCGCCAACTGGGGCAATCTCTACGAAGAGTTCGGGCGGAACGAGCGCGTCACGATCTACCGGCTCGATCCCAACGCCAATAGCGCGAGCGCGCTCTATGCCTATGACTTTCCCGGCAGATATTCCGTCCCCGGCACGATCACCCACTGCCCGGCTTGCGATCGCCAGCCGGCGCTGGAGGGGATCACCATCCCCGCCCGCCCGCACCTCGGCACCGCCGGCGTGGCGCCCGCCGCGAACGAGCATGTCAGCACCATCCCGCCGGGCCTGCATGGCGGCAATATCGACAATTGGCGGATCGGCGCCGGCGCGACGATGTATTATCCGGTGCAGGTTAAGGGCGCGCTGTTCTCGGTCGGCGATCCGCATGTCAGCCAGGGCGATGGCGAGATCAGCGGCACCGCGATCGAGGCCTCGCTCGACGTGCTCATGCAGATCATCGTCCGCAAGGATTTCGCCTTCCCCTCGCCGCTGCTCGAGACGCCGCGCGCCTGGATCGTCCACGGCTTCCACCAGGATCTCGATCAGGCGCAGAAGAACGCCGCGCTCGACATGCTCCACCTGCTCACCGAGCATCAGGGCCTGTCCGCCAATGACGGCTATTCGCTGATGAGCGTGGCGGCGGACTTCGGCGTGACGCAGGTGGTCGACGGCACCAAGGGCATCCATGTGCGGATCGATCGCGGCATTTTTCCGGCCAAGGGCGTGGCGCGCGATCCGGGTTGAAGCCGAGCGGCCCCTTTCCTTTCGTCGTCACCCCCGCGTAGGCGGGGGTCCAGCCGCCCTCCGGTGGTGAAACGGAAGCTGGATCCCCGCCCGCGCGGGGATGACGGAGCAAGTGACACGCATGCCCAAGCTCAAGCTCGATCCCTTCCTCGGGCTGCTGATCGCCGTCCTGCTCGTCTCGCTGCTGCTGCCCGCGCATGGGCAAGGCGCGACGCTGTTCCGGATCGCGTCGGAGGCAGGCATCTTCCTGCTGTTCTTCCTGCACGGCGCCAAGCTCTCGCGCGCCGCGATCCTGAGCGGCTTCGGCGCGTGGCGGCTGCACCTGATGGTGCTCGCCGCCACCTTCGTGCTGTTCCCGCTGCTCGGCCTCGCGCTCTCCGCCGTCGTCCCGGCGCGGATGCTCGATCCGGGGCTGATGACCGGAGTGCTGTTCCTCTGCCTGCTGCCGTCGACGGTGCAGTCCTCGATCGCCTTCACCTCGATCGCCGGCGGCAACGTCCCCGCCGCGGTCTGCAGCGCATCGCTCTCCAACCTGATCGGCATCTTCGTGACGCCGCTGCTGGCGGGCGCGCTGCTGCACGGCCATGCCGGCAACGGCGACCTGCTCACCGCGACGCTCTCGGTCGCGACCACGCTGCTGCTGCCGTTCGTGCTCGGCCACCTCGCCCGGCCGCTGATCGGCGGCTGGGTCGATGCCCACAAGGCGCTGGTGATGCGGGTCGATCGCTCGGCGATCCTGCTGATCGTCTATGTCGCGTTCAGCGCCGCCACCGTCGAGGGGCTGTGGCACCGGGTGAACGCGCTCGATCTCGCCGCGGTGTTCGTGGTCGACGCGGTGCTGCTCGCGCTGGTGCTCGGCATCACCACCGCGATCGGCCGGCTCGCCGGTCTGCCGCGCGCGGACCGGACCGTGCTGCTGTTCTGCGGATCGAAGAAGAGCCTGGCGAGCGGCGTGCCGATGGCGGGCGCGCTGTTCCCGCCGGCGCAGGTCGGGCTGATCGTGGTGCCGCTGATGCTGTTCCACCAGCTCCAGCTCGTCGCCTGCTCGGCGATCGCCCAGCGCCTGGCGCGCCGCTCAGACGTGGACGGGCGCTAGCATCGCGGCCGCCGGCCGGCGATAGGGCGGCAGCAGCAGGAGCAGCGCCGCGCCCAGCGTCAGCGCGATGCCCAGCCCCAGCATCGCGCCGCGATAGCTGCCCTGCACGTCGAAGCAGCGATCGAGCAGGATCGGCGTCGCGCCCTGCACCACGCACACCGCGGAATACATCGTCCCGATGATCGTCCCGAAGCTCCTCAAGCCGAAATAGCGCGCGATCAGATAGGGCAGCGCGCCAAATTGGGTGCCGAGCCCGATCCCGAGCAGCGCCCCCGCCAGCCCCAGCGCGAGCGGCCCGGTGCCGAGCACGAGCAGCGCCAGTCCGCCGACGCCCGCCAGCACCATCGGCGCCGTCACCCGCGCGCTCGGCACGCGATCGAGCAGCGTGCCGGTCGCGATCTGGCAGCCGGCGGTCACCAGCGCGAACACGCTGATGACGCCCGTCGCGGCGGCGATCGGAATGCGGCGCTCGGCCAGGATCGGCACGACGTGGCTGAACACCGCGGTGAGGCAGCCCGCCGCGCAGGCGATCGCCGTCGCCAGCAGCCAGAACACCGGCGTGCGCGCCGCCTCGCCGAGCGTCAGCCCGTCGGCCGGCGGCGCGTCCCCGCCCGCCTCGCCGCCGTAGCGCGGCGGATCGCGCAGCAGCAGGAACAGCGCCGGAAAACCGATGCCGGCGACGATCGCGCCGATCCCCACATAGGTGCCGCGCCAGCCGAGCAGCGGCATCATGATCGCCGCCGCGATCGGCATGACCGTCGAGCCGATCGCATTGCCGAGCCCCGCGCTGATCCCCAGCATCGTGCCGCGCCGCGCGTCAAACCAGTCGGACACCAGCTTGGAGAGCAGCGCCGTGCTCGGGATCGATCCGGCGATCGCGACCAGCAGGAAGGAGAGATAGAAATGCAAGATATTGCCATCCGCCAGCGACAGCGCGGCGATCGCGGCGGCGAGCGCCAGATTGCCGGCCAGCACGATCCGCCGCGCGCCATGGCGATCGGCATGGCGCCCGGCCAGCGGCAGCACGATCGCGCCGGTGACCGCGAAGATCGCGAACACGCCCGAGATCGCCGCGCGCGGCCAGCCGAACGCGGCGGCGAGCGGGATCAGGAAGATGCCGAACACGGCATGCACCGCCGGCGTCATGCTCACCGCATTGCCGATCGTGCAGCCGGCGACGATCCCGAGGTGCTTGCGGTCCATGGCGGCAGGCTATGCTCACCGCGGTTTGCCGCAAGCGCGAAGGCGCCCTCGGCGCGTCCGATCAAGACTCCGGGCAGGAGCCGCCAAGTCCGCCGCGAGAGCGCGGGCGCGCGGCGCGCCGGGTTCATGCTATCCTGTCGGCACGACCCGCCCGACAGAGGAGCCGCAGATGGGCTATGAAGTGCTCGACGTCCGCCCCATGACCAAGCGCATCGGCGCCGAGATCTTCGGCGTCGACCTGACCACGCAGCTTGGCAACCAGGCGGTGAGCGAAATCCACGACGCGCTGATGCAGCATCAGGTGATCTTCTTCCGCGATCAGCCGCTCGATCACGAGAGCCACAAGCGCCTCGGCCGCGCCTTCGGCCGCCTCGCGATCCACTCGGGCGTCGCCGGCATCCCCGGCCACGAGGAGATCGTCGCCATCCATGCCGACGCGCAGTCCAAGTTCGTCGCCGGCGAGGAGTGGCATTCGGATCTCAGCGCCGACGCCGAGCCGCCGATGGGCAGCATCCTCCACATCCACACCCTGCCCCCGGACGGCGGCGATACGCTCTTCGCCAGCATGTACGCCGCCTATGACGCGCTATCGCCGGCGATGCAGGAGTTTCTCGCGCCGCTCACCGCGACCCACGACGCCAACCATGTCTACAAGGCGCTGTTCCCGGATTCGACCAGGATCTATCCCTGCAACAGCCATCCGGTGATCCGCACGCATCCGATCACCAGGCGCAAGGGCCTCTACGTCAACGCCTCCTACACGACCCGCATCAACGAGCTTTCGAAGAAGGAGAGCGATGCGCTGCTCGCCCTCCTTTACGAGCATGTGAAGGATCCCAACTTCCATGTCCGCTTCCGCTGGCGCGCCGATTCGGTCGCCTTCTGGGACAACCGCTGCACCCAGCATTTCGCGGTGTGGGACTATTTCCCGGAAGTCCGCTCCGGCTATCGCGTGACGATCGCCGGCGACAAGCCGTTCTGAGCCCGCCCGCATCCCGCCGCCGTCAACTCATTGGGCGCGCGCATGCAAGATTGATCGTGACGGTATCGCGACATTTCGGCACATAACGGGGCGAGGGACGAAGAACCCCGCCGACGGGAGAAGGAAGAACCAGCGACTCAAGGGGGGTCCATCATGCCGCACCCAAGCCACGTCCGACACATGCTCCTGCTCGCCGGCACTTCGCTGCTGGCATTCGCCCCCGCCGTGGCGCGCGCGCAGGCGGCGACCGGCATGAGCACCTCGTCCGCGCAGGACACCACCTCGGCGACCGCCGGCGCCCAGGTCAACGCCGCCGAGACCAGCTCGACGGCGGATACGCTCGGCGACATCGTCGTCACCGGCGAGAAGCGCGAGACCAACCTGCAGACCGCCCCGCTCGCGATCACCGCGATCGGCGGGGACAAGCTGCTCCAGAACAACGTCAACCAGCTCGCCGACCTGAACGGCCTCGTCGCCGGCCTGACCATCGCCAAGAACGAGGGCGCCGAGCGCGTCGTCGCGATCCGCGGCATCGGCTACGAGACCGCGCAGAACCCCAATTCGCAGCCCGGCGTCGCCTTCCATATCGACGGCGTCTACATCGCCCACGTCATGTCGCTGAACCAGGATCTGCTCGACGTCGATCATGTCGAGGTGCTGCGCGGCCCGCAGGGCACGGTGTTCGGGCAGGCGTCCACCGGCGGCGCGATCAACGTCATCACCCACAGGCCCGTGATCGGCGAGGCGAGCGGCTCCGGCAGCGCCAGCTACGGCAACTACAACTACGTCAAGGCCGAGGCCACGGTGAACATTCCCGTGTCGGACACCGTGGCGATGCGCGCGGCGGTGCAATATCTCAGCCACGACGGCTATGGTCACGCCACCGCGGTGCCCGGCCGGAGCCGCTACGATCTCGACGACGCCAACGACGTCGGCGCGCGCGCGTCGCTGCTGTGGCAGCCGACCGATAGCTTCTCGGCCCAGCTTTCCGTCCAGGCCTTTTCGGCGAACCACAATGCCGCCGAGCAGAAGAATGTGCTCGATGCCGATCCCGACCCGCGCGACGTGACGCAGGATTATCCGGGCAAGTTCCGCATCAAGAACGAGATGGTCTACCTGACGCTCGCCCAGCAGATCGGCGACATGGCGACGCTGAAGTCGGTCAGCGCCTACCAGTATATGGACAAGCACCAGTCCAGCGACAACGACCGGCTCGCCAGCCCCTTCTACTACGACCACATCACCTATTGGCGCGACGAGAGCAAGGCGTTCACCGAGGAAGTCTCGCTCCAGTCGAAGAACAACACGCGCTTCCAGTGGACCATCGGCGGCTTCTACCTCCGCCAGCGCGCGAACCAGAACATCCTTGAGCAGTCGACCTTCCCGGCCGTGACCTACCAGGGCATCCCGGTCAAATACGCGGTCGACGGGCCCTATCAGCACACCTCCTACGCGGGCTACGGCCAGGCGAGCTACGCGCTCACCGATGCGCTGACGCTGATAGCGGGCGTGCGCTACAGCCATGACAAGACCACCGCCCAGCCGGTCAATTACTTCAACCTGTTCGGCGCCACGGCGCCGCGCAAGGCGACCAGCGACGCCTTCACCGGCAAGGTCGGCGCCGAGTTCCACGTCGCGCGCGACAATCTGCTCTACGTCACCGGATCGAAGGGCTACAAGCCCACCGGCGTCAACTTCAACCAGGGCGCGATCACAATCCCGCTCGATTTCAAGAAGGAAACGGTCTATTCGGCCGAAGTCGGATCGAAGAACGAGTTCTTCGATCGCAAGGTGCGGCTGAACGTCGCGGGCTTCTACTATTGGTACAGGAACTTCCAATTCACGGCCGACGATCCGTTTCCGAACGCCGGCGGCACCGCCAACATCCCCCGCGCGCGCATCTACGGCGCCGAGTTCGAGGGCAGCGTGCTCCCCGTCGAGGGGCTGCGGTTCGACGGCACGCTCTCGCTTGGCAAGGGCCGTTTCAAGGGCGATTTCTTCACGCTCGACACCGCCACCGCCACCACGCTGCGCAATCAGGGCATCGCCAATCTCGGCTACTTCAATCCCTATGATCCGAGCGTCATCGCGCTCGTCGCGACCGGCATCCGCAACACCAACGGCAACCGCGTGCCCAAGCTGCCCGGCGTGCTGGGCAACATCAGCGTGACCTATACCGCCAAGCTCGCCGCCGGCGAGCTGACGCTGCGCGGCGAGGGCATCTACCGCGGCCACTATGTCTATCGCGTGTTCAACAACAGCGCGCTCGATCGCGTGCCGAGCTACAAGATCGCCAACGCCTATGTCTCCTTCCACCCGGCGAACTCGGCGCTCACCTTCTCGGTGTCCGGGCTCAACCTGTTCGACAAGGCAGGCGTGAATTCGCGCTTCACCGATCCCTATGGCTCGGGCACGACGAGCACCGAATATATCGCGCCCCGCCAGGTGTTCGGCACGCTCGCCTTCGCGTTCTAGACCTTGACGATTCGAACCTGAACCGATCCGTTCGTGTCTGGCGCGGTTCTCGATCCGATTGCATCGGATCGGCCGCTCTGGATTACTGATTTTCCGCGTTTTCCGAGCCAGCAGGTGATTCCACCTGCTTCCTTTTATCCCGCGAGCGCCGTCTTCAGCAGTTCGTTGACGATCGCCGGGTTGGCCTTGCCCGCCATTGCCTTCATCGTCTGGCCGACGAAGAAGCCGAACAGCTTGTCCTTGCCGGCGCGATAGTCGGCGACCTTGTCGGCGTTGGCGGCGAGCACCTTGGCGATCTCCGCCTCGATCGCGCCGGTGTCGCTGCTCTGCCGCAGCTCCTTCGCCTCGACGATCGCGGCGGGATCGGCGCCCGTTTCCAGCACGATTTCCAGAACCTGCTTCGCCAGGCCTCCCGAAAGGGTTCCGGCCGATACCATCGTCAATATCGCGGCGTTCGCCGATGGCTTTACGTTCGTCAAAGGCACCCCGAGCGCCTTGGTGACACCGAGCACGTTCGACGTGATCCAATTGGCCACCGCCTTGGCCGCCTGCGTCTCCTCGACACCCATTCGCGCGGCGGTTTCACGAAGGTTTTCATCGAAATAGCGCGCCATCTCGACTTCCGATGTCAGCACGCCCGCCGCATAGGCGGACAGACCGAGTTCTGCTTCGTAGCGCTCGCGCTTCGCGTCGGGCAGCTCGGGCAGGCTTGCCCGGCACTCAGCGAGGAAGGCGTCGTCGAGCTCCAGCGGCAGCAGGTCGGGATCGGGGAAATAGCGATAATCATGCGCATCCTCCTTGGAGCGCATCGAGCGGGTCTCGCCCTTGTCCGGGTCGTACAGCCGCGTCTCCTGCACGATCGCGCCGCCGCCCTCGATCACCTCGACCTGCCGGCGCGCCTCGTGGCGGACGACGGCCTCGACGAAGCGCACCGAATTGACGTTCTTGGTCTCGGTCCGCGTGCCGAGCGCCTCGCCGGGCCGGCGCACCGAGACGTTGACGTCGGCGCGCATCGAGCCCTCCTCCATATTGCCGTCGCACGAGCCGACATAGCGGAGGATCGCCCTGAGCTTCCGCAGATAAGCCCCTGCTTCGGCCGGCGAACGCATGTCCGGGCGCGAGACGATCTCCATCAGCGCGACGCCGGCCCGGTTGAGATCGACATAGCTGCGGCCGGGATGCTGGTCGTGGATCAGCTTGCCGGCGTCCTGCTCGACATGCAGCCGCTCGATCCCGATCGTCTTGGTTTCACCGTCGGCAGGCTCGATAACGATCGCGCCCTCCCCCACCAGCGGGTGGAAGAGCTGGCTGATCTGATAGCCCTGCGGCAGATCGGCGTAGAAATAATTCTTGCGGTCGAACCGGCTCCAGCGGTTGATCGTCGCGTCCAGCGCCATGCCGGTCCGCACCGCCTGGCGAATGCACTCGCCGTTGGGCGTGGGGAGCATGCCGGGCATGGCGGCGTCGATCAGGCTGACCTGCGCATTGGGCTCGGCGCCGAACCTGGTCGAGGCGCCCGAGAACAGCTTGGCCTCGGACGTGATCTGGGCATGGACCTCCAGCCCGATCACGACCTCCCACTCCCCGGTCGCGCCCTGGATGCGGAACTCGCTCATCTCACCACCACCTTCCCGGCCGCGCCGTGAAGCCGGCGCGCTCCTCGATCGCGAGGCCGGCGTTCAGCACGCCCTGCTCGTCGAGCGGGCGGCCGATGATCTGGAGGCCGAGCGGCAGCCCCTGCCCGTCGAGCCCGCCCGGCACCGACATCGCCGGCAACCCGGCAAGCGACGACGGCACCGTGAAGACGTCGTTGAGGTACATCGCGATCGGATCGTCGCTCTTCTCGCCGAGCGCGAAGGCGGCCGAAGGCGCGGTCGGCGTCAGCAGCAGGTCGCAGCGTTCCCACGCGGCCTCGAAATCGCGGGCGATCAGCGCGCGGACCTTCTGCGCCTGGGTGTAATAGGCATCGTAGAAGCCCGCCGAGAGCACATAGGTGCCGATCAGGATGCGGCGCTTCACTTCCGCGCCGAACCCCGCCGCGCGCGTCGCCGCGTACATGCCGGCGAGGCTCGCGCCGTCGGGCAGCTCGCGCAGCCCGTAGCGCGCGCCGTCGTAGCGCGCGAGGTTGGACGAGGCCTCG
>CAXTPE010000089.1:0-10209 GCA_964245925.1 uncultured Sphingomonadaceae bacterium
AGACGTGCAGCCCCACGAAGTTCACGAAGTTGGTGCCCTGCAGCAGGAGCTGCGACATGATCGCATTGTTGTCGTTCGCGGCCGACAGGTGGCAATCCGAGCAGGTCTTCGTCTCGGTGCGGCGCACGGTGTGCGGGAAATGCGGCGCGAACGCCTGGGACGAGAAGCCGGCGGCCGAGATCGGCGGCTGCTGGATGTAGATCCGCTCGCGGTTGATGTTGGTCGACGACAGCACCAGCGCCGAGGTCGATCGCACCGGCGCGATCTCGTTGCCCTTGGTGGTCATGTGGATGCCGAGCTGGAACATGTCGTCGCGCGCGACCTGCGGGTTGTAGGTCGCGAAGTTGCGGGTCTCCTCGCCCTCGTATTTATGCGTGGTCGTCTTCCAGTTCGCCTCGATCGGCAGATGGCAGCCGCCGCACGATGTCGTCCAGGAGAGGTGGCAGGTGAAGCAGGCCATCTTGTCGGGCGAGTGCGCGCGGTTCTCCGGCGCGACGCCCGGCCCCCAGGTGAACCTGCCGGTGTCCGGCCCGTCCCTGGACATGAGCTTGGCGCGCGCGGCGAGCGGGTTGAAGTGGGCCGAGCCGCGATCGACGCTCTCCTTGACCAGGCTGATCTTCCACTCGAGCCCGGGGTCGACGATCGAGCGCTGGATCAGCACGCGCTCGCCGGCGGCATCGGTGGTCCATTCGAAGCGGCGCCTGCCGTCCGGATTGCGCAGCAGGCCGAGGTTGGTGCCGCCGGGCGGCGCCGCCGGGCCCGAGGTGAGCAGCGTCGGCCAGGCGTCGGCGGTGCCGTGGCAATCCTTGCAGCCGATCTCGACCGCGTTGGCGACCTCGCCGAAGATGAGCCCGTTGCCGTGGCTGTCCTGCGCGAAATGGCAGTCGGCGCACTGCATGCCCTTCTCGGCATGGATGTCCATCATGTGGACCGCCTTGCCCTTCTGCACGCCGGGGGGCACGAATTCGGGCATCCCCTTCCTGGCGAACTTCTCGGGATCGTCGTTGGCGACGACGTGGCCGTCGGCGTCGAGGAGATTGCCTTCGCGATCGCGCTTGTAGATCGCGCGGAAGTTCCAGCCGTGGCTGTGATAGTCGGCGAACTGGGTGTCCCTGGCGAGCGGGTTCACATCGTCGTAGACGCGGCGCAGGAAGTCGACGCTCGCCCATCTGCCGCGCGGGGCGGCGCCCTCGGGGTTGCGATCGAGGACGTGGCGCACCTCGGCGGCGGTCGGATATTGCTGGCGCTCGGGCCACATCAGCGGCGCGTCGCTCTCATAGTCCCACATCGTGTAGCCGAGGTAGGAGTTCAGGAAGATATTGGGCTGGTGCATGTGGCAGTTCATGCACTGGGCGGTCGGGATCGCGCGGGTGAAGGCGTGGCGGATCGGGTGGCCGCTCTCCGGCACGGCGCCGATCGGGTGATCGGGCGTGGCGGGTGCCATCTTGCCGGCGATCGTCGGATCGACCGTCGCGGTCTGCCCGTCGCGGCCATATCGCGCGTAGGTCAGGCTGTGGCGCGGCTCGCGGTCGTTGGCGTAGACGACGTGGCAGCCGGCGCAGCCGGACTGGCGATAGTCGCCCGGCTGATCGTTGGTGCCCATCATCCACATGTAGGGATCGTTGAGGCGGGTCTTGTGGATGTTGAGCACCGGAATCGCGACGCGCGTGCCGGTGCCGGGCCCGCGGTTGGACTGACGCAGGTCCGGGCGGCCGTCCTCCTCGAGGCGCTGGATGTTGCCGGTGATGTTCGGGTTGCCGATCTCGGGGAACTGGGTGCCGTTGTTGCGGCCGCCGCGCTCGAACACGCGGAAGATGTCGGCGGGCGGGATCACCTGCCAGGTCGGCAGCGGATAGAGCGCCGGCAGCGCGCCGCGCGCGGCCTGCGCGGGCGTGACGGTGCCCGGCGGCGTGCCCGGCGAGAGCAGCTTGGCGGGCTCGCTCCTGTCGGTATAGGCCTCGCCGTTGACGTAGTTCTTGTAGGGCAGGATGCCGTTGTTGTAGGCGGCGCCGCCCCACAGCATCGCCCCGGTCGACATCAGCGAGCGTTCCGCCGCCTCGATGATCCGCATGTGGCAGGCGCCGCAGCTCTGCCGCGCCACGCGATAGTCCGACGGGTTGACGAAGCGGACATATTCGGGCGCCTCCTTGTTGAGGAGCGTGTAGCTCTCCTTCGGGTTGGCCGACGACGGCCAGCTCCACGCATGCGGCAGGCGCGGCAGGACATGCGCGCGATCGCGCGCGGCGATGTAGGCGGGATCGCCCTCCTTGAGGCCGGCGGGAACGGCGATGGCGGGGTTGCCGCCGTGGCAATCGGTGCAGCCGAGCACGACCGCGCCGGTGCCGTGCATGGTCGCGTCGTCGGACGCGGTGTGGCAGCTCCGGCAGCCGGCGCTCTTGGCGTCGGCATCCGCCTGCGGCTGGTTTTGCGGGGCGGGCGGCGTGACCGCGTAGACGAGGGTGCGCGGCCGCTCGCCCTCGGACGCGTCGGCCGGCCCGAGCAGCAGCCCGAACGTGGTGAGCAGCGCCGCGACGAGCAGCGCGCGGAGGCGGCCCGGCATCATAGCGAGCCGCTTGCCTCGGTCATCCGCGCCTGCGCGGGGATGATGATGAGGAAGATCGGCATCATGGCGCTAGAAGCTCAGGATCATGTTGAAGAGCACGGAATAATAGACCTTGTCCCGCCTGCTGTTGTCGAACAGATCCTTGAAGCCCCTGCCCGGCGCGAGGATCGCGCCGGAGAGGCGGAAGACGATGTTCTGGGTCATCTTCGGGCGCCAGATCGTCGCCGCGGACAGATCCCAGCCGATGTCCCTGGGGATGCCGCCCTCGGAGCGATCCACCTCGAGCGCGCTCGTGTTCTCGAACCAGAGATGGTTGAGGTTGGTCGAGACGCGGAGCTGCGGCAGCAGGTCGAGGTCCGCGCCGGCGCCGAGCAGGATGGTGCCGGGGTTGTTGAAGTTGGACTGGCCGTCGTCCTTGGAGGAGCGCAGCGAGTTGAGGATGCCGTTGCGGCCGTCCAGCGAGATCACGCGCCCGCCGCCGGCGAACGGGATCGACTGGCGGATCCAGTAGCTGGTGTCGGCGCCGGCGAAGATCGGGTTCTCGAAGATCGCGTCGAAGCCGGTCTCCTTGCCGTCATAGGGGTGGTGGTCGCCGCTCGCATACAGGCCGGAGAGGCGGAGGCGCACCCAGTCGAAATCCATCGAGGGCTCGGCGGCGAGGAAGAAGGCGCGCATGTCCGCGTCGCGCCCCGTCATGTAGCTCGCGCGGTCCTTGCCCAGCGCCACATAGCCGGTGGCGTCGAGATTGAGCCGGCCAATCTTCCCGTCGACCGAATAGCCGAGATAGACCACGTCGTAATTGCGCCCGCGCAGGGTTCCGATCAGCGCCGGGCGCTCGGGAAAACCATTGTCGTCTATATAGATATGGTGCTTCTCTCGGTTCGCGTTCCAGACCACCGTGACCTGGCTGGTGAGGCCGGGGACGGGGAAATCCTGCCGGTAGAGATTGGCGTCGAAGACATAATCGTGGCGCGGCGTGGCGGTCACGTCGTTGAGGCCCGAGTTGGTGTCCTTCTCCAGCCGCCAGAAGGCGGCGAGGTTGTACTGGAAGCGATTGTCGTCGCGGTTGCCGAAGAAACGGAGCCCGAGCTGGTTGTCGTTGAACAGGAAGCCGCGGAAATCCGCCTGGAACGGCTGGATGCCGATCCGCACCGAATCGAAATCGTAGCGGTCCGAGACGTTGCGCAGGTGCCGATCGATGAAGGCTTCCTGCACGCCGATGAAGCTGTCGGTGCGATGCGTCGGCGCGGTGGGCCGGACGTCGAGCACGCGGCGCTCGCTGACGTCGACATAGTTGATGTTGGTGGCGAGCGTGAGGCGATATTCGATCTCGGGCGGCTTGAACGCGGTCGAGCCCTTGATGAGCGAGATGCCGGTGATGATGGTCTGGCTCAGGACGAGGCTGTCGCCCTTGCCGAACACGTCGAGGCTGCCCGGCCGCGCGGTGGTCTGCACGCCGACCGGGGTGGGGAAGCTGCGCGGCTCGACGACGGTGTCCGAGATCGCGCTCGCCGCGAAGAACCAGTCGTCGCCCCTGATCGGCAGCCACGGCACCCTGGCGCGATCGATCGGCCGATCGCCCTTCAGCGTGTTCTGGTGGTAGGGATCGAGCCATGTCGTGTGGACGACGCCCAGGCTCTCGGCGAGGCGCCAGCGGTCGGGAACCGGGATCTGGTCGGTCGGGAAGGCTTCCGGCGGCGGCGCGCGGACCGCGCCGGGATTGTCCTGCGTCACCGCCGGCGGCAGCTCGCGCTGGAGCACGCCGGGGCGCTTGCGGCCGGGGAGCAGCGCATCGTCGCCATCGCTCCCGACCGGCGGCGGCGCATCGGCGCCCTCGACCAAGGGTGGCGCGGGCAACGGCGGCGCGGGCAACGGCGGGGCGAACGGCGGCGGGACGGACTGGAGGACCGGCGCGGTGCCGCTGTCCGCCGCCGGCAGCGCGTCCGCCGCCATCGTCCACAGCAGGAGCGGCGCCAGCGGCATCGCGGCTATTTGTCCTCGCAGACATTCTGGTCGTTCGTGTCCAGGAAGGGCGCGAACGGGCAGTTGATGAAGCGCAGCCGGACCCTGGACGTGTCGGGGAGCGTCACGACGATCCGGTCCGAGCGGATCGCGGGCGCCGGCAGGCCGATGCCGCCGATGCGCCGGCCGGCGTTGTAGGCGCCGAGAAAGCCGATCATGTCGTCCTGGTCGATGCCGTCGCCCGAGACGCCGATGCCGCCGACGAGCGTGCCGCCGCGATAGACCGGCACCGAGCCCGGGAAGATCTGGATGCCGTTCTGGAGGCGGTTGTGGCCGGGTGTCACGTCCGGCAGCTCGGTGCAGCGATCCGGATGGCCGAGGCCGACGAGGTTGCGCACCACCAGCGCTGACTGAAGACCCGTCGAGAAGGGATTGAAATCGCTGATCGGACGCGAAAACGGACCGTTCGGCTCGTCGAGCTGGCCATCCGGGAAGAACGGCCGCGAGATGTTGCCGGCGGCGCGATCGGAGAAGGCGGACTTGCCGGTCAGCGCGGCCGGATCGCCGAAGAAGGTCCGTGCCGCGGCCACGAACGTCGGTACCTCGGGATTGGCGGTGTCCGCCGTCAGCTCGGCGCCGGCATAGGCGCCGGAGAGGAAGGCGGCGGTGCGCGCCTTCTGGAGCGAGACGTCGGTGCCGAAGATCGGCGCGTCCGGCCCGCGCACCATGCCGAGGATGTCGCCATAGGTGTCGACCACCGAGATCGTCACCTGCGCGCGGCTGTCGAGCGGGCGGCGGATCTGGCCGCGCGCGCGCGCCATGATCTTGAACGCCTCCTCGAGCAGCGTGCGCGTCTCGGTCGCGGTCAGCGGGGTGCCGACGGCGGCGCCGTCCTTGCCGGCGATCGGCGGGTAGCGGTTGGCGCCGGCGCCGTTGGTGAGGATGAAGGCGTCCGGATTGTCGAACTCGGCCGTCGTCGCCGCGCGGATGCCGGACGCCTCCGAGCCATAGGCGGTGCCGGCGAGCGCGCCCGTGCCGGCATAGAAGCCGGCGACCGCCACGAAGGCGCCGGCGCCGCCGTTGACGGTGGCGAAGGCGGGCGCCGAGGCCGGCGCGGTCTTGAGATTGGCGGCGGTGGCGTCGGTGAAGCGCAGCGTGGTGCCGTCGACGGTGATCCTGTCGGCGGTGACCGCGGCCGGCGCCGCGAAGCCGGCAAGGCCGGCGAGCGCGACATATTCCTCGTCGCTGCCGTCGACATCGGTGATGTCCGGATCGTCGCCGTAGACGCCGTCGATCTCGACGCCGATGCCGCCGACGACGACGCCGTCCTTGTAGAGCGGCATCCCGCCCGGATCGGCGGAGAGCCCGAGCGGCGAGCTCTTCGGGCCGATCATCGATGCGCCGACCGCGGTCGCGCGCGACACCAGGTCCGAGCAGGGCAGCGAGCTGAACTGCACGCCGAACAGCGGGCCGCTCTCCAGCCCCGGCGTCTGCGGCGCGGGCGGGAAATGCTCCTGGACGATCTCGCTGGCGGTGCGCGTCGAGAAGGCGTTGCCGGACGACGACAGATAGGCGCCGGTGATCGCCTTGGCGATCGCGACCGCCGGGAACGGCAGGCCGGCGCCCTGGATGTCGTGCATCGCGCCATCGGGTGCCCTGGGAGCATAGGAGAGCGCCGTCGCGCTGCTTCCCATCGCGAACACGGCGAGCACATTACCGACGCGATCGGTGACGGCGATCGTCGCCTGCCGCCCGCGTGCCCGCGCCTCGGCGACGGATTGCGCGAGGATGCGCTCCACCTCGCCCTGGGTGAGCGCCTCCTGCGCCGGCGGGGTGAACACGCCGGCGGCGGCGGCGGGCGTGCCGCCGCCGCCGCCGGTCGCGGCATCGTTGCCGCCGCCGCCGCCGCAGGAGGCGAGCAGCAACGCGAGCGTCGCGACGATGCCGGCCGGACGGCGGATCATTGCAGGCTCCTGATCGCCGATCCGGCATCCGCGATCGCGCCGCGGAATTGATCGGGCCGGTAGGCGCTGGGATCGCGCACGGCGGCATAGGCGGCGTTGACCTGGCCGCGGATGCCGTCCGCCGCCGGCCTGCCGACATAGCCCATGGCGACGAGCGCCGAGAGCAGCGTGTCGGTCGCCATCACCGCCTGCGCCGAGCCTTCATAGTCGGTGTAGCGCTGGACCGCGCCGGTGGTGACGGCGTCGATGATCGCGAAGGCCTGGGCGCGATCGAACGCCGCGCCGGTGAACGCCTCGCGGAGCGCCGCGGCATCCTCGCGGAGCTTCGCGGCGGCGCGGACGGCGCTGGCCCGATCGGTCGCCACGCCCGCGTGGAAGCCGCGCGAGTCGGCATCGAAGCGCGCGGCGAGCGCGGGCGCGGCGACGCGGGCGGCGGCCGACAGCATTATCATGTTCTCGTCGTTGAAGGCGGGCATGCCGCCCGGTATCGGACGGGCCGGGTTCGGCGTCGCGCCGGCGCGGAAATCCGGCGAATCCGAGATGCGGCGGTGGCAGGTGTGGCAATCGAAGAAATAGAATTCCGGGAAGGCGCCCTCCTGGCCGATCCGCGCGTCCGAATAGAGCGCCAGCGCGCGCTCGAGCGCCATGCTCTGGCCGATCGCCCAGATCTTGACGTCGTTGGAGCGGCCCTTGCGCCGGACATAGTCGGCGTCCTCGTTCCAGTGCTGCTCCAGCGTCGAGAAGAGATCGAGCTCGAAAGAGATGCGCGGATGCCCCGCCGCCATGATGCGGTGATCGACGAACTGGCCGGCGCGCGACGAGCCGAAGTGGCAATCGAGGCAGACCGCCGCGCGTACCGCCGGCCGCTCCAGCGGGATCAGCCCGCCGGCGACATTGGCGGCATGCGTGCCGCCGACCGCGGCGTGGCTGGCGAGCCAGCTCGAGGCGCCGCCGTGGCAGGCCTCGCAGCCGACCCCGTCCGACACCTGCCACTTGCCCCGATGGGGACCGGGATCGGCGTGGCAGCCGAGGCATTGCGGCGCCGCCGCCGCGTCGCCGAGGCCGAGGCGCCGCGCGATCGATCTGGCGCGCGCGCCGCCCAGCACGTCCCAGGCGCGGCTGTGCGCGCCGGCGGGCGAGGCGGGATCCTGCCAGTGGAGCAGCTCGTCCTGGCGCACGATCGGCCCGGTCGGCTCCTGGCGGCCGTGGCAGGTCGAGCCGGCGCAGGTGGCGACGCCGAGATGGATGCCGCCGCCGATCGTGGCCGCGGCGATCGCCTGGCCGGCGGCGCCGCGCGAGGGGGCGAGCAGGGCGATGGCCAGCAGCAGGATCGCGCCGCCAAGCGCGCCGCCGATCCAGACCAACCTGCCCCCCATCGCGTCCCCCGACGAGCTTGCTCCCTCGCCGGGAGCAGAACCTTGCGCGCCGGTGCCTTGCGGCACCCGGGTTTCCCCGCGACACGCTTCGCCACCCGTCCGGCCGGCCGGACGTTACGCAACAATTGGTACAAGCAACCCCAGCGCGATCTTATGTCCCGCCGGGGCAGGGCTGACAAGGCGGCAATCGCCGCGGCTCGACGAGCCGAGCGGCTAGGCCCGCCCCGGCGCCACCTCGGTGGCGAGGCGGCGGATGACGAGATTGCGGATCTCGCTCATGTCCTCCATCGCGAAGCGCACGCCCTCGCGGCCGAGCCCGGAATCCTTGACCCCGCCATAGGGCATGTTGTCGACGCGGTAGGACGGCACGTCGCCGACCACGATGCCGCCGACCTCGAAGCGGTCCCACGCGTCGAGCACCTTGTAGATGTCGCGGGTGAAGATGCCGGCCTGGAGCCCGAACTTGCTGTCGTTGACGATGGCGACCGCCTCGTCCCACGTCCTGAAGCGGATCAGGAAGGCGGCGGGGCCGAACGCCTCCTCGATGTTGAGCTTGGTCGAGGGATCGACGTCCTCGAGCAGCGTCGCCTCGAGCATCGCGCCCTCGCGCCCGCCGCCGCACAGCAGGGTCGCGCCCTTGCCGATGGCTTCCTGGATCCAGTCGTCGAGCCGCTCGGCCTCCTTGACGTCGATCATCGGGCCGATGAAGACATTCTCGTCGTGCGGATCGCCGGCGACCAGCGTCTTCGCCCTGGCGACCAGCTTGTCGCGGAACGCCTCGTAGACCTGGTCGTGGACGAGGATGCGCTGGACGCCGATGCAGGACTGGCCCGACTGGTAGAAGGCGCCGAAGATGGTGCGGTCGACCGCGTCGTCGAGATCGGCGTCATGATCGATCACCACCGCCGCGTTGCCGCCGAGCTCCAGCACCACCTTCTTGCGGCCCGCCTTCGCCTTCAGCGCCCAGCCGACGTCCGGCGAGCCGGTGAAGCTGAGCAGCTTCAATCGGTCGTCGGTGGTGAAGAGATCGGCGCCGTCGCGGTGCGCGGGGAGGATCGAGAAGGCGCCCCTGGGCAGGTCGGTCTCGGCGAGCACCTCGCCCATGATGATCGCCCCCAGGGGGGTGCGCGAGGCCGGCTTCATCACGAACGGGCAGCCGACCGCGAGCGCCGGCGCGACCTTGTGCGCGGCGAGGTTCAGCGGGAAGTTGAACGGCGAGATGAAGCTGCACGCGCCGATCGGCACGCGCTTCCAGATGCCCTGATAGCCGCGCGCGCGCGGCGCGATGTCGAGCGGCTGGACCTCGCCGGTGATCCGCACCGCCTCTTCCGATGCGATCCGGAACGTGTCGATCAGCCGCCCGACCTCGCCGCGCGAGTCCCTGATGGGCTTGCCCGCCTCGATGCAGAGCGCGAACGCGAGCTCCTCGGCGCGCTCGGTGAAGCGTCGCACGCAATGCTGGAGCACCGCCTGCCGCTCATAGGCGGGCAGCCGCGCCATCGGCTCCTGCGCTTCCACCGCCGCCGCGATGCCGGCATCGATCGTCCTGGCGTCGGCGATCGCGACGCGGGTGGCGACCTCGCCGGTGAACTTGTCGGTCACCTCGAGATCGGCGTTGGGCTGCCGCGCCTCGTTGGCGAGATAGAGGGGGTATTCGGACTTGAGCTTCATGGTCACGGCATTCTCCGCTTGCTCTCCGTTCGCCCCGAGCGAGCATCGAGCGAAGTCGAGATGCGGTGTCGAGGGGTGGCCGCGAGCGGCTGTCTCGACTGCGGCCCTCGACTTCGCTCGGTCCTCCGCTCGCCACGAACGGGGGAGGGCGGGGCCGCCGCGGAAGGGAGAGCTACAGCTTCGCCGACAGCTCCTTGATGTCCTTGTTCAATATGCGATCATTGTCCGAATAGTCCACCGGGCAGTCGATCAGGTGGACGCCGGGCGTGTCGAGGCACTCCCCGAGCAGCCCGGGCAGCATCTCGGCGCTCGTCACGCGGTGGCCGTATGCGCCATAGGCTTCGGCATATTTGACGAAATCCGGGTTGCCATAGGTCAGGCCCCAGTCCTTGAAGCCCATGTTGGCCTGCTTCCAGCGGATCATGCCGTAGCTGTTGTCGTTGAGGATCAGCACGGTGATGTTCAGCCCCAGGCGGACGGCGGTCTCCATCTCCTGGCTGTTCATCATGAAGCCGCCGTCGCCGCAGACCGCCATGACGCGCCGGTTCGGGTAGAGCATCGCCGCCATCATGGCCGAGGGCAGGCCCGCGCCCATCGTGGCCAGCGCGTTGTCGAGCAGCAGCGTGTTGGCGACGTAGGTCCGGTAGTTCCGGGCGAACCAGATCTTGTACAT
>CAXTPE010000090.1:0-9949 GCA_964245925.1 uncultured Sphingomonadaceae bacterium
TCGTAGCGGCCGGCGACATAATTGCCGATCAGGATGCTGACGCCGGACAGCGGCTTGTCGCGCTGGAAATTGGCGCTGCCCTCCCAGTCGTCGGTATGGATGCGGTAGGTGAACAGCCGCTCGGAATCGGTCGCCGTCTCGATCAGTCCGGCGTCGCGCGCATCGGCGAGCAGGGGGCCGAGCGCCGGGATGTCGATCTCCGGCGTCTCCGTGACGAAATCATAGAGGCCGCAGAACTTCCACGGCTGGGCGATGTCGGCCATCACCTGCTCGGGCGTGACCTGGTAGCGGTCCGCGCCCTGGAAGCCGCGCAGCCGGGCGAGCGCGTCGCGATGCGGCCCGTCGAACCAGGTGGCATAGTCCGCCTCCCTGGCTTCCGGCACATTGTGGAGGTGGATCGTCGTGTAGAGCGCCATGCGCGTCCTCGTCCTCTCGTCGTCCGGCGCTTGCGAGTACCAGCTCGCCGGCCGCGTTTCATGCCAGTCTGCTGTGGCGCGGCCGGCGCGGCAATGGCGGTCGACCCGCGCCGGATCATATCGCCCGGATGCTACTTGCCGCGCCTCCCTCGACAGCGACGGGCGGCATCTGGAATCGAGCCTTGGGGCATGAGGAGACGATGGTGCGGACATTGGTGTTCGGCGCGACCGGCTATGTCGGGCGGCATGTCGTCGCGCGGCTCGCGGGCGCGGGCCATGCGGTGACCGGCTTCGCTCGCGACGCCGCCGGCGCGGCCGCGATCGAGCGACTCGGCGCCGCGTCCGTGATCGGCGGGCTCGACGATCTGCCCGCCACCACCGCGCTGTTCGCCGGCCACGACGCGATCGTCTGGGCGGCGCAGCTGATGCTCGAGGACGAGCGCCGCTTCGTCGATGCAGCGCTCGACGCGCTGGCGGGGACGGGCAAGACCTTCCTGTTCACCGGCGGCACCAGCCTCATATCCGAGCGCACCGACGGCGAATGGAGCGAGCACAGCTTCGCGGAGGACGATCCCTTCACGCCGCGCCGCCAGATCGCGCCCCGGCTCGAGACCGAGCGCGCCGTGCGTGGCGCGAGCGATCGCGGGATGCGGACGCTCTGCCTGCGTCCGCCGCTGATCTGGGGCAATCACGCGATCAAGCCGATCGCCGACCTCTATCATTCGGCGCGCGAGACCGGCGCGGTCTGCCATGTCGGGCGCGGGCTCAACTGCTATTCCAGCGTCCATGTCGAGGATCTCGCCGAGCTCTATCTGCTGGCGCTGGAGAGAGGCGTTCCCGGCGCGCTGTATCACTCGGTCTCGGGCGAGGTGAACTGGCGGATGATGGCCGAGACGATCGCGGCCCGTCTCGGCGTGCCGACGCGCGGCATCTCGTTCGACGAGGCGGCGGCGCTGTGGGACCGCTTCACCGCGCTGATCGTGTTCGCCTCGTGCAGCCGCTCGCGCAGCCCGCGCGCGCGCGCCGAGCTCGGCTGGGCACCGCGCGCCGACCGGATCGACCTGCTCGGCGAATGTCTCCACCCGCGCTTCCTGGCAGGCGGCGAGCGCGGCCTCTCGTCCTGGGTGCGGACGCCGGCGTGACGCCGCCCGTCCCATCAGGGGTCGGATGACATCAGGTGGCATCGCTGTTGTCTCTTCGTGGCGAAGCTGATGTCATCCCGCCCTGGACGCGGCAGATCCAGTGGCGCGCGCCGGCGAGCCGTATCTCATAGGCGACATCGCCGCCGGGCACGGGCTCGGCGGCAAGCCCCGCCCCGCGCATGATCGCCGCCGCCGCATCGACCTCCGCCACCTCCCAGCCGACCGCGTAGACGCCCGATCGGCGGCCGGCGAGATAGCGGCCGAGCGGGCCATCGGCGCCGTCGGGCGCGACGATCCGCAGCCGGGCGTCGGCGACCGCGACATCGACGAACCGCGCCGGCTGCGGCCAGTCGAGCCGGCCCTCGCCGGTCGCGCGCCCGTCGAGTTGCTCGGTGAAGAAGCGCGCCGTGACCTCGGCGTCCGGCACGACGCAGCAGACATAGGCCATGCGCCGCGGCCGATCGGTGCGCGACATCGCCCAGTCGCGATTCCAGCCAGGCAGATAATAGGGATCCTGCGGTATCTCGACATCGCAGAACTCGAGCAGCACGCCGCCCGCCGCCCGCGGGTGGAGCAGGAAGAAATTGGCATATTCGGTGGTGATCTCGCAGCCGCCGGCACGCAGCAGCCGCGCCGCCCCGGCGGCGTCGGCCACCGTGAACGCGAAGGAATGCCAGCCCTCGCCATGGCGCGACAGATAGCGGGCGAAGACCCGGTCCAGCGCGCCCGCGTCGCGCGGCGCCATCGGCTCGAGCATCTGGTCGGCGACATAGACCAGCGCCATGTCGCGATCCTCGCCGGGATGATAACCCTCGAGGAAGGTCATGCCGCCGAACGCCTCGAGATAGGCGATCCGCGCGGCCGCGACGTCCGTCACCGCCTGCGTCGTGTGGAACAGGCGCTTGATCCGGAGACGATCCGCCATCAGGCGGTCCGCGGCCTCACGCCGCCGCCGCGTCCGCCGTCCGCCCGGCTTCGGCGAGCAGCGCCCTGGTCCGCTCCAGCAGCAGCCGCGCGCGATCGAGATGCGACATGCCGTGTTCGGCCAGCGACTTCAGCGGCACCTCCAGCCCGATCGCGGCATGATCGGGGAGCGCCTTCAGGAAATCGACCACCGGCAGCTCGCCGTCGCCGGGGATCTCGCGCTGATGGAAGGCGTCGCGCATATAGTCCTCGTCGGTCAGCATCGCCCGGCTGTCGCAGAGCTGCGCCGCCGTGATGAGCGCGGGATCGTGGCGCGCGATGTCGGCGGGGGTCTCGCCGCCGAGGACGAGGTGCATGAGATCGACCAGCACGCCCACCGGATGGCTGGCGAGACCGACGAACGCGACCGCGTCGGCCAGCGAGCCGACTTCCGTCAGCCGGCAGAACTCCAGCGTCAGCCCGAGGCCGCCGTTCGCCGCCAGCTCGGCCAGGCGGCAGAAGCTGTCAATCGCCCGCGCCCGGTCCTTGTCGAGGATCACCGTGGCGCCGCGCCGCGCGCCGATGTGCGCGCCGAGATCGATCAGGCGCGCATATTCGTCCCAATCCATCCGCGGCTTGACGACCAGGCCTTCCAGATTGCTGACGGCGATGCCGCGCTCGCGCCGGCGCGCGAGCATCGCCTCGGTCCGCTCGTCGCCTTTGGCCAGCCGGTACGCGCCGGCGCTGTCGCTGCTGCTCGTGAACGCGCTGACCGCGTCATAGCCGGCGTCGGCCGCTATATCGACCAGCTCGGTCGGCGAGACCCCCACGACGGTGAGCTGGTCCAGCGAGACGAGCGGCATCGGCGTGTCTCCCGGTCCTGCGCGACGCGTCGGCGGCTCAGGCGGCAGCACCCTGCTGCATCCCGCCCATCATCGCCTGAATGTCGATCTGCCCGGTCATCACCGAGCCCAGGAAGCCCAGATCGACGTTCAGCGCCAGCCCGCTGATGTAGCTTGCCGCATCGCTGCCGAGGAAGATCAGCGGATAGGCCTGCTCGACGGGGGCCGCGCGCCGGCCGCTCGGCTGCGCGGAGGCTTCGAGCACCGCGGCCGGCGTGACCTTCTCGATGTCGTTCATCATCGGGCTCTGGGTCGGTCCGGGCATCGTGCAGTTGATGCGGATGCCGCGCTTGACGAGATCGTGGCAGCGCAGCATCGTCCAGGCGATCAGCACCTCCTTCGAGAAGGCATAGCCCTCGAGCACGGCATCGGGATGCGCTTCGCACCAGGCGGCCGCGCTGGCATAATCGGGCTGGGCGATGAACTCCATCAGCACCGGGATGCGCTGCGTCCAGCCCAGGCCGCCGTTGGAGGAGATCGAGGTGATCGAGCCGCCCGCCTTCATCAGCGGCAGCACCGCCTCGGTGAGGTGACGCAGGCCGATGAAGTTGACCTTCATCAGATCGATCGGCGGGAAGCCGGGCGCCAGGCCGGCGCAGTTGAACAGCGCGTCGACCGGCCCGCCGATCTTCGCGACCGCCGCCTCGATCGACGCCGGATCGCGCAGGTCGACCTCGGTGAACGACGCCATCGGCACCTCGGAGCGCTTGAAATCGAAGCCGTGGACCTCGCCGCCGAGCCGCACCAGCTCGCGCGCGGCGGCCTCGCCCATGCCGGAGAAGCACCCGCTGACGATGACGCGCTTGCCGCTGTAATCCCACACGCTCATGAAATGCTCCTCTGGCTCGCTTGCCCGGCGGACGGGCGTGACTGGCATGACGTCAAGGCAGCGCGGCGACGAACCGCCGGACTTCCTCGTGGACGTCCTGATCCTCGGGCGACGTGCCCTCAAAGGCGGCAACGCCCCCGATCTCGATGGGCGTCACCGTCGTTCCGGCGGCGGGAGGGGCGACGGTCGCGAACAGCATGTCGTCGACGAAGCCGATCATCGCGTTCCAGCCAGCCGTGTCCCGCGGCCGCTCGATGGCATCGGCGGGGATGGCGGCCATCATCGCCGGCTTCTCCCGCGCCTCCTCGCTGATCGACGAAGGATAGGGAATCTCGCGGCTCCAGATCATGACGGGCGGCTGGGTCATGCGACACCTTTGTCAGGTCGGAACAATGATCGACAAATCCGACTTTCCGCCCGGCTACACTCTTGTATCCCGCTCACAGCGAAGCAGTGCCCGCCAGGCTCGGGGACGACGTTCGCGACGATCCGCCCGTCGCGAGTTCGCCGTCCCCGTTACATGGCCTACATCAGAAGTTGAGCCGCAGCTTGCCTCCGATGACACGCTGTTCGCCGTACCGCGCGAATTCGACGCCGGTACCGTTGTAGATGCCCGCGACCTGGGTCCGGTATTTCTGGTTGGTGACGTTGGTCGCGAAGACGGATGCGTCGACCCTCGATCCTCCCACATGGTTCCAGTTCAGGTTGAGGTTGAGGGTGTTGAACGACTTCATCCTGGCGAAGGGCGACGCCGATGGCGATACCGCCAGCTGCGAACTGCTGTAGCTGTAGGTGGCACCGAGCACGATCTGCCCGAGATCCGGATCAAGCGGCAGCGCATAGCTGCCCGTCACCGTAACCCGGTTGTGCGGCGAATAAGCCAGATCGCCGCCCACGTCCGCCGACAAGGTCACGATCTCGAACGGCGCGGTCGCGACGATGGCGGGCGCGCTCACGAGTTTCGTGCGAAGATAGGTATAGGAGCCGTTCAGATTGAAGCCGCGGAAGAGGGTGATGTTGGCTTCCGCCTCGATACCGTAGCTCCTCGACTTGTTGACGTTGATGATACCCGAGGCCTGGGAAACCACGTTGTCGATATCGGTGAAGGCCGCGTTGATCTGCTGGTGGTAAAGATTGTTGTAGAAGGCGTCTATATTGAAGTAGCCGCGCAGCGGCCCCCGGATATCCGTCTTCAAGCCTACTTCGAAGGCGTCGATCTTTTCAGGCTTGAAGGTCCTGTATATCCCGGCACCGCTGGGAGTTACGCTACCCTGACGATAACCGCGCGAATATTTGCCGTAGACCAGAATGTCGTCGTTGGGCTTGTAATCGAGATCGATGAGCCAGGTCGGCTTCGAGCTTTTCGTTCTGGACGTGATAAGACAGTCGTTGGCAAGGCTGGCATCGAACTGCACGCAGCTTACCACTGGATTGTTGGCGCTGCCAAAGACCGGTACGGCGGAACCCGGCAGGAACACCGGTCCTCCGAAGGTGTAGCTAAGCTCATTGGCGGTCGCCTTCACCTTGTCGGAAGTGTAGCGGATGCCGCCGGTGACCTTCAACTGATCGGTCAGGGCATAGCTGCCCTGCGCGTAGATGCCGAGGTTGCGATAGCCTATCGTCGTGCGCCGCCGGCCGAGGCCGCCGACCGCGAAGTCGAAGCCAGGATCGGTGAACTGCACCGGTACGCCGAACAGGTTCGAGTTGAAGAGCGCATAGCCCTGCCGGAAGATCTGGCCCAACGGCGAATAGCACTGCAGCGTCGCGACGTCCGCGCAGTTGAGAAGCTGGGTGGAGCGGTTTTCGGTGTAACCATGGGGCGCGGACCGCTCATAATAGGCGCCCGCCTGCCACACGAACTTGTCGCCGACCCTGCCCTGGAACTGCAGCTCCTCGGTGAAGGTCGACTGGTCGGTATTGCCCGGCTTGCCGTTCGCGAAAGTGTCGACGAACTGGAGCCGCGTACCCGCCAACGCGCCGGTCGGCGTCGGCTGCAAGCCGACGACGGCGCCCGTCGCATTCTGAATGGGAACGAAGACGGTCGTCGGAATTTTGAAGTCCGACGAGAACACGTCCGACACATACTTGCCCTTCAAGCGCGTATAGCTGATGATGTTCTTCACCGTCAGCGTGTCGCTGGCCTGCCAGGTCGTGGTGTTGATCCCGCGATATTCGGTACGCTCGTTGAGCGGATTGCCAATATCGGTGCTGACGGTGTGCGGACCGCCAGCCTGCTGCGTCGCGAACGGACCGCACACGTTCGCGCCGATGAAGCTCGCCGGATTGCATCCGATAAGCGCGTAGCCCGATCCGTTGCTCTTCGAGTGGAGGTAGGAGAGGATCGTGTAATTCTCGATGTCAGGCGTGACGTCCCACACCACGCTGCCACGCACCGCGATATAGTGCCGGTCGTCGAGATCCGGGCCGGCGCCGACATTCTTCGTCAGCCCGTCGCGATCCTGAAAGTCGAAGGCCAGGCGCGCGCGGATATTGTCGGTGAGCGGTGCGTTGATCGCGCCCTGCAGGCCCTTCCAGTCGTAGCTGCCGTACAGCCCCTCGACATAGCCCTCGAACCGGCCGGTCGGCTTCTGCGGCACGAGCAGCACCGCGCCGCCGGTCGTGTTGCGGCCGAACAGCGTGCCCTGCGGGCCCTTCAGCACCTGCACGTTCTGGAGGTCGAAGAAGGAGCCGGGACCGGCGCCGTCGCCCTGCGGGATCGACGAGCTGCTGCGCGGCGCGACCACGTCGGCGAAATAGACCGCCACCGATGGCGAGGTGCCGATTTCCTGCGTGAAACCGCGGATGGAGTAAGCGGTATTCTCGCGGCCGGTGACGCCGTTGGTCGACAGCGACGGCGTGTAGAGCGCCAGATCTTCGGGCGCGACGATGTTGCGGTTGGAGATCTGCTGCTGGTTGAACACGGTGATCGAGATCGGCACGTCCTGGAGCCGCTCCTCGACGCGCCGCGCCGTGACGATGATGTCGCCGGTGCCCAGGCCGTCGCCGGCCTCGCGCGCCGCGACGGGTCGCGCGGGCTCGGGCGCCGCGGCCGGCGCCGCGGGGGTAGCCGCGACCGCGGGGTCGCTGGCCTGGGCCAGCGCGGGCGCCGATGCCGTCAGCCCCAGTCCGCTGGTGATGAGCAGCGCTGCCTTGAATGATGTACGCATTGTTTCCCCTCCTTCGATCGTGACGCCGCATGTTTGCGGTAGTCCCCAAGCAACGCTGCCCAGCCGATTATGCCGAACGCACGCCAGCGGTCGCAGATCGGGCGGGGAGGCATGGCCCCCGGCGCCCGTGCCGCAGTCCTACAACGAAACGCGGGCTCCGCTTAGAGAGCGCAAGCTATATCGCGGTCGCGATGTTGCCATATCCGGCCGATCGCCGGGACCGGCCGTGCCGCCGCGCGCATCTCAGGCGATCGCGCCGGCGGCTTTCAGCGCCTCGATGCGATCCCATTCCATGCCGATCTCCATCAGGAAGGTCTCGGTATGTTCGGACGCCTGCGGGGCGCGGGTGGTCTCGACGGGCGCATGGTCGAACTGGACGGGATTGCGGACCAGCTTCAGCGGCGGCCCGCCATTGGCCGCCTCGACCTCGAACACCATGTCGTTCGCCAGCGCCTGCTCGTCCTGGGAGAATTCGAGCATGTTCTGCACCGGCGCCCATTGCCCCTGCATGGTCTGGAGATGCTTGCGCCAATAGGCCGTCGGCCTGGACGCGAAGGCCTTCACGATGAGCGCGCTCGCCGCTTCCCAATTCCTGATGAGCGCATAGACGTCGGCGAACCGCGGATCGTCGGCCGCCTCGGGCAGGCCGAGATGCTCGAACGTATCGCGGATGAACGGGCCGGGCGAGAGCACCGACAAGGCGATGCTGCCGCCGTCCGACGTGTAGAAATAGCCGAGGAAGGGATTGCCCGGCGCGCTGCCCGAACTCGGCATGCGCGCCTGGGGATTGAGCCCGGTGTCCATCGCCATGTCGATCGCCAGGCCCGACGACCACCACGCCGTGCTCAGCAGCGAGACGTCCATCTCGACCGCCTCGCCCGTGTTCGCGCGGTGATAGAGCGCGGCGGAGATGCCGCCGGCGATGTACATCGCGCCGATCGAATCCCCGAACGCGCCGATCGGCTGCATGATCGTGCCCTCGATCCCGGCGGGCGTGATCGCCGCGCCGACCCCGCCGCGCGCCCAGAAGGTCGCACTGTCATAGCCGCCGGCGTCGCGCTCGGGGCCCTTGTCGCCATGCGCGGTGCCGCGCGCATAGATGATGTTGGGGTTGGCCGCCCGGATGTGCTCGACGTCGAACCTGTTCTTCTGCCGCACCGAGGCGCGGTAGTTGGTGAGAAACACATCCGATTGCTTCGCGATCTCGTACAGCACCTCCTGCCCCTCGGGCGTCGAGATGTCGATGCCGACGCTGCGCTTGCCGCGATTGGGGTGCTCCATCATGGTGTTGCGCTGCGGATCGATGTTCAGCCCGCCGAGCTTGATGAAGCCGCGCTGGGTGTCGCCGCGCACCGGATGCTCGATCTTGATGACGTCCGCCCCCCAGTCGGCGAGCACGCCGCCGGCCGCCGGCACGAAGGTGAATTGCGCGACTTCGAGGACGCGAACGCCTTTCATCACGAGCGTCATGGCCATTCATCCTGTGATCTGGATCTTCGGGGTGTCGAGCCATGTCTCGCGGGCGGCCCGACGGGCAGATGGTCGCGCGGCCGATCGCCGGGGCGATCGGCCGCGCCCCGGTATCAGACGGTCTCGGCCACCGCCGCCTCGGTCAGGTCGGCGGTCGCGGTGGCGCCGGCCGGCATGGCGATGGTCTTGATCTGGAGATATTCCTCGAAGCCCGCCTCGCCCCATTCGCGCCCCAGGCCGCTCTGCTTGTAGCCGCCGAACGGCACGTCGGGCGCGGACCAGATCCCGCCGTTGACGCTGTAGGTGCCCGCCCGGATGCGCTTGGCGATCGCCATGCCGCGATCGAAATCGCCGCTGACGACCGCGCCCGACAGCCCGTAGATGCTGTCGTTGGCGATCCGGATCGCGTCCTCGTCGTCCTCGAACGGGATCACGACCAGCACCGGCCCGAAGATCTCCTCCTGCGCGATCTTCATCCTGTTGTCGACGTCGACGAAGCAGGTCGGCTCGACGAAGAAGCCGTTGCCCTTGTCGGCCGGGATGCCGCCGCCGGCGATCAGCCGCGCGCCCTCGGCCTTGCCCGCCTCGATATAGCCGAGCACCCGCTGGCGCTGGCGCTCGGAGATCAGCGCGCCCATGTAATTGTCGCGATCGTCGAAGCCGCCCCACTGCACATATTGGTAGGCCTGCTCGAGGATCGCCACGCCCTCGTCGTAGCGGCTGCGCGGCAGCAGCAGGCGCGTGCAGTTCGCGCAGCCCTGCCCGGCATGATAGATCATCATCGAGCTGGCGACCGTGCGCGCGTAATCGGGCGCGTCCTCCAGCACGATCAGCGCGGACTTGCCACCGAGCTCGAGGAAGACCCGCTTCAGCGTCCGCGCGCCGCGCTCCATGATCCGCTTGCCGGTCGCGGTCGATCCGGTGAAGGTCACCAGATCGACGCGCGGATCGCCGCTCAGCAGCTCGCCGAGCAGCGCGGGATCCTCGCCGGTCATCACGTTGAACACGCCCGCCGGGAAGCCCGCCTCCGCCGCCAGCTCGCCGATGATGGCTCCGGACAGGGGCGTCTCGGGCGCGGGCTTCAGGATCACGGTGCAGCCCGCGAGCAGCGCCGGCACCA
>CAXTPE010000091.1:0-9948 GCA_964245925.1 uncultured Sphingomonadaceae bacterium
ACATCATCGCCATCCTCGGGATGGACGAGCTGTCGGAGGAGGACAAGCTGACGGTCTCTCGCGCGCGGAAGATCCAGCGCTTCCTGAGCCAGCCGTTCCACGTCGCCGAGGTGTTCACCGGCATCCCCGGCAAGTTCGTCGCCATCGAGGATACCGTGAAGAGCTTCAAGGCGGTGGTCGACGGCGAGTACGATCATCTGCCCGAGAGCGCCTTCTACATGGTCGGCGGCATCGACGAGGCCGTCGCCAAGGCGGAGAAGATGGCGCAGGCGGCGTAATCGACTTGGGCTGGGCGAGCGTGTAGATTATATCGGTGACGGTCGACACACTTTCCCTCGCCAAGGAGCTTCGCGCGGCGGAGCTGTCCTCTGCACAGGCCGAGGCTATCGCGGCCGCGATCGGTCGCGGCGCAGCGGAAGGCCTCAACAGCGCTGCCACCAAAGCCGATATCGGCCAGCTCGAAGTGAAGATCGAGCAGCTGCAATCGACGTCGGCGACGAAAGCGGACATCGCTCAAATCGAGACCAAGATAGAGCAGCTTCGATCTTCGTTGCTCATGTGGTTCGTCGGTACGATCCTGACGATGGCGGCGATCGTCATTGCCGTCGTCAAACTCTAGGAATGTCATGCCCCTCCACTTCGAACTCGTCACCCCCGAGAAGCTGGTCCGCTCCGAGGAGGTCCACATGGTGGTCGTCCCCGGCACCGAGGGCGATTTCGCGGTGCTCGAAGGCCATGCGCCGTTCATGTCGGTGGTGCGCTCGGGCGAGATCGCGGTGCATGCCGGGCCGGGCGGCGCGCCGGTGCGCATCCATGTCGAGGGCGGGTTCGCCGAGGTGAGCGAGCAGGGCCTCACCGTGCTGGCCGAGCAGGCCGAAGTGCTCGCCTGACGGATCGTTAAGCCTATCTTTCCGCCGCCGTTGTAACCCTCCACGCCGGGAGGCGTGCGATGGCGACGACGATCGGCGGGCCGCCGCGCACGACCGCGCCGCCCGCCATGCCGAGCAACCTCGCCGTTCTGGTTCCCGTCATCGTCGGCGGGCTCTGCGGCTGGCTCGGCGTCCAGCAACTGCTGCTGTGGCGGTTCCTCGGGCTGTCGTCGGCCTGGTGCTGGTGCGGCGGGCTGCTCCTCGCCATCCTTGCCGCCGGCGTGATCCGGTTCGGGCGCGAGGACCGCCCGACGGAGGGGGCACGGATCGGCCTCCCGCTGATCGGCGGTTGCCTCGCGATCGCGCTCGTCGTGTTCGTGCTCGGCGGCGAGGGGCGCTTCGTCTACGCCAATACCGACTGGCAGGTGCGCGGCGCCGTGCTGCGCGATCTCACCGTCCATCCCTGGCCGTTCGCTTATGGCGCGGGCCCGGCGCCGCAAATCCTCCGCGCGCCGACGGCCATGTATCTCACGCCAGCGCTGGTCGGCAAGGTGCTCGGCTACCGCGCCGCCGAGCTCGCGCTGCTGTTCCAGAACAGCGCGATGCTCGCGGCGCTGCTCGCGCTCGGCGCGACGCTGTACCGGGGGGCGCGCGCGCGCGGCCTCGCGCTGCTGGTCTTCCTCGGCTTCAGCGGGATGGACCTGCTCGGCGAGTGGATCGTCAGCGGCCCGCTCGACGGCCATCTCGAGAACTGGAGCGGGCTGCAATATTCATCGCACGTCACCCAGGCCTTCTGGGTGCCGCAGCATGCGCTCGCCGGCTGGACGGGGGCGCTGCTCTACCTGCTCTGCCGCGAAGGCCGGCTGTCGCGCGCCGCCTTCCTCACGCCGCTGCCGCTGCTCGCGCTCTGGTCGCCGCTCGCGCTGATCGGCGTGCTGCCGTTCGCCGCCCACGCCGGGCTGGACGCGCTGGCGCGGCGCCGGATCGCGGCCGCCGACGTGCTGCTGCCGGCGCTCGCGACCGTGGTGGCGGCGCCGTCGCTGCTCTATCTGGCCACCGCGAGCGGAACCGTCGGCGGGCACGTCGCGAGGCTCGACCTCCTCCACTATGTCGCGTTCGAGCTGGTCGAGGTGGTGCCCTATCTGCTGGCGGCCGAGCTCGTCGCGCGGCGCCAGCGATTCGGCGGGATCATGCTGGCGCTGGTCGCGCTGGTGCTGCTGCTCGCGCCATGGGCGAGGATCGGCGACTCCATCGATCTCGTCATGCGGGCGTCGATTCCGGCGCTGCTGATCCTATCGCTGAGCATGGCGGACGTGCTGATCGCGCCGGCGACCGACGCGCGTGCCCGCATCGCCCGGCGGATCATCGCCGTCACCTTCATCATCGGGCTCGCCACGCCGCTCTCCGAGATCGCGCGCGCGTTCCGCTATCCGCGCGCGCCGGCCGGCCTGTGCAGCTATCTCGGCGTGGTGCCCGACGGATCGCCCGACTATGTCGCGCCGCTGGCGGCGGTGCCCGCGCCGATCCGCCCCGCCCGCCCCGCGATCGTCCGCCCGCGCGACCCCGCCGCCTGCTGGGACGGACCCTGGCCGATGCCGCCCGGCGGCGCCCGGTGACCCAATCTTAAACCCTTATAGTTAGCGATGGCGGCAAGAATAAGCGGAGTTGCATCGGCATGAGCGCATTCGGGAAACGTGGCGGGATCGCCGGTGGCGGACAGCGCCCGTCGTTCGGCGTGGCGCGGCCGATGCAGGGCGGCGACGCCGGCGGCGGCGGCCAGTTCCCGCCGATCGAGAGCGTGCCGCTCCCCGGCGCCTCGCTGGAAGCCCCCGCCGAGCCGCTGCACGGCGACGCGATGGCGCGGCTCACCAGCCGCCAGGACGCGAGCGGCGACGCGGCCGTCTCCAGGGTCGAGGGCTTCGAGGCCAGCGTCCACCGCATCAAGGAGCAGGTGCTCCCCCGCCTGCTCGAGCGGGTCGATCCCGAGGCGGCGGCGACGCTCTCCAAGGACGAGCTCGCCGAGGAATTCCGCCCGATCATCGGCGAGGTGCTGGGCGAGCTGAAGATCAATCTCAACCGGCGCGAGCAGTTCGCGCTGGAGAAGGTGCTCGTCGACGAGCTGCTCGGGCTTGGGCCGCTGGAGGAGCTGCTCGGCGATCCCGACATCAACGACATCATGGTCAACGGCCCGGACCAGACCTATGTCGAGCGCAAGGGCAAGCTGGAGATCGCGCCCATCCAGTTCCGCGACGAGGAGCATCTCTTCCAGATCGCGCAGCGCATCGTCTCGAAGGTCGGCCGCCGCGTCGACCAGACCAGCCCGCTCGCCGACGCCCGCCTCGCCGACGGCAGCCGCGTCAACGTCATCGTGCCGCCGCTGTCGCTGCGCGGCACCGCCATCTCGATCCGCAAATTCTCCGCCAAGCCGATCACGCTCGACATGATGGCGGGCTTCGGCAGCATGAGCCCGAAGATGGCGACGGCGCTCAAGATCGCCGGCGCGAGCCGCTTCAACATCGTCATCTCGGGCGGCACCGGCTCGGGCAAGACCACCATGCTCAACGCGCTCTCCAAGATGATCGACCCCGGCGAGCGCGTGCTCACCATCGAGGACGCCGCCGAGCTCCGCCTCCAGCAGCCACATTGGCTGCCGCTGGAGACCCGCCCGGCCAATCTCGAGGGCCAGGGCGAGATCAGCATCCGCGATCTCGTCAAGAACGCGCTGCGCATGCGCCCCGATCGCATCATCCTGGGCGAGATTCGCGGCGCCGAATGCTTCGACATGCTCTCGGCGATGAACACCGGCCATGACGGCTCGATGTGCACGCTCCACTCCAATTCGCCGCGCGAGGCGCTCGCCCGCATGGAGAACATGGTGATGATGAGCGACATCAAGGTGCCCAAGGAGGCGATCTCGCGCCAGATCGCCGATTCGGTCGATCTCATCATCCAGGTGAAGCGGCTGCGCGACGGCTCGCGCCGCGTGACCAACATCACCGAGGTGGTCGGCATGGAAGGCCCGGTGATCGTCACCCAGGAGCTCTTCAAGTTCGAATATCTCGACGAGAGCAGCGACGGCAGGATCGCCGGCGAATATCGCTCCATGGGCCTGCGCCCCTACACGCTCGACAAGGCCCGCCAGTTCGGCTTCGACCAGCCGTATCTGGAGGCGTGCCTGTAGCCGGATCCCGGATCAAGTCCGGGATGACGGTAGACCTACGCCGCGGGCTCCCGCGCTATTTCGCCAGCTTGTCGATCTTGTCCTGGAGGCTGGCGAGCTGGCCCTTGAGCTGGGCGAGCTCGTCGGCGGCGTTGCCGGCGCCCGTCGCGGCCGCGCCGACCGCCGACGAGGCCGGCTGGGCGGCGACCTTCTGGAAGGCGCCTGCGGCCGCCTCGAACAGCTCGAGGTTGCGCTTGGCGACCTCGGCGAACGGGCCGCCGGCGAACGCGCCCTCCATCGCCGAGCGGAACTGGGTCTGGTTGCGCTTGAACGCATCCATCGATGCCTCGAGATATTGCGGCACCATCGACTGCATCGAATCGCCGTAGAGCCCGATCAGCTGGCGCAGGAAGTTGACCGGGAGCATCGTCTGCCCGCGCCCCTCCTCGTCCATGATGATCTGGGTGAGGACATTATGGGTGATGTCCTCCTCGCTGCGCGCGTCCAGCACCTTGAAGTCGCGGTTGTCGCGGGTCATCTGGGCGAGGTGCTCGAGCGTGATGTAGCTCGACGTCTCGGTATTGTAGAGACGCCGGTTCGCGTATTTCTTGATGATGACCGTATCCGTCGCGGACCCCGACTTCGCCATGACACACCCCTCCGACCCGGCCGCTGAACCCCTGGACGCCGCGCTACCACCTTTCGATGCCGCGCTGCAACACGGACCCCGGCCACTCGGCCTGTTCATCGATCTCGTCGCCGGGCTCGCCGCGACCGATCCGGCGCGCGCCGAGGCGGTGCTCGCCGGTCTCGCGCGCTACCAGCGGGCGGAGCGGCGCGCGCCGATGCCCGCCAGGCCCGAGGTCGCGCGGATCGGGCGGGCGGTGGTGCGCGATCATGGCGGACCGGGGAGCGCGCGCCGGCCGGCGGTGCTGTTCGTGCCCTCGCTCATCAATTCGCCGGGCGTGCTCGATCTCGACGAGGAGACCTCGCTGCTGGGCTGGCTGGCGGGGCACGGGCTGCGGCCGCTGCTGCTCGACTGGGGCACGCCCGGCGCGGACGAGCGCGGGCTTTCGATCGCGGGCCATGTCGAGACGCTGCTGGTGCCGCTGATCGACGCGCTGGCGGACGCCGCGCCGCCGACGCTCGCCGGCTATTGCCTCGGCGGCACGATGGCGATCGCGGCGGCGACGCTGCGCCCGGTGCGCGCGCTCGCGCTGCTGGCGGCGCCGTGGCGCTTCGCCGGCTTCCCCGACGAGTCGCGCGCCGGTCTCGCCGCGCTCTGGGCGCGCGGCGGGCCGATCGCGGATGCGCTCGGGCTGCTGCCGATGGAGGTGCTGCAGGCGGGCTTCTGGCAGCTCGCGGGGGACCGCACGCTCGACAAATACGCCCGCTTCGGCGGCCTCGCGGAACGCGATCCGGCGCTGGCGCGGTTCGTCGCGCTCGAGGACTGGGCCAACGCCGGCCCGCCGCTCACCGCCGCCGCCGCGCGCGAGCTGATGGAGGATTTCGTCGCCGCCGACGTCACCGGCGCGGGACGCTGGCGGGTCGGCGGCCGCCTCGTCGATCCGGCGGCGCTCGGCTGCCCGATCCTCGACATCGTCTCGACCAGCGACCGCATCGTGCCGCTGGCGAGCGCGGCGGGCGTCGGCCGGCGGCTGACGCTGGCGCAGGGCCATGTCGGCATGATCGTCGGCGCGCGCCGCGACGCGCTGCGCGAACCGCTCGCCGCGTGGCTTTCGCGGCCCGGGCTTCCCCGCTAAGCGGACCGCACAGGAGACCAGACCCCATGACCACCGCCGTCATCACCGCCGCCAAGCGCACGCCGGTCGGCTCTTTCCTCGGCGCCTTCGCGACGACCCCCGCGCACGAACTCGGCCGCGTCGCCATCCTCGCCGCGCTCGACCAGGCCGGCCTCCAGCCATCCGATGTCGACGAGGTGATGCTCGGCCAGGTGCTCGCCGCCGGCCAGGGGCAGAACCCGGCGCGGCAGGCGGCGGTGAACGCCGGCATCCCCGTCGAGCGCACCGCGATCGGCATCAACCAGCTCTGCGGATCGGGGCTCCGCGCCGTCGCGCTGGCGGCGCAGGCGGTGCGGCTCGGCGATGCGAGGATCGTCGTCGCCGGCGGGCAGGAGAGCATGTCGCTGGCGCCGCATGCGCAGATGCTGCGCGGCGGGACCAAGATGGGCACGGTGAGCCTCGTCGATACCATGATCCACGACGGCCTCACCGACGCGTTCAGCGCGATCCACATGGGCATCACCGCCGAAAACCTGGCGGAGCGCTATCAGATCACGCGCGGCGACCAGGACGCCTTCGCCGTCGCCAGCCAGAACAAGGCCGAGGCCGCGCGCGGCGCCGGCCGGTTCCGCGACGAGATCGCGCCGGTCACCATCAAGGGCCGCAAGGGCGACACGATCGTCGCCGACGACGAATATATCCGCGCCGGCGCGACGATCGAATCAATGGCCGGCCTCAAGCCCGCGTTCAGGAAAGACGGCACCGTCACCGCCGCCAACGCCAGCGGCATCAACGATGGCGCGGCGGCGATCGTCGTCATGTCCGAGGAAGAGGCGGCGGCGCGCGGGCGCCCCGTGCTCGGCCGGATCGCTTCCTGGGCGACCTGCGGCGTCGACCCGACGATCATGGGCATCGGCCCGGCGCCGGCCTCGCGCCGCGCGCTGGAGAAGGCCGGCTGGAAGCTCGCCGACGTCGAACTGATCGAGGCCAACGAGGCGTTCGCGGCACAGGCGCTGTCGGTCGGCAAGGAACTCGGCTGGAACCCGGACATCGTCAACGTCAACGGCGGCGCGATCGCGATCGGCCATCCGATCGGCGCGAGCGGAGCGCGCGTGCTGACGACGCTCCTCTACGAGATGGCGAAGCGCGACGCGAGGAAGGGGCTGGCGACGCTCTGCATCGGCGGTGGCATGGGCATCGCCATGTGCATCGAGCGGCAATGACCAGCCGCGCCCGGGCGGATGACGTCAGGCCGATCCCGCCGTCTTCGAAGCCGACGAGCGCCAACCGGGCCTATAGCCCCTTGTCGTCGATCCCGGTGTAATTGGCCGGCTTGCCGAAATCGACCGCCGAGCCCGACGCGCCCAGCCCACCACCATGCGCGCCGTCGCCATCGTCGACGGCGCTCTTGCGCGCCTTTTCGCGGGCGAGATGCTCCTCGGCCTCGCTCAGCTCGCTGATCTCGGCTTCCTCGGCGGTTGCCGGCCTGCTGTCGTCCGTCATGGCATATCTCCTCACGGTCTGACGGCTCAACGAAGCGCGGACCCGAGCCGTTCCCGGTTCCGTTCGCGCGGCCGCTCCGCTAGGGCATTTCGCTTTCCCCGGAGTTTGGCGCGTCATGGGTTTCCGCTGCGGCATCGTCGGCCTGCCGAACGTCGGCAAGTCGACGCTCTTCAACGCGCTGACGCAGACCGCCGCGGCGCAGGCGGCGAACTATCCGTTCTGCACGATCGAGCCCAATGTCGGGCAGGTCGCCGTCCCCGATCCGCGCCTCGGCCTGCTCGCCGGGATCGCGCATTCCGCCAGGGTGATCGAGACGCAGCTCGGCTTCGTCGACATCGCCGGGCTGGTGCGCGGCGCCAGCACCGGCGAGGGGCTCGGCAACCAGTTCCTCGGCAACATCCGCGAGGTCGATGCGATCGTCCATGTGCTGCGCTGCTTCGAGGGCGGCGACGTCACTCATGTCGAGGGCAGGGTCGATCCGATCGCGGATGCCGAGACCGTCGAGACCGAGCTGATGCTGGCCGATCTGGAGAGCCTCGAGAAGCGCGTCCCCGCCGCCCAGAAGAAGGCGGCGCAGGGCGACAAGGAGGCGAAAGCCGCCGCCGCCGTGCTCGGCGCGGCGCTCGCGCTGCTGCGCGAGGGCAGGCCGGCGCGCCTGACGAAGCCCAGGGACGAGGACGAGGCGCGCATCTTCGGCCAGGCGCAGCTGCTCACCGCCAAGCCGGTGCTATACGTCTGCAATGTCGGGGAGGAGCATGCCGCCGATGGCAATGCGCTCTCCGCGCGCGTGTTCGCCAGGGCGGCGAGCGAGGGCGCGCGGGCGGTGGTGATCTCGGCGGCGATCGAGGCGGAGATCGCGACGCTGGACGGGGAGGACCGCGCGGTGTTCCTCGCCGACCTTGGGCTGGCGGAGACCGGGCTCGCGCGCGTCATCCGCGCCGGCTATGCGCTGCTCGATCTCATCACCTTCTTCACCTGCGGCCCCAAGGAGACGCGCGCCTGGACGATCCCGCAGGGATCGAAGGCGCCGCAGGCGGCCGGCGCGATCCATTCGGATTTCGAGCGCGGCTTCATCCGCGCCGAGACAATCGCCTATGACGATTATGTCGCCTGCCACGGCGAAGCCGGCGCGCGCGAGGCGGGCAGGCTGCGCTCCGAGGGCAAGGACTATCCGGTGAAGGACGGCGACGTGATGCTGTTCCGCTTCAATGTCTGAGCAGGCGGCGGCACCGGGGCCGCGCTGGTTCGAGGATCTCGTCCCCGGGCTGATCGAGCGCTTCGGCCGCCACGAGGTCACGCGCGAGGCGGGAATCGCGTTCGCGGCGAGCTACGACATGCAGCCCTTCCACCTCGACGACGCGGCGGCGGCGGACAATCCGCTGTTCGGGCGGCTCGCGATCAGCGGCTGGCAGAGCTGCGCGATCAGCATGCGCCTGATCGTCGAGCATCTGCGCGACAGCGGCCTCCAGCATGCCTCGCTCGGCGGCTCCGGCATCGACGAGCTGCGCTGGCTGAAGCCGGTCCACCCGGGCGACATCCTGCGCTGCGAGCAGGAGGTGCTGGAGGCGCGGCCGCTGCACAGCCGAACGGACGCCGGCCTCGTCCGCCAGCGGACGACGCTGCTCGACCAGCATGGCGACGCGGTGCTCCGCTATACAGCGACCGTGCTCTTCAAGCGGCGGCCGGGCGGCTGAGAGCCCGGCCGCCACTCCCGATCAGTTCGATGGCTTGACCGCGTCGCCGACCGAGTCCGCCGCGCCGGAGACGCTCTTGGCGGCGCCGGCGATGGCGTTGTTCTTGCTGTTCTCGGACGAGCTCTTCTGGAACAGGTAGAAGCCGCCGATGACGACGGCGAGCAGCAGGACGATGGCGATGAGCACGGTGCCGCCGCTGCCGCGCTTCTCGATGACGGTGGTGTGTTCGGTGCCCTGATCGGCCATGACGACGTCCTTCCCTGTTGAGACGGATGCGTAACGGGGACCGCGCCAAGCGGTTCCTGCCGGTCGGTCGCCGGAGCGGATCCGGTCCGCCCCGGCGCGGGACTCAGTGCTTCTTGCCGGCCCAGATGTTGCGATAGGAGAAATAGGCCAGGATCGTCCCGATCAGCAGGAAGATCACGACGCCGACGCCGGCGCGGTGGCGATCCTCCAGCTTCGGCTCGGCGCTCCAGATCAGGAAGGCCGAGACGTCGCGCGCCATCTGGTCGACCGTCGGCTTGGTGCCGTCCGCATATTCGACCTGCCCGTCGGCGACGAGCGGCGGCGGCATGGCGATGTTGAGGTTCGCGAAATAGGGATTGTAGTGCAGCCCCGGCGCCGGACGGTTGGCGGCCGGAAGATCGGCCGGCGGATCCTGCCAGCCGGTGATGAGCGAATAGATATAGGGGGCGCCGCCGTCGCGCGCCTTCACCATCAGCGAGAGATCGGGCGGCAGCGCGTTGTTGTTGGCGGCGCGCGCGGCGGTCTCGTTGGCATAGGTCCAGGGGATCGGATCGGACGGCAGGTTCTTGCGGCTCGCGGCCTCGCCGGTATCCGGGTTGATCGAGGGCTGCTCGACCTGCCAGCCCTTGGCGATCGCCTTCACCTCGGGCTTGCTGAAGCCGATTTCCTCCAGATCGCGGAAGTGCACCAGCCGCAGCGAATGGCAGGCCGAGCAGACCTCCTTGTAGACCTGG
>CAXTPE010000092.1:0-9934 GCA_964245925.1 uncultured Sphingomonadaceae bacterium
CGTCCGCCCGGGCAGATCCGCCGGACGCGGCGTTGAGCGCTCTCCCTCCCCGACGAGATTGAGCGTACGGCGACGCGGCGCGGGCTGAGGCAGGATTCCCGGGATCGCGTTGGGTGCAGCATGGGTGACGGTGGGCAACATACTCGTTCTCCTCGACTAGAAGGGTTCGTGATCGGTCGGGGCGGCGCCCGGATGCAGGCACTCGCGCAGCGCATTGACGATGTTGGCGTACAGGACCTTGGCCGGGCTCTGGCCGTAGCGCGGCAACTGCTCGCGGATGCGGTGCCACAAGACGGCACCGTCCCGCGGATCGATACCGAGATCGCCCATCGCTTCGCCGCATATCGACAGGGCGAGACGTGATCGTAGCCGGAAGGAACCGGCCGTAACGCGACCGCATCGGCACCGGGCGCGACCCATGACGGAATGCCACGCATCACGTCACGCTGAAGAACCCAGGTTACCTCGCCAAGGTCGACATCGATCCCGAGCCGGTCTTCGCGCCAGCGGCGCCCGCGCTCCGGGTCGATCATCGCGGCAAGACCAGCAAGCACGTCGTCGCCGACGCGGTCGGCGCAACGCGCGGTCGCCATCGCGATGGTGACGGGCGATGCGCCCATTGCTTCGCCGATCTCGCCCGAGGCGGCGACGTTGGCGGCAATGACGGGATCGGTGAGGTTGAGCACGGCGTGTGGCACGCCGACGACGCGGGCCAGCCAGCGCGCGGCATGGGTGCGGCCCGCGCCAGCCGGGCCAGCAAGGATGAGCGCTCCGCCGCCGAACCACGGCCGCTCGGCCGCGAGCATCGCCGCGCATCGCTCGCGCACCCAGGCCAGAAAGTCCGGCTGGTGCTCGTGCATCACAAGGAACGGGATGCCATCGGGACCGAGCCGGTCGCCGCCGAGCAGAGCGAACGGTTCGCCGAGCTCGAGCGGCAGCGGCTCGTCGCCGGTGCCGTGGCCGACGATCATCGCCGGGATCGCGGGCTGGAAGGGAGCGAGGGTCGCCATCAGTCGCCGCGCCACATCCGCAACGGTCGCATGCCGCCGGCACCGCGTCCTTCGGCCTTCACCCGGCGCTCGGTGTCGAACATCTCGTCGACCAGCATCCGCGACAGGGCTTCACCGCCATGCTCGACGGCGTGGTCGAGAAAGCCGAGAAACCGCTCCTTCTGCCAGCGCAGCCAGTCGCACAGCCGATCGCGCTCGATCGCCCGGTCGTAAGTAACCGACCACTCGGCCGTGTCGCTGCTCTTGCGCTGCAGCTCGAGGACGTGACGCCCGTGCTTGCCCTCGCGGGCATAAAGGTTGACTATGAAATGATCGCGCGCCCGCTTCGCTGCTTTCTCCAGCTTATCGGCCTTCTCGGACCGGGCAGTGGCGATCAACCCATCAGCCAGTTCCTCGAGCGCGGCGCTGCCGAACATCGTGGTGAGCCGACCGAGAAAAACCGTGTCGAACTTGCCGCTGCGTACCGCGCTCAGCAGTGTGTCGCGGTCGTCGATCGTCTCGAAGCGGCGGCTCCAGACCAATGTCGGCGCACCCCGGCTGCCGGGCGGCTGCGCGAGCAGGTCCAGGGCGCGCTTGCTCCTCGGGTTCTGGCGCAGGTGAAACGCGCTGGCGGGATCATCGAGAGGCGGAATGAACTGCATGACCAGGTATGCATACGATCGTGTATGTAATCTGTCAACGGTTCTTCTTGCTCCCGCGAACGGTCATGGCAATCAGCACCGGTGCCAGCGACCCACCAGCCTCGACTCACCCTTCGATACGCCCAGGCAATACCGATCCTGATGACGGCGTGCGGGATCGATCCTTCGGCGCGCAGTGCGTTCGACGCGCGGATCCGCCAGCTCCAGCGGTTGGGCGTGCCGAAACCACACGACGCCCGGCCAACCGGTCGGCTGAACTACGGGATCGTCGAACTGGCGGCACTCGCGACCGCCGTTCGGTTGATGGCGGTGTTCATGGTGCCCTCACTCGCCGCTCGGTACGTGACCGAGCAATGGGGGACGCTCGCGCCCGCTCTCCTTGCGGGTGCGCGCGCTGCGCTGCCGGCAAGCTACCTCGCTCGCCGCCCGATCGGAGACGCGACGATCATCGTCATCGCGGCGAGCGCACTGGCGGACTTGGGGCGACAAGGTCGGCATGATGAGCGGTATACCGGTGCGCTTGGCGCCGCCGCTGCGGTCAGTTCGGCTATGCTGATCGACGCTTTACACGATACGGATGGCACTGGGCTCATCCTCGACACGACCGGTTACATGCCGAAGATCGTCGAAGGCTTCTGCCAGGATACAATGGCGTCCGAGCAGGAACTGGCGCACGAACTCGACAGGCTGCGTTTTTCAACCTGATATGCAAGGTCACTTCCTTGTCTCGGCGTGGTCGATCGATTGATTTCGTCGATGACGGTCAGCATCGGGCCGCATATCCTGAAAGCTGGCGCCCCTTCGAATTAAGCTGCATTGCAAGTTTGTGGCATTTGAGAAATGCCAGCTGTTGGGACAGTGCTCAATTTAACCGCTCTCAGGTACCAATCCCAACTTTGGGCAATTAAATCACGTTATATTTAGCGCGATGCGCTTCGACGTAATCAGGATCGCGGCAGATGCATCGGGCCACGCCGTTAGTCGGGCTCCGCATGGGGAACGTGATGCGCGCTGGCACCTTGCGCATCACGTCGATGACCGTGCGTGTCTCAGGCGCGGCCAGTCTCACTCCCGGAGCGGATGCGACGACCTCGGCGGCCAGCATCACGCCTGCGAGAGCCGACTGGAAGGCCATCGGCACCTCCAGGTCGGCACCCCGCCCATCGGGCGCGGCCATGATCGCGTTGCCGCAGATCGCCTTTTGCCTAAATGCACGAAGCGGTAAGCTGGCGAAGGGCAGAAGCGCGGCGGCGTCGACGCCATGGCGCATTGCGACTTCCCTGACGAACGCGTCGCCGACCGGCAGTCCGATATGCAGCATCGACCGCACCTCCATCAGCCGCTCCGGCGGCAGGCCGAGCTCTTCCAAAACGATCTCGTCCTCATTCCGGCGCTTGCCGGTCGGCAGGTAGAGACATGCCAGGCATGCCGCATCGCCGCCGAACTCGTGACGCGACACGCCAAGGTTCCCCGCCTGGGTCCACGCATTACGGATGCGGTGCGGCAACGATCCGGCGACCTGGACGCGGTCGTGAGCGGTGTCGAGGGCCACGGCGGCCATGCCGAAGCGGTGGTCCGGCGTCGCCGCCGCATGGTCGCGCCAGGTGACCTGGTGGGGATGTACCCGCAGACCGCCTTCCGACAGCGCGGCAGCCGCGAGCGCCACCTTCGACGACCCGACATCAATCATGCCCGGCAGCACGTAGCGCTGCAGGTTCGACAACTCGACAGGCTCATGGTCGATCAGGTGCAGATCTCCTCTTACGCCTCTCAGCCGGGACATGCCCCACACGAACGCGTTGCCGATCGCGCCCACGCCCACCAACCGCACCTCGCCCAGGTCGCAGCCGACCGGAATGTCGCCGTTGGTCGCGCCCACGCCCGTGTCGAAGCCCAGCAGCGAGAGCCGCAGGTCCATGTCAAGGTCCGGCCTCTCAAGGCGATCGCCGAACACCGCCCTGAACACGTTGGCCATGGCGATGCAGGCTGCGGCGCCTGCGCCGAACGGATTGGCGCTGGCACCGCATCCGACCGGTCCCGCGGTCGACACGCGCGCCAGCCACCGGTCGGAACCCATGTAGATAGCGTCCGCCGCCCCGACGGGCGTATTGCCCGCGACCACCACGATCTCGCGGCCGGGGCTATCGCCCAGTTCGATGCGCGGATTGATCCCACGCATAAGATCCATCAGGTCGCTGGCGAGCGCCGCGGTCGCACCCGGCCCACTGAGCGCGGTCACGCGGATGCGTGGATACAGGCGCGATGCCAGCCGCGCGGCCATATCGAGCGCCGCGCGGCCCTCGGCCGAGCCCGCCGCGGTAGCGTCGAAAGCCAGCGTGACGACTATCTCGTTTAATCGGCGCTCGATATATTAGAGAATGCTACATAAGCAATACCTAATGGAGTAGCGATTATGCTCAAATCGCCGATGGACCTGGCGACGTTCGAGGCGAAGGCCGGACAGGTCGCCGATACGCTGAAGGCGATCGGCAATGCGCGTCGGCTGATGCTGCTGTGCAAGCTGGTCGAGCATGGCGAGGTGACGGTCGGCGATCTGGCCCGCGATGTGGGCCTGTCGCAGTCGGCCTGCTCGCAGCACCTCGCAAAGATGCGCGACGAGGGCCTCGTCACCTTTCGGCGGGAGAGCCAGACGCTCTGGTACGCCATTGCGGACCCCCGCGTCGAAGCGCTGCTCGCTACCCTTTACCAGCTCTACTGCAAGGATTGACGCGATGACGCTTGCGACCCTTTCACCCGCCGACACCCGGGCTGCGATTGATGCCGGTGCGCGCCTGATCGATATTCGCGGGGCCGACGAACACGCGCGTGAGCGCATCCCCGGCGCGATGAACGTGCCGCTCGACCGGATCGGCGATCTGCCGCGTGACGGCCGCCCGGTCGTTTTCCACTGCAAGTCGGGAATGCGGACCGCCGCCAACGCGGCGCAGCTTGGCGCGGCAGCGGGGGACGCACCGGCCTACATCCTTGAGGGTGGCATCGAGGCTTGGCGGCAGGCAGGACAGCCGACTGTCGCCGATCGGTCGCAGCCGCTGGAAATCATGCGGCAGGTGCAGATTACTGCGGGTGCGCTCGTGCTGACCGGCGTGCTGCTCGGTACGTTTGTCGCGCCCGGCTTCTTCGGGCTGTCGGCGTTCGTAGGGGCAGGGTTGATGTTCGCCGGTGTGACGGGGTGGTGCGGCATGGCCAACCTGCTGCGCGTCATGCCCTGGAACCGGCGCGCGGCCACCTGAGGCAATCATGGACACCGCCGCCATTCCTGCCGCACTCGTATCGGGGGGTGTGATCGGTCTGATCCTCGGCCTGGTCGGCAGGGGCGGATCGATCCTTGCCGTGCCACTCCTGATCTATGTCGTCGGGGTCGGATCACCGCACGCCGCGATCGGGACCGCCGCTGTTGCCGTCACGGTCAATGCGCTTGCCAGCCTGATCGGCCATGCGCGGGCGGGCCGGGTGAAGTGGCGGTGCGCCGGCGTGTTCGCGGTATCGGGGATGATCGGTGCAGCGTTGGGCGCGGAGTTGGGCAAGGCGTTCGACGGAAAACGACTGCTCGTCCTGTTCGGGCTGCTGATGATCGGCGTCGGACTGTCGATGCTGCGCAAGCGCCGCACGGCCGATGCGCCCGATGTGCGGCTGACCCGCGACAGCGCCGCTACGCTGCTGCCGCGCCTGGTTCCGATCGGGCTGGGCGTCGGGCTTGCGGCTGGCTTCTTCGGAATCGGGGGCGGATTCCTGATCGTGCCGGGGCTGATCCTCGCGACCGGGATGCCGCTGCCTTTTGCCATCGGCACGTCGCTGGTCGTCGTCAGCGCGCTCGGGCTGACGACTGCCACCTCCTATGCCGAGCCCGGGCTGGTCGATTGGAGCGTGACCGCGTTGCTGGTCATGGGGGGCATTGTTGGGACGATCGGCGGTATCACCTTGGGAAAGGTTGTCGGTACGCGCAAGGGAATGCTCGAACGAGGCTTTGCTGTCGTGGTGATCGCTGTCGGCGGATATGTCATCGCCACGTCCGCATGATGCTGTCCGAGCGCGCGCTGGAGGTAGAAGACGACCTACCGAACCAAGCGTTATCGGAAAGCGATATGCCGGTGAACATCCTGGCGGCAATTGACAGCGAGACGGGACGATGATCGAAAGCGCACAACATCCGGTTGCCGAGCATCATCTCGCGCATCGTATAGGCTGGCTTCGCGCGGCGGTGCTCGGTGCCAACGACGGCATCATTTCCGTATCCAGCCTGATCGTCGGCGTGGCCGCCGCGCCCGGCGCGACCGCGAACAATATCCTGCTGGCAGGCGTAGCGGCTTTGGTCGGCGGGGCGTTGTCGATGGCGGCGGGCGAGTATGTCTCGGTCAGTTCGCAGGCTGATGCCGAAGCCGCCGACCTCGCTCGCGAGAGAGCGGAGATCGCCAGTTCGCCGCTGGCGGAAACACGGGAACTGGCAGCCATCTATGAGGCCCGTGGCGTCGTCCCCGCGCTCGCGCTTCAGGTGGCGGAGCAGATGAAGGTCGGGGGCGTCTCGCGCTCGAAAATCAAGCACGACCGCTACTCGATCGGCCTAATCAAATCAACGAGACGCCAACATGCCCCTGGCCGGTCCTCTTGGCATTGCCGATCGGCGGAGCGCTGCTGACTTTTTTCTCATGGGCAACGCGCGCGATCGCGGCGCCTGGTGGATGCCGTCGAAGCCAATGCGTTGCACGGCGGTCGCATGATGATCGGCGACAGCCTGGTGATCGCCGGCCAGACCGTTTTGTCCAACGGGACGGGGGCCTCTGTCGGTCTTGAGGCGGCTTATGCGCAGATCGGTGACGCACTCTCCTCGCTGGCGGACAGGTGGCTCAACCTGCGGCGCGCTGACGTTCGGACGCTTGTCGGCGCGGGCGCGGGCGCAGCCATCGCCGCCGCCTTCGGGCGCCGCTGACCGGCGCCTTCTACGCCTTCGAGATCGTCATCGGCGCCTACACGCCAGCGGCGATCGCGCCGGTGGCGGCGGCGGCGCTAACCGGCACCTTCGTCGCCCAGACGCTCGGTGCGCAGCCTTACCTGGTCCAGGAGGCGGCCGGCGGTAGCATCGAGACGCACCATTACGCTCTCTATGTGGGGTTGGCGGTGATCTGCGGGCTGCTCGGCATCGGCATCATGCGCGCTGTAGCCGCGATCGAGGCCGCCACCCGCAGGCTGCGACTGCCCGCCTGGGCGCGGCCCGTCATTGGCGGCATGCTGCTCATTCCGCTTGCCATCGTTTCTCCGCAGGCGCTCTCGGCGGGGCACGACGCCCTGCATGCCGACCTCGCGCTCGACGTGCCGCTGACCTTCCTGGCACTGGTCTTCACGACCAAGTGTCTCGCCTCGATCGTCTCGCTCGGCTTCGGGTTCCGCGGCGGCCTGTTCTTCGCCTCGTTGTTTCTCGGCACGTTGGCCGGACATCTGTTCGCCGGGCTGCCGGCGCTGGCGGCGGGGCACCCGGTGGTCGATCCTTTCAATGCCGCGATGGTCGGTATGGCAGCCTTGGCGGTCGCGGTGATCGGCGGTCCGTTCACGATGGCCATGCTGGTGCTGGAGGCGACCCGGGACTTCGCGCTCACCGGCGCGGTCCTGGCGGCGGCGCTGGTCGCCTCGACGCTTATGCGAGAGCTGTTCGGCTACTCTTTCTCGACCTGGCGGCTGCATCTTCGCGGCGAGACCATCAAGAGCGCACGCGATATCGGCTGGATGCGGACGCTCACGGCAGGACGGATGATGCGGCGCGAGACACGGGAGACGCCGAACACGATGGCAATATCGGAGTTCCGTCGCCGCTTTCCGCTGGGCGCGCCCAGTCGCGTGGTGCTGGTCGACGATGCCGCGCACTATGCGGGCATCGTCCAGACCGCCAGCGCCTATGCCGAAGGGGTCGACTCAACGACAGAGGTCGGGACGCTCGCGGTCGCCAAGGATGCGGCTCTGGCACCCGACATGGACATCGGTGCGGTCATGAAGCGTTTCGACGCGTCCGGGGCAGATGAGCTTGCGGTGCTCGACGAGCAGCGTAGCGTGCTTGGTTTGGTGTCGGAGGCGCATGTTCGGCGGCGCTATGCCGAGGAGCTGGACAAGAGCCAGCGCGAACTGTTTGGGGAGCTTTGAGTGGGCGAAGAGAGGAAGTAATCGATGTTCGAAGGCGATGTCGCGATCGTGACCGGGGGCGAGTCCGGGATCGGCGCCGCCTGCGCGAAGGCGCTCGGCGATGCCGGCGCCAGGGTCGTCATCACGTTTTTTCGCGATCAGCCGGCAGCGGAGGCGGTTTGCGCGTCGATCGGCGGGACTGACCGCGCGATTGCCGTCCAGACCAACGTCGGCGACGAAGCCGAGGTCGAACGCCTGTTTGTAGCGGCCGAGCAGGCCTTCAGCACGGTCAGCCTGCTGGTGAACTCGGCCGGGCTCAACATGACCGGCGTGAACCTCGTCGACATGGAGCTCGCGCAGTTCGATCGGGTGATCCGGTCGGATCTCTACGGCCCCTTCCTCACGTGCCGGCGGATGGTGCGCGCCCTGGAAGGGAAGGCGATGAAGGGGCGGATCGTCAACATCTCGTCGATCCACGAGAAGTCGCCTCGGCCCGGCGGCGTCGACTATGACTCCGCGAAGGGCGGGCTGTCACAGCTCACCGCGACTTTGGCGTTGGAGCTTGCACCGAAGGGCATCGCGGTGAATGGGGTGGCGCCGGGCATGGTCCTGACGCCGATGAATCAATCCGCGCTCGATCATCCCGCCGAGTTGAAGGCCAAGGAGGCCGCGATCCCCTGGGGCCGCGCCGGCCGGCCCGACGAGGTGGCGGCGTTGGTCAACTTCCTCCTGTCGCCGGTCGCTGACTACATTACCGGCACGACGGTCACGATCGATGGCGCGCTGTCGCTCACCGTCGCGCAGGGCGCCTGAGCGATGCCGAAGCTTGTGGACTTCAACGTCGAGCAGATCGACGCCGTTACGGTCTCAGGGCCGGCCGAGGTCGTCGATCGTGACCTGATGAGTCCGTATGTGTGGCGCCGGCCCGACGGCAAGTTCGCCATGCTGGTGCGCGCCGTGCCTCGTGGCGATTACGATCACGGGGCGGCCGGCGACACCGGCACCATCTGGCATGCCCTGTCCGACGACGGTCTTGCCTTCGTCGTGGAAGGCAGCGCCGTGCTGAAGCCGGGCCCGGAGCCGGAGGATATCTGCGGCTGCGAGGACCCGACGCCGGTGGTGCGGCCGGATGACAGCCTGGTGGTGTACTATACCGGGGTCGACGAGAGCCGCGCCCACGCGGAGCTCCTCTATGCCACTGGCCCGTCGCTCGCGCAGCTCACCAAGCAGGGCGTGGCAATGCTCAACTCGCAGAGCGAGGGCAACATCAAGGAAGCGACCGTCGACCGCACCAAGGCCGGCGAGTGGCGCATGTTTTATGAGTATGCACATGCCGAGGCATCGTTGGTCGGTCTCGCGATCGGCGAGACGATCGCCGGCCCCTGGGATCATCAGGTCCAGCCTTTCGCGGCCCGGCCGGATAGCTGGGACAGCTGGCATCTGTCGACCGGACCGCTGCTGACCGACGACAAGGACATGCCGGTCATGTTCTACAACGGCGCGACGCGCGATGCCCGCTGGCGGATCGGCTGGATCGCGTTCGACGCTGAATATGGGTGCGTCGTCGATCGATGCATCGAGCCGCTCATCACGCCGCCACCGGGGCTGGAGCGGACAGCGAGCGATATCGCATTTGCCGCTTCCGTCCCTGTCGTCGATGGAGCGATCTGGCTGTACTACTCACTCGCTGACGCTAAATTGTTCCGCGCTGTTATTAGGCGGTCCTCCATCAGCACCAAATAAGCCAGCGTCAGGCTCCTGCATACCCTAAACGCAATTAAAGGATTAACGTCGAAAACGGTAGGAATCGACAAGCAATGCGCACGTTCGCTGCGTTTCACTAATCTCTTGCGGGGTGCATTATACATACCCGGCGTTGAAGGTTGAGGAGTTGCATCCAGTCAATTATAATTTCAAACGAAGAATTGCGAGGATGGCGCACAGTTCTGCTAAGAAATTTTAATATAATATCTCAATTGTTAAATCATCTCAAGACGATAGTTTCAACTTTTGCAATATTTCTAACTTTACCGAATAGTTGTGCAATGTTTTCGACATATCGGCGATCATATCGTCCGATTTAATTATGCAGATGAAAAAAACTAGACTCAGCTTCGATCAGCTTTGCACATAGCCGGCGTGTTGAAGGTATCTTGC
>CAXTPE010000093.1:0-9902 GCA_964245925.1 uncultured Sphingomonadaceae bacterium
GGCATGATCGCGCGGCTGACCGGCACGCTGGCGGAGACGGGCGCGGATCAGGCGGTGATCGACGTGGGCGGCGTCGGCTATCTGGTGCAGGCCTCGGGCCGCACGCTCGGCGCGCTCGGCGCCGCCGGCGGGATCGTCACGCTGTTCACCGAGATGCAGGTGCGCGAGGATGCGATCACCCTGTTCGGCTTCGGCTCGGCCGGCGAGCGCGACTGGTTCCGGCTGCTGACCGGGGTGCAGGGTGTCGGCGGCCGGGTCGCGCTGGCGATCCTCTCGGCGATCGCGCCGGACGAGTTGAGCCGGGCCGTCGCGAGCGGCGACAGGGCGATGGTGGCGCGCGCCAACGGCGTCGGCCCGAAGCTCGCGATGCGCATCGTCAATGAACTGAAGGACAGGATCGGCGCGGTGACGATCGGGCCGGCGGGAGCGGCGGCCGCCCCACCGAGGGGTGGGGCGGCCGCCGACGCGCTGTCGGCGCTCGCCAATCTGGGCTTTCGTCCGGCCGAGGCCGCCGCCGCCGTCGCCGCCGCGATCGACGAGCTTGGCGACGGCGCGGGGCTCGACGCGCTGGTCCGCGCCGCGCTCCGCAAGGCGGCGAGGGCCTGACGCCCGGCCTATCGGCCGGTCGTCACGCTGGTGGTGGTCTTCTCGGTCACCGTCGCGGCGGGCAGGCGGACGGTGCCGCGATGCACCGCGCGGTGCGTCGCGCGATGGACGGCGCGATGCGTCGCGCGATGGACGGCGCGATGCGTCGCGCGTGGCGGGGTCGTCGAGGTCTTCACGGTCTCGGTCGTGACGACAGTGGGCGCCGGTGCCGGCGCGGCGACCACGACGGGCGTGGCCCGGGCGGCCGCGGCCTGGGCCTGGGCGGCGCTCGCCGCCTGCTCGGCGGCGGCGGCGCGGGCGTTGGCGGCCGCCGCGTCCTGCTGGGCGGAGGCCGCCGCGGCGGCGGCATTGCCCTGCTGGGCATCGTTGCGCGCCGCGCGGCGCTTGGTGGCCTCGCCGATCGCGGTGTCGGCGAGTGTCGAGGCGCGGTTCGCCTCGGCGATGGCGCGCTCCTTGTGGCCGGCGGCGACCGCTTCCTTGGCGGAGCGGAACGCGGCTTCCGCCTGCGCGTCGATGTCGGGCACCTCGGCGCTGGCGTTGACCTTGGCGGCGGCATCGATCTTGCCCTGCGCCATCGCCAGCGCCTGCTGGGCGCGATCGCCCTTGCCCTCGGCCATCGCCGGTGCCGCGCAGAGCGCGAGGATTCCGCAAGCGGCGGCGCCGCGCGCGATCGAAGCGAAGCTCTTCATCATGTCACCTCATTGTGTTTTGTTTCGCTCCCCGAACGGCCGCACGCTCATCTGGTTCCTGCATCCGGCGCCGGCGGGGCGGCGCGCGCCTGGCAACCTCGTCTTAACCTGTAGGCGCTAGACGGAAGGATGCGGAAGGACCGCCCGGAGTCGACCCATGGACGCTCGCTTCTTTCTCATCATCTTCATCACGCTGGTGGTGGCCGCCGTGTTCCTGTTCATCTGGATGCGCCGCGATGCCGGCATCATCCCCGAGGACCGGCTGCCGGACGCGCTCCACGAGCCGCTGAACGGCCGCCAGGGCCTCTGACCTCGACAGCACCGCCCGCGCGCCGCTAGGCGTTTGCGGGTGGCTGACAGCGACCGCCTCCTCTCCTCCGCCCGCGCGCCCGAGGATGTCGACGCGGCGCTGCGTCCGCGCGCGCTCGACGAGTTCGTCGGGCAGCAGGCGGCGCGCGAGAACCTGCGCGTCTACATCGCCGCCGCCCGGGCGCGCGGCGAGGCGCTCGATCATGTGCTGTTCTTCGGGCCGCCGGGGCTCGGCAAGACGACGCTCGCGCAGATCGTCGCGCGCGAGATGGGGGTCGGCTTCCGCGCCACCTCGGGGCCGGTGATCGCCAAGTCCGGCGATCTCGCCGCGCTGCTGACCAACCTCGACGACGGCGACGTGCTGTTCATCGACGAGATCCATCGCCTCCAGCCCGCGATCGAGGAGGTGCTTTATCCGGCGATGGAGGATCGCGCGCTCGATCTGATGATCGGCGAGGGCCCGTCGGCGCGCTCGGTCCGGATCGACCTGCCGCGCTTCACCCTCGTCGGCGCCACCACCCGGCAGGGGCTGCTGACGACGCCGCTGCGCGACCGCTTCGGCATCCCGATCCGGCTCGTCTTCTACACCGTCGACGAGCTCGAGCGGGTGGTCGCGCGCGCCGCCGGGCTGCTCGGCCTCGCCGTTTCCGCCGATGGCGCGCGCGAGATCGCGCGCAGATCGCGGGGCACGCCGCGCATCGCCGGCCGGCTGCTGCGCCGGGTCCGCGACTTCGCGCATGCCGCCGGCCATGCCGTCGTCGACGCCGCCGCCGCCGATGGCGCGCTCAACCGGCTGGAGGTCGACACGCTCGGGCTCGACGCGATGGACCGGCGCTATCTCCACATGATCGCCGACATCTATCGCGGCGGCCCGGTCGGGGTGGAGACGCTGGCGGCCGGTCTGGCCGAGCCGCGCGACACGATCGAGGAGGTGATCGAGCCCTATCTGATCCAGCTCGGGCTCGTCGCGCGGACGGCGCGCGGGCGCTGCCTCAACGGGCGCGGCTGGACACATCTCGGACTTCCGGTTCCGGAAGGCGGCCAGGCGGGACTTTTCGATGGCTGAACCGCGCGCCCCGGCCTTTACGGGTTGTAGGCGCGGGCGGCTTCACCCTAAAGCGCTGCTCGATGGTTAACGACGAGCTCGACCGGCCGGCGCGGGGCCGCTTCGCGGGGACGGAGCATCGCTTCCCCGTGCGCGTCTATTTCGAGGACACCGACGCGGGCGGCGTCGTCTACCACGCCAATTATCTGCGCTACATGGAGCGCGCGCGCAGCGACATGCTCGCCTGCGCCGGGATCGACCAGCGCGGCGCGCTCGAGGCCGGCACCGGCGTCTACGCCATCGCCAGCCTCGCCATCCGCTATCGCCGCCCCGCGAAGCTCGACGACGCGCTGGTGGTCCGCAGCCGGCTGGCGCGGCTGCGCGCATCGGCGTGCACCATTCATCAGCAGGTCATGCGCGGCGCCGATTGTGTCGCCGACGCCGAGGTGACCGCGGCGTTCGTCGCGCCGGACGGCCGGCCGCGCCGCCAGCCGGCCGCCTGGGTGGCGGCGTTCGAACGCATCCAGGGAGGCAATTGACCGCATGCAGGCCGAACTCGCCACCGGGGCCGCCGCCGCGTCGCTCTCGCCGATCTTCCTCTTCGGCCATGCCGACATCGTCGTGAAGATCGTCATGCTCGGGCTGATCGCCGCCAGCATCGGGACATGGGCGATCATCGTCGGCCATGTCCTGCGCATGCGCCGCATCCGCGATGCCGACGCGAGGTTCGAGCGCGCATTCTGGAAGGCCGACGACATCGACAATTTCTACACCGCCAACCGCGCCAAGGATCTGCCGAGCGCGCGGGTGCTGGGGGCGGGCGTAAACGAGTGGCGCCGCTCGACCAGCGGCAAGACGGTCGACCGCGAAGGCACCCGCGGGCGGCTGGCGAGCACCTTGGGCTCGGCGGTGGGGCATGAGGTCGATACGCTCGCGGACCGGCTCAACATCCTCGCGACGGTGGGCTCGGTCGCGCCGTTCGTGGGGCTGTTCGGCACCGTCTGGGGCATCATGCGGTCGTTCACGGACATCGCCGCGCAGCAGAACACCAATTTGTCGGTGGTCGCGCCCGGCATCGCGGAGGCATTGTTCGCGACCGCGCTGGGGCTGTTCGCGGCGATCCCGGCGGTGGTCGCCTACAATCGGCTCAGCCATGGCATCAACCGCTTCGAGGCGCGATTGAACCGCTTCGCCGATACCTTCCACGGCACGCTGAGCCGCGAGCTCGAGCTCGAGCCCTAGGAGCCCGGCGCATGGCGATGGGCCCCTCTCCCTCGCGTCGCGGCCATGGCGGCCGCCGCGCGCCGATGGCCGAGATCAACGTCACCCCGCTGGTCGACGTGATGCTGGTGCTGCTCATCATCTTCATGATTACCGCGCCGCTGCTGGTCGCCGGCGTCAAGATCGACCTGCCCGACAGCCGCGCGGCACCGCTCGACCAGAAGGACAAGCCGGTGGTCGTCTCGATCGACGGCGCGGGGCGGGTGTTCATCGACGACGCGCCCGTCGACGAGGACGCGCTCTCGGACCGGCTGGCGCAGATCGCCGCGTCGCGCGGGCGACGGGACCAGGCGCCGCAGGTGTTCCTGCGCGCGGCGAAGTCGCTCGATTACGGGCGGGTGATGGCGGTGATGGGCGAGCTCGCGCATGCCGGGCTCGACAGGGTCGCGCTGGTCAGCATCGCCAAGGGCGACGAACCCCGCAGGAGCGCGGGCGGGCGCTGATGGATCGGGCCGACCGGCAGGGGCTGGGGCTCGCGCTTGCAGGCCATCTCGCGCTGGTGGCGGCGCTGGTGTTCGGGCTGTTCGCGCCCAAGCCAGTGCCGCCGATGCGGCAGGCCGATACGATGACCGTCCAGCTCGTGCCGGACGTGATGATGCGCTCGGCCGCGCCGAAAGCGTCGCGCGAGGCGCCGGCGCCGCCGAAGGCGGAGGAAGGCGGCAAGCCCGCGGATGCTGCGCCCCCGCCGCCCTCGCCCAAGCCGCCGGCACCGGCGAAGCCGTCCCCGCCCGAGCCCTCACCGCCGAAGCCCGCGCCGCCGAAGCCCGCGCCACCCAGGCCGGCTCCGCCGAAGCCGACTCCGCCCAAACCGACGCCCAGGCCGAAGCCGGAGCCCGCTCCGGAGCCGGCGCCGGCGCCCACGCCGAAGCCCAAGCCAGCTCCCAAGCCGAAGCCCGCGCCGCCGAAGCCCAAACCCGCTCCCACCAAGCCGGAGAAGGCTGCGCCGGCGAAGCCGGAGAAGGCGGCGCCCGCCAAGCCGGCCAAGCCGGCCAAGCCGGCCAAGCCGGCCAGCGCCGCCAAGCCGGCCAAGGCCGCCAGGAGCGACGACGAGGATTTCACCTTGCCGTCCGATCTGCGCGGCCGCCGCCGCCCGGACGAGGACGAGCGCGCCGCCGGCACCGGCAAGAGCGGCAAGGCGGCCAGGCGCACCGGCTCGCTGCTCGGCAGCGATTTCTCCAGGTCGATCGCGGCAGTCGCCAAGGACGCCAAGGGCAGCGCGCCGCAGGCCGCGCAGGTCGGCGCGCGGGCGATGGCGGGGCTGGCGTCGGCGATCGCGGCGCAGGTCCGGCCCTGCTACAACGTGCCCGCCGGCGGCACCGACAGCGATCGCATCGTCACCGTGCTGCGGCTCCGCTTCAACCAGGACGGCTCGATCGCGGGAGCGCCCGGCGTCGCCGATCACGCGGGTGTCACGGACGCGAACCGGGCCTATGTCCGGCAGATGGACGACGCCGCCAAGCGCGCGGTGCTGCGCTGCGCGCCGCTGAAGCTCCCGCCCGATCTCTATCAGGGCGGCTGGGAAGACATCGAGTTCACGTTCAACCCGCATGCGATGAGCTGAGCGGGCGGCGGCAGATGGAAGTGAGGGACGGCATGAAGCGCTTCTGGATCATCGCCGCGGCCATGCTGTGCGCATCTCCCGCCGCCGCGCAGATCCGCGTCGACATCAGCGGCGGCATAAGCCAGCCGATGCCGATCGCGATCCCCGTGATGCCGACGCCCGCCGCCGCCGGCACCGCGGCCGGAGATACCGCGTCGCTCGGCGGCCGCGTCGCCGAGATCGTCACCAACGACCTCAAGGGCTCGGGGCTGTTCACGCCGGTGCCGCCCGGGAGCCTCGCGGCGGTCGCCTATCCGCAGGTCACCGCGCCCGATTTCGGCACCTGGGCGCGCACCGGCGCGCAGGCGCTCGTCCAGGGCTTCGTCAAGGCCAATGGCGACGGCACGCTCACCGTCGGCTGCTATCTCTACGACGTGTTCGCCAGGACCGAGCTCGCCCGCCAGGGGTTCGTCGTCACCCCGCCATATTGGCGCCGCGCCGCGCACAAATGCGCCGACACGGTCTATTCGCGGCTCACCGGCGAAGGCCCCTATTTCGACAGCCGCGTCGCCTATGTCTCGGAAACCGGCCCCAAGAACCACCGCATCAAGCGGCTCGCGATCATGGACCAGGACGGCGCCAACCACCGCTTCCTCACCAACGGCCAAGCGATCGTGCTGACGCCGCGGTTCGCGCCCAACCAGCAGACCATCACCTACATGTCGTTCGCCGGCAACCGCCCGCGCGTCTATGTCTACGACATCGGCTCGGGGCGGCAGCGGCTGCTGGTCGACCAGGCGAACATGACCTTTGCGCCAAGATTCTCGCCGGACGGGCGCTATGTCGTGTTCTCGATGTCGCTGAACGGCAACACCGACATCTATCGCGTGCCCGCGAGCGGCGGCGCGCCGCAGCGGCTCACCACCTCGCCCGGCATCGACACCGGCGCCTGCTATTCGCCGGACGGATCGCGCATCGTCTTCGAGAGCGACCGCTCGGGCACACAGCAGCTCTACGTGATGGGCGCGGACGGCGCGGGGCAGCAGCGCATCAGCTTCGGCGGCGGCCGCTACGCGACGCCGGCGTGGAGCCCGCGCGGCGACCTCGTCGCGTTCACCAGGATCGGCGGCGGCTTCAACGTCGGCGTGATGGCGCCGGACGGATCGGGCGAGAAGATCCTCACCAACGGCTGGCAGGACGAGGGGCCGACCTGGTCCCCCAACGGCCGGGTCATCATGTACTTCCGCACCGCGCGGGGATCGGGCCGCGCCGATCTGTGGTCGGTCGATCTCACCGGCGTGAACGAGCGGCGCGTGCCCACGCCGCTCGACGGATCCGATCCGTCCTGGTCGCCGCTGCTGCCGTGACGGTGGACGCCGATGGTTGACGCTGGCGACGATCTGTCCGACCTTGTGACAAGACGGTAATGAAGGAGCGACCATGATGACCAGACCGCTGACGATCCTCGGCGTGGCCACCCTCGTCGCGGTCGCGGGCTGCGCCAAGAAGCCGCCGAAGCAATTGCCCCCGCCGCCGCCCTCGACCAACGTGCCGACCGACGCCTATGCCCCGCAGGGCAATGGCGGCACCGGCGGCACTGGCGGGAGCGTCGTCCCGGGCTCGCGCGCGGACTTCCTCCAGTCGGCCGGCACCGACACCATCCACTTCGGCACCGACGCCTATGACATCGACGGCGAGGCGCAGGGCATCCTCACCTCGCAGGCGCGCTGGCTCGCCGCGCACCCGAACGTCGCCGTGACCGTCGAGGGCCATTGCGACGAGCGCGGCACGCGCGAGTACAATCTCGCGCTCGGCGAGCGGCGCGCCAACTCGGCCAAGAACTTCCTCGTCTCGGCGGGCGTGCCGGCCGGCCGGATCAGCGTGATAAGCTACGGCAAGGAGCGCCCGGCCGCGGAAGGTTCGGACGAGGGAAGCTGGGCGCAGAACCGCCGCGCCGTGACGGTCGTGCCGCAATAGCGCGATCGGCCAGCTCCCCCTCCCCAGGGGGAGAGGGCTTGCCGCTGATCCGAACAGGCCGGCTCAGGCGGCGAGCCTGAGCTGGTTGCGCCCCGCCGATTTGGCGGCATAGAGCGCGGTGTCGGCGGCGCGCAGCAGGCCATCGGCATCGGCGTCGCCGGCGATGGCGGCGAGGCCGATGCTGATCGTCACCATGATCGGCTCGCCCCGCGCCGAGTGCACCACCATGGCGGCGATGCGGTTGCGCAGCCGCTCGCAGACCGCCTCGGCCGCCGACAGTTCCGCCGACCACAGCACGATGCCGAACTCCTCGCCGCCGAGCCGCGCGACCAGATCGGTGCCGCGCACCGCATCGCAGGCGGCCCGGGCGATGGCGCGCAGCACGCGGTCGCCGGCGTCGTGGCCGTGGCGGTCGTTGACCTCCTTGAAGAAATCGAGATCGAAGATCGCGCAGGCGCCGATGCCCTCGCCGCCCCGCACCTGGGCGATGCGGCGCTCCAGCCCGACGGCGAAGGCCCGGCGGTTGGCGAGGCCGGTGAGCGGATCGGTGGTGGCCGCGACGGTGAGCTCATGCTCGAGCGCCTTGCGCCGCGAGATGTCGCGGCTGGCGCTGACCACGCCGATCACCTTGCCGGTGTCGTCGACCACGCCGCGCATGTGCGCCTCGCACCAGAGCAGCTCGCCGGTGGTGGTGCGCAGGCGGTATTCGAAGATCTGGGTGGCATCCGGCTCGGCCAGCGCGCGCTGGTGCGCGACCCGGCCCGCGATCATGTCCTCCTCGACGCAGAGCGGCGCCACCGGGCGCCCGAGCAGCGCCCCCGGATCATAGCCGGCGATCATCGCGATCGAGGGCGAGACGTAGCGGATGATGCCGTCGGGCGAGATGTTGATGATGATGTCGACCGATCGATCGGAGATCAGCCGGTAGCGCGCCTCGCTTTCCTGCAGCGCCACGAACAGCGACGCGCGGCGCTGCAGCTCGGCGGAGACCGGCAGCGCGAGCAGCGCCGCGCTCACGACGTAGAACTGGAAGAACTCGACATGCTCCGCCACCGAGCCCTGCACCAGCACGATCGGCCCCTGGCCATGCGCGGTGAAATAGCCGCCGACCGCGACGATGATCGAGATCGATGCGGCGGCGCCGATCTGGCCGAGCCGGAAGGCGGCGATGATGAGCGGCAGCATCGGCAGGAACAGCAGCGGATAGCGGGTCTGGCCGAACACCAGCACGGCCGTGGCGATGTTGAGGAGGATCATCCCGGCCGTCTCGATCCGGCAGCGTGTGCTGGCGGCGGCGAGCCGGCGCGGCGTCTCGCCGCTCAGCACGAGCACCGCGATCGGCGTCATCGCGATCGCGCCGATCGCATGGCCGAGATCCCAGTGCAGGCAGTTGCGCCAGAAGCCGACGCCGGTCGCCAGCGTGACCGCCGCCGCGGCGGCGAGCCCGCTGACGGCGGGCGCGATGCCGCCGGTGACCGCGACGAAGGCCAGCACCTCGCGGAGCGATTGCGGCGCCGCGACGCTGCCGCCGAACCGCCGCAGCAGCGTCGCGGCGATGAGCGATTCGGCGATGTTCGCCAGCGCGATGGACAGCGCCCAGCGCGGCCCGATCCCGAACAGCGCGCTCGCGGCGAAGCCGGCGATCAGGCAGGCGATCACCGGCCAGGCCCAGTCGCGGCGCGGGATCAGCAACAGCCAGGCGAGCAGCAGCGCGTTGGCGAACCAGATGAACGCGACGCCGCCGTCCAGCCGCGAGAAGCGGACCGGGAGTGCCGCGGCGACGAAATAGGCCAGCCCGAGCAGGACGGCGCGCGCCACGGCACCGCGCATGGCCGACGAAGGCGACGGGAACGTCATGGCCGGTGTGTAGCGCGCTGGCGTTAACCGACGGTATTCGCGCCGCCGCCGTGGATCGCCGGCGTCGGGCCGCCCCGCCAGACATGCTTGGCCTTCCGATCGTCACGCCGCGCGCCTATAGGCGGGGGCTTCCGAGCGGCAATATGCGGGAATATTCGATGTCGGTCCGTCCCTGGCGGGATATTCACCGCCGCACCTCGCGTCAGATCATGGTCGGCAACGTCCCCGTCGGTGGCGGCGCGCCGATCACGGTCCAGACCATGACCAACACGCCGACGAGCGACCCGCGCGCGACGATCGACCAGATCCGCCGCTGCGAGGAGGCGGGCGCCGACATCATCCGCGTCTCCTGCCCCGACGAGGAATCGACCGCCGCGCTGAAGCAGATCGTGCGGGCGGCGAAGGTGCCGATCGTCGCCGACATCCACTTCCACTACAAGCGCGCGCTCGAAGCGGCCGATGCGGGCGCGGCGTGCCTGCGGATCAACCCGGGCAACATCGGCTCCGAGGCCCGCGTGCGCGAGGTGGTCAACGCCGCCAAGGCGAACGGCTGCGCGATCCGGATCGGCGTCAACGCCGGCAGCCTGGAGCGCGACCT
>CAXTPE010000094.1:0-9882 GCA_964245925.1 uncultured Sphingomonadaceae bacterium
GGATCGCCCGGCGCGAAGCGCTCTGGGCGATCAAGGCGCTCCGTGACGAGCCGCTTCCTCTCTTCGCGGCCGCCTCGGCGCGCGAAGAGGCTCGGCCAAATCACGAGGTTGGCCACGCCCGTTTCATCCTCAATCGTGATGAACATCACCCCCTTGGCGGATCCGGGCTTCTGCCGGACCAGCACCAACCCCGCGACCTTCACCGCCCTTCCGTCGCGAGTCGCGCCCGCGTCGGCGCATGTCAGCACCTTCTGAGCCGCGAGATCGCGCCGAAAGAAGCTGACGGGGTGCTCCCGCAACGTCAGGCCGACATGTCCATAGTCCTCCACCACTTGGCGACCCGCGGTCATCTGTTTCAGCGCAACGGCTTCCTCGCTGACCTCCGGCACGTTCGTCTCTACGAGAAGCAGCGGCGGGTGATCCTCACCGCCGGGATGTTGCGGGTAGATGGGCGTATCCAGCGCGAGGGCGAGGTGGTCCATGTCGTTGCGCACCGGCTGCACGACCTGTCCGATGCGCTGGCGAGCGTCGGCGACCGCGAAGGGAGCTTTCCGCTTCCGCACGGGCGCGGTGACGAGTTCCATCACGGCTCGCCTGGCCATGACCCTCGCGATCAGCCGCCGCGAGGGGTCAAACCGCGAGACATTTACATTCCTGACCTTTCATTGGAGGCTATCCGGGTCAGGACGCGGGATTTCCGGTAGTATCGAAGGCGTTAATAGCAATCACGTCTCTGCTATATAACCCCGCGGCGTTGGTGGCCCAGGCAGGACTTCACTATCAGACGAGACGGCCTCGGATTTGTTATCCGCAGCCGCAGCGTCCAACCCTGGGGACATGAAGTCGAGATCGAATGCCTGACGGCTCATCACGCTCGTGTAGAGATCGAGCACGGCTGCGGCATAAGGCATGCGAACCCTACCGCATCGGCGCAACCGCCATGTTGCGCGTTTCGGTCGCTTGATCGTTTGTCCATCGACCTTTTGTTCTTTGGCGTCTTCAAAGCAGGGCGAGTGGATGTGTTTAAACGTCTCCGTCGATCCAAAGCTCAGCTGCATGCTGACCGAAACCTGCCCACCCTGCGGTCGCAGGTTTGGATCGTTGAGAGCGTCGGAGGCTGATTTAGTGCGATCCTCGTAGACCTTCTGCTGTGCCGGCAGCAGCCCCAGAGGTGGCGTGTGCCCTTCATCAACCCGCACCCTGCCGTCCTGTCGAAAGGAGGCGAGATCTAAGATCGAAAGCTTCGCGACACTCGCGTTTCGGAAGTCGCACGCCCACTGCTCCCCGCGCAGAGTGAACGGTAAGAGCGGTGCCTTTGGATCTCCCTTGCCGGGCGCCGTTTTGTTTTTAAGCGGAACCAAGAAGCCAGTGTCTTGCGCCCGCTTGCGTTCTTCAGGTCGAAGAGAGATGTCGCACGGCTGAGCGAGCAATATGAACTTCTGCTTGCTTGTCTTCGTGCCTTGTTCATCTTGATCGAGTTCAAAAACGTCGCCGCAGGCGATGGGCGTGAGAGCACGATTTAAGAGCTCTTCCGACTCCCACACCTCCGCCTCACGGAAGGCTTCGAGATGGGGCTCTGGAGCCGTAACCACGATGTCCAATGGGATAGAGCGCAAGGCCCGTAGGCGCTGAGCGCTTGCCAAGACTAAATCATCGGTGCCGAAGAAGCCTCGGGCTTCCTTTCCAAGATGAGCAGTCATAGCCCGCTCAACCACATGAAGCTCTGACACACCCTCTTTGTATCCTCGCTCAAACACGTGAGATTCAAGCTGCTCCGGGGGCACCGTGAGCAGGCTGAGAGCAGCCTCGTCGATCGCTGCCTGCAACTTACCCCGGGCCCTAGTGAGAACCTCATGCAGACTGCGGCGAAGACCCGCGCGCTTCACTCCTACGTTGAGTGCGGCAGCCATGCCGTCTTCGTCGCCCGCCTTGTCTGATAAGCGCTCCTTGGCAATTACGCACACCGGTAAGCCCAGGCCACCAAGATCTTGCAACTTCTCGCGGAGTTCTTGTTCGGTTTTTGCCTCCCCCTGAATGTCCGTCTCGTGGGTGAGGATGAAGGCCGTGCCTTGCGAATTGCCAGTCCAAAGTGCGCGAAGCATCTCTAATCCGCGCGTGGGCGAACCACCAGACTCGTTCAAATCGACGACGTAGCCGAATTCGGCGTCGCCGGCGGCGCAGAGGCTTGGCAGGTCCTGGTCAGCCTTCTCAAAAGTCCAACGATCTTCGGTCGACACTCCGAGCAGCTGACACGCGCTCGCGATCGCTTCGCCAGAAAGTTCATTGGTCGGGAAATCTTTCTCCGTCCTCTCCCGGGCGAAGAACGCTGTCCGGATTTCCTCGACTCGCTGGGCGTCGAGGTCGGTAAGAATCTGCGTAACACTCTGGAGAGCGCCAGCAGGGTCGACCTCGTACCCCTCGAGCGTCTCTTGCAATTCCGGGAATGCGCAGGCGAGCGCGGTCTCCAGACTGTTAGTTAGCAGGGTGGCGATCTGGACAGGAGTGATATTGAAGCGATCATCAATCCAAATGACGCGCTTTGCGCCTAGGATTTCGAGTGCTTCGGAGACCTGCATGGTCATGCACGCACCACGAGGGGGCGCAGGTTGACCGCGAAGCGATAGCGGCGGCCGTCTTCATTGCGGTCCGGCAGCAGATCGATGTTGCACCCGTCTGTCCGGAGCAGTTCGGTGACGATGAACAATCCGAGACCCTGACCGGTGTCCCGTTCGGGTTTGGCGGTCACAAAGATTTCGAACAACGATTCTTCGTAGTGTGGATCTATTCCCGGGCCAGTGTCCGACACGATGAACCCGGCAGGCGTCAACTCCACCACGATCTCTTTCGGCCGGCTGACTTGGCCGGTTAGTTCGCCCCGGCGCAGCCAGTAGGCGCTGTTGCGAACGAGATTGTCGAACACCTGTGTAAGTCGTGGGCGGTTCGCGCGAACTGCGGCCCCAGTCTCGATAATGCGCGTTCCAATGCCGGCCCGCTCGTAGCTTGAAGTCCGTCCCTTGAAGAACTCTTCCACAAAGCTGCGAAGCGGTATGGTTTCCTTCAGGGCGCGCGAGCGGGGCAGCATCGGATCGATCAGTGCTACAGCGCTTGAGATCGCACTGCACGACGCCCTTATGGCCCGAAGATGCGGTAGCGTCTCCCCGCCGCTTCCTTTAGCCATTTTTTCAATTGCTGAGGCGCGCTGCCGGATTTCACTTAGGTGCGTCCGCAGCTCATGGGCGAGTCCTCGAGCGCTGAGCCCGACGGCTGCGCTTTCGAACAGCGCGATAGTCTGCTCATCCCTTTCATCGAATTCCTGCCGCAGGCGAACGAGGTTCGCGCCGGCCTGCGCGCCGTCGACCAGTTTGGTCTGGACCCTGTGCATTGCCGCAACTGCACGGTTGGCCACGCTAAGAGCGCGGCCCGCTGCCTCAGGGCCCGGTACTCCGGCGGCGGCATCTCGTTCAAGACCTTCAAGATCGGCCTGCAACTCGCCAGCTATACGCGCCGCCTCGTCGTGAGCGTCCTGCGCGGACTTCAGTCCTGTCTCCACCGCCTGGAACGAACCACCGACTGCGCCGCCGGCCGCCGGCGCGTCCGCGGAAGCCATTAGCTTCTTGTAGTAGTCGTCAAGGGCGCGGCGAACCTGCTCTAAGCTTTCGTTTGCAAATCCCCGGCACTGTTTGGCAACTTGCATAAAGCCCCGGTATGCGGCGTCTTCCACGAATCCTTCTCGGTCGGATTTCTCCACCAGTTTGAAGTTTTCTTCCCCCGTTAGAGAAAAGTAGCCAACTGTGTTGTCTACTCGCATCCCGTAGGTGCTTCCGGAGGTCATAGATTGCGATAGCCCGAGCCAGTCACCTTGCGACCGCACGCGAAATCCGTCCCTGAGGATGGAAATCCCGGTCATATCTCGCAGCAGCTTGCGATCGATACCAATTCCGGCAACCGCCGGCGCGTCCAGATCACCGCCGTCTTCTTCGTCGGCACCGAGTTTATCCAAGTGAAAGAAGTAGAACGCTCCCTTGAACGAGCCGGGGTCGATCAGCGCAGCACCGGTATCTAGCTGCATATCCGACCACTGGAAGGTGCGCTTGAGCTCCACAAACCACGCCCCATTCAAGTCTATCGTCTTGTCGCGGTAGGCCTTCAGCCGGCCAAATGTTTCAAGCGAGGTCGCGAAGCCGGCCCCTCCGTCCTTTGCGAACACCGCCTGGGTCCGTTCCTTGTTCTTTCCGCTGCGCTGCGACGTGAACAGGCTCTTTCGAAATCTCGCTGTCGCTACCAAGACCTGCTTGGTCGCATCGCTTGGGTCGGCGTGCCAATCGAACTCAAACTCAGCGACGGCTCGCTTTAGAAGCTCGTCCGTCACCGAGACGAGAGAGTGATCGTCTCCATCCAGCCTAATCCCAACCGGGAACGTCGACGTCGCTTCAAATGGCGATATCAATCTCGCAAGGCTGCGGGTGATCTCCGCGATACGGTCTTTCCGCCGCCATTCCGGCAAATCTCGCAAACCGAGCACTGAGACGCGTGTGCCCTTGAACCCCTCATCGTTCGGCAACGCGTCGACAAAGACCGGGATTTGATCAACCGTGCGGGCAGACTCGCAGTCCGCCCATCTAAACTGCGCCACCGCCAGGGGCCCGGTTGACGACGTGGAGGTTTCGATTCGCAAGATATCGCCCAGCTTCATTGAACCCAGCCGGCCCAACCCCTTGTCGCCGAGCGGAGTGCGTCCCTTCTTTGTCTTGGCTTTCTGGCCGCCAGCCGCGCCGCGCTTATTGGAGCGGCTGATCACAAGCCAAGAGCTCCGGAGCTGCTCCGGATCAAGGCCATCGCCTTTGTCCTCAATGGTGATGCGACCGGTGTAATTCAGTTTGCGAATGATTTCGGCGTCACCTGCGACAGGTCTTACCGACAGCGGCTGACCAGCTTCATCAAGCAATTCGACTGTCACCGTCTCGGCGGGTTGATCGAATCCCCAGAACCGGTCAGCCGAACCGACCTCGATTTTGGCGCCGACCTCTCGAGTATCGATATCAATCCGGCAGCCGGGAGCATCTGCGTCGTACGCATTTTTTACGCACTCCAGGATCGCCTGCTCGACGTCCGTGACCAGCTCGCTTCCGAGCTGAACGAGCACGTGCGCTCCCACTCGGAGCTCGGCATCGTGATCCGCAGCGTCGGCCATCAGCTGAACTCCACGACGGTGGTAGTCTCCGTCGTGATCATGACGCCCTGGGAGTTACGCGACGGCATGCGCTTGTTAGGCAGCTCACGTCGCAAAGACGCAATCGGCTTTCCTCCAAGACTGGTGACCAAATCCTTGCAAATGGCGTCGAACGGCACGGTTAATCCGGCCGCCGTTCTGTTGCCGGTTGTCAGTACCCAGTGCGCCGTGCTCGTCGCTCCTGAACGCAGATGGGCGAGCGCCTCAGCAAAATCTGCTACGAAACTTGAGACCTTACGGGTTGCCCGTCGGCGATCTGTGCGTTCAGCTTCGCGCACGAAGGCATCGAAATGCCGTGACACGCTTCTCACAGCCGCCTCTTTCTCTTCTGCTCCACGCACTGTGCCACCGAGGCTGACCGCATCGAGCGAATTGGTGTTGGCCATTAGCTGGGTTGCGACCGTGCCGGGCAAATCCTCATGCGGAATCCACCGCATCGCGAGATATGAAAACTGGCCGTACGGGATGGTCGTTTGGTTGTCACCATACGGAGGCGACGTCACTAGAACTTGGTGATCCGCTCTAGCCCAGTGCAGCTTGGCCTTTCTCGCGTCCTCGCAGATAATTAGAACGGACGGCCTTTCTCCCTGCCTGTCGCCAAGTAGATCACGATACTCCCGCACGCGCACCAGCGCCTGCCGCAGGTTTGTTTCGAAAGTTTCTAGCACGCGTTCTGCTGCGACTCGGTCGTCCGAGGCGCGGATATGGAGCTTATATGTGCTGGTCCGGCTGTTGGAGCATTGGCGGACGGTTTCGGCGAATACGGTCCACATAACCTTGCGTTCGCCAATCGCGCCGACCTGCATGATGGCTCGGCGCAGAACCGAGAACTTAACTGCGCTGGGATCGTCAAACCATTTGCTTCGGCCCGGGAACTCGACGTCGACAGCTTCACAGACGTCGAGTCGTATCGCCGCAAGGACTGTTTGAGCGGCGCCTTCTACATCGGCGTTGGCGTCGATCGCTGCCTTTGCCTCGCAGACAAGCGCAGCCAGCGGGTTGATGTCGACGCCCGTGAAGTCGAGATTACGAACTAAAGCTTCCGTCATCACGGTGCCGGACCCGACAAATGGATCCAACACGCGACAGTGACCCGGCCGGTGAGCTAGAATCGCGTCGATGATATCTCCCTGCATGCAGGGCACCATCATGGCCGGGTAGCGAAGGAGGCCGTGCAGATTGGGACGGGAGTGAGCGCCGGTCTCCCGCCAAGCGCGCGGCGGCGAGCTTTCAAGCGCCAGCAAGCGACGCCGCAGCGCCGAGGTCTTCATCATCCCTTTTTGACCCCCCGACGTCCCGCGATGTCATCGTCGGTTACCGAAACTCCAACCCCGCGCAACGCCTCTAGCACGAGCGCTCGGCGCGTGCGTCCGGTCTCGACCGATCGTAGGTCGAGTGCTCGCTTGACGCGCTTTGGGATGGTCACTTGCAATGGAACCTCCGGCTCTTGGGTAGGCGCGTCCGTGTTGGCCTTCCCTCCTCCTTTCGGCACGCCAGAACTCCCCCTCCGCTTGCGCCGGGGTTATAGTGAAGTCAGCAAATGAGGAAGCCATTAATTCATGATCATGTCACGCAGCCTCTACGCCATCGAGCTGCTCGGTCGTGCGGTTGTGAGGCAAAAAAAGCTCCGCCGCAGGCCCGATCTGGTAGCGGCCATAGCTGACGCGTGTCAGTAAGCCGGCCCCGCAGAGTTTGGCGAGCTGGCAGCGATAAACACACACGCCGTGCAGATCGTCGGGAGAGACCGTTCCGAGCTGCCGGACGAGGGAGATCGCCCGATCCTTGTACGTTGGTTTCCGGGTTCGTAGTGGCTCAAGCGGCCTTTGCGTACCGTCGGCGGTTCTGGCGCGGCGACGGCTTCTCTCGGGTAGCGGAATGTCGTAAGAGAACTCATCGGTTTCCCCCGTCCCGGGGAGCCACTTCATGCCGCCCCGATCCGTCACGGCGGACCGGATGCGCCCTGTAGCCTCGCGATCCGCTGCTCGACGTCCCGGCGCCACGGCGCGTCCGCCGGCGCCTTGGCGAGCATGTCCTGCCAGAGCGCGATCGCCTTGTCCGCCTGCCCCGCCTGCGCATAGGCCAGCCCCATGAAGAAGCTCGGGCCGGGATGGTTCGGATCGATCGCCCGCGCCCGCTCGAACGCCAGCCGCGCGGCCGGCGAGACGAGCCCGCCGCCGTGGATCACGAGCGCGTTGCCGAGACCCACCCACAGGTCCGGATCGTTCGGGCGCTCGGCCAGGCCGCTCCTGATCGCGGTGACGGCGGAGCGGTCGCGGCCCATGCGGTGCAGCGCGTCGGCGAAGTCGAGCCATTGCGCGCTCGTCCCGAAGCGGCCCATGAACTGCTTGCGCTCGGTCGCGAAAACGCTGTCGGGCTGCATCGCGTCGGTCGTGGGCGGATGCGGCGCGCCGGGCTCGCCGGGGGTGCCCTGCGCGGCATAGCCGGCGATGCCGATCAGCAGCGCCGCGCCGGCGAGCTGGAGCGCCGTTCCCCGCAACCCGGCGATCCGCCAGAGCGCGAGGAACGCCAGCGCGGCGATCCCCGCCAGCGCGAGCCAGCCGCTCATGCGCGCCGCCGGCGGAAGCGCCCGCGCGCCAGCAGCGCGCCCACCGCCAGCAGAGCGAGCGGCGCCGCCCACAGCGGCCAGGTGACCGGCTCCAGCGGCGGATCATAGCTGATCCAGCTACCGTAGCGCGCGATCAGCCAGCGCCGGATCGAGGCCGGCGCCTCGCCCGCCTGGATACGCTCGCGCACCATCGCGCGCATGTCGCCGGCAAGCTCGGCATCGGAGTCGGCGATCGACTGGCCCTGGCAGACGAGGCAGCGGATGTCCGCCATCAGCGCTTTCGCGCTTGCCTCCCGCGCCGGATCGGGAAGCTGGGTGTAGCTCAGCACCGCCGGCGGCATCAGCGAATCCGCGAGCGCCGGCGCCCCGAACATGATGAGCAGCAGCAGGAGGAGAGGCTTCATCGCGCCGCCTGCACCGCCGACAGGATCGCCGGCATGTCCTCCGGCATGATCCCGCCGATATGCTGGTGGCGGATGATGCCGCGCCCGTCGACCACGAAGGTCTCGGGCACGCCCGACGAGCCGAGCGCGAGCTGGACGCGGCTCTCGCCGTCCTCACCGAGGCGCTGATAGGGATCGCCGTAGCGCGCCAGGAAATCCGAGGTGTCCTCGGGCCGGTCGCGGATGGCGATGCCGACGATCGGCACGCCGGCCTGGGCGAGCTGGCCGAGCTGCGGCGCCTCGGCGGCGCAGGGCACGCACCAGCTCGCGAAGATGTTGACGAGATGCGGCCGGCCGGTGCGCAGGTCGGCGGCGGCGAGCCCCGGCTTGCCGGCCTCGCCCGGCGGCAGGCTGAACTCCGGGAGCGGCTGGCCGATCAGCCGCGAGGGATGATTGCTGTCGGCCGGATGCAGCAGCCCGAGCGAGGCGAAGCCGAGGAACCCGAGGAACAGGATCAGCGGCAGCCACAGCCAGAAGGCGAACGGGAGGCGGCGCGCGGGCGCGGGCGCGGGCGTGTCGCTCATGCGTCGAGATAGCCGGTGCGAGGCGGACGTCTGGGCAAGAGGTCGCGCCTCACCCGCCCGAGCAGCGCCAGCGCGCCGCCGATCGCGACGAGCGCGCCGCCCGCCCAGATCAGCGTCACGAACGGCTTCCACCACAGCCGGAGCTGCCAGCGCCCGCTCTCGTCGTCCTTGCCGAGCACGGTGTAGAGCTGCCCGTCCCACAGCGTCTCGATCGCCGTCTCGTTGGTCTCGGTCGGCGGCTCGTCGAACATGCGCGCCTGCGGGTGGAGCGTCACCGGATCGCGGCCGCCGCGGGTGGCGATCAGCGTCGCCTCGATCGCGGTCCAGTTCGGCCCGGCGATCGGATCGACGCCGGCGAAGCGGACCTGATACGGCCCGACCCGCTCGACGTCGCCCGGCCGCGCCGCGACCAGCGTCTCCTTGGTGAACGCGCTCTCGCAGGCCATGCCGGCGAGGCTCACCGCGATGCCGAAATGGCTCAGTACCATGCCCCAGGTGAACAGCGGCGCGCGGCGCAGGTTGCGCCTCCACAGCGGCGCGACGCTCGCGGCGCCGACGCCGATCGCGATGACGAGCCCCAGCAGCGGCAGCACGCCGATCGGCGGCAGCAGCGCCGCCGCCGCCAGCAGCGCCAGCGCGCAGATGAGCGCCGGCACCGCCACGCGGCGCGCCACCGCGCCCAGCTCGTCGCGCCGCCACCGCATCAGCGGCCCCGCCGCCATCACGCTCACCAGGATCAGCGCGAGCGGCCCGGCGGTGCGATCGAAATAGGGATGGCCGACCGAGAGCTTCTCGCCTGTCGTCGCCTCGACGAACAGCGGGTAGAGCGTGCCGATCAGGACAATGCCGAGGATCGCCGAAAGCAGCAGGTTGTTGGTGACGAGCGCGCCCTCGCGGCTGACCGGATCGAATCGCGAGCCCTCCTTCACGGTCGTGATGCGCAGGCCGAACAGCGCCAGCGCGCTGCCGATGTAGATCGCCAGCAGCGCCAGGATGAAGCTGCCGCGGCGCGGATCGATCGCGAAGGCGTGGACCGAGGTGAGGATGCCCGAGCGCACCAGGAACGTGCCGATCATGCTCATCGAGAAGGCCACCACCGAGAGCATGATCGTCCAGGCG
>CAXTPE010000095.1:0-9846 GCA_964245925.1 uncultured Sphingomonadaceae bacterium
ATGTATCGCGCCGCCGTATAGAAGCAGCTTCTCGGTGAGCGTGGTCTTGCCGGCGTCGGGATGCGAGATGATGGCGAAGGTGCGCCGGGCGGAGATGGCTTTGGCGGATGCGGCTGTCATCGCCGGGCATGTAGCGGGTCAGCGGCGGAATGCGAGGCGCCCGGCGGGTCTTCAGGCGAACCGCGTCGCCAGAAAGGGCGCCGGATCGATCCCCGCCGCGATCGGATCCGGCGCGCCGCCGAGCAGCAGTGCCGCGGCGAGCGCGGCGGCGGCGGGCGCGGTCTGGATGCCGAAGCCGCCCTGGCCCGCGCACCAGAAGAAGCCGGGCACGCGCGCGTCGAAGCCGTAGACCGGCCGCCGGTCGGGCGCGAAGCTGCGCAGGCCCGCCCAGGCGCGCTCGACCCGCAGCACCCGCCAGTCGACCGCCGCCTCCAGCCGGGCGATCGCGCGCGCCACATCGATCTCCTCGGGCGCGACATCGCCGGCCGGCGCCGGCGTCTCGTCGTGCGGCGAGAGCCACAGCCGCCCGCCGGCCTCGGGCTTGAAGTAGAAGCCACAGGCGGCATCGAGCACCAGCGGCATGTCCGCTGGCGGCGGCGGATCGACATGGAGCTGCGCGATGGTGCGGCGATAGGGCGCGATGCCGAGCGGCCGCGCGCCCGCCATCACCGCAACCGCATCCGCCCAGGCGCCGGCCGCGTCGACCAGCACGTCGGCACGGATCGCCGCGCCGCCGGCGGTGATCCGCCACGTGCCGCCGCTCCGCTCGGCGCGCTCCAGCGGCGCGGCGCAGCGCAGCGTCGCGCCCAGCCGGCGCGCGCGCGCCAGCCAGGCGGCGTGCAGCGCGGCGACATCGATGTCGGCGGTGCTGGCTTCCAGCAGGCCATGGTCCCAGCCGGCGCGCAGCCCCGGCACGATCCCCTCCAGCGCCGCCCGCGTAAGCGGTTCCAGGACAAGGTCCGTTCCGGCGAAGTCCGCCGCGAACGCATCGAGAGCGGAGCGATTCCGATGGGCGATGTGGAGCGCGCCGCGCCGCCGCAGGAAGCTCCGTTCGGCGATGTCCGGCGGCGGCGCGGCGAGCCAGGGGCCGGACGCGCTCGTCAGCGGCTGGACGGCGGGGCCGCCATAGCTCTCGGTCCAGAAGGCGGCGGAGCGGCCGGTGGCGTGATAGCCGGGCTGGTCCTCGCTCTCCAGCAGCAGCACGCGGGCATGGCCGGCAAGCGCGGCGGCGAGGCTCGCGCCGGCGATGCCGGCGCCGATGATCGCGACGTCGAAACGCCCGCCGTCGCCGCCCGAGTCCATCGCGTCCGCCACGTCCATCGCCGCTCGTTACGGTTTGGAAAGCCGCCGCGTCTAGCGTGAACACATGTCCGCGACCGCGCTCCTCGCCGCCGCCCTCGCGCTCGCGCTCGTCGCGGCGAGCATCGGCGACATCCGCGCGCGGATCATCCCGAACTGGCTGAACGGCGGCATCGCGCTCGCGGCGCCGCTGTGGTGGTGGGCGACCGGCGTGTCGCCGTGGCCCGGCGTCGCGGTGCAGCTCGGCTTCTCGGGCCTGCTGCTGCTCGTCTTCTCGGGCGCCTTCGCGGCGCGCGCGATGGGCGGCGGCGACGTCAAGCTGATCGCCGCGCTCGGGCTGTGGCTGCCGCCGCTGCCGGGCCTGCGCATGCTGGTCGTCATGGCGCTGGCGGGCGGCGCGCTGACGCTGGCGATGCTGGCCGGGCGCGCGCTGCGGCACCGCACGGGCACGCTGGAGGTGCCGTACGGTGTCGCGATCGCGTTCGGCGCGCTGACGATACTCAGCGAACGGTATCTTTACCAATTTGGCTGACAACCCGCGTTCGGAATCATCGGCCTCGAGGGGGCAAACAGCGCCATGGATGTGAAGAAGCTTGCCTTGCTGATCGGCGCGCTCGTCGTCGCCGCGGTCACCGCGGTAATGGCCAAGAGCATGTTCGGCAGCGCCGCCGTCGCGCCCGTCCAGGCCGCCGCCGTCGTCCCCGCCGGCCCCGACGTGCTGGTCGCGACGCGCCCGCTGCCGACCGGCACGATCCTGACGCCCGACGCCTTCCGCTTCCAGCCCTGGCCGAAGGATCTGATCGACAAGGCTTATTATGTGCGCGGCCAGGACGGTTTCGATCCGGCCAAGCTCACCGGATCGGTGGTGCGCTACACCATCACGGCCGGCCAGCCGCTCACCCAGGGCGCGGTCGTCAATCCCGGCGATCGCGGCTTCCTCGCCGCCGCGCTCGGGCCGGGGATGCGCGCGATCACCGTCTCGGTATCGGCCCAGGCCGGCGTCGCCGGCTTCGTGTTCCCGGGCGATCGCGTCGATCTCGTGCTGACCCAGGAGGTCACCGGCGGCGGCGACGGCCCGCCGCTCAAGGCCTCCGAGACGATCGTGCGCAACCTGCGCGTGCTCGCCACCGATCAGCGCACCACCTCGACCGACGAGACCGGCAAGACCGACGTCCGCACCTTCGCCACCGTGACGATGGAGGCCACGCCGAAGATCGCCGAGAAGATCGCGGTGGCGCAGTCGCTCGGCTCGCTGTCGCTCTCGCTGCGCAGCCTCGCCGACAACAATGCCGATCTCGAGAAGGCGATCGCCGCCGGCGAGGTCAAGGTGCCCGCCACCGACGATCCCAAGGCCGAGCGCCAGATGCTGCTCGCCGTCGCCTCGCGGCCGATCGACAGCGATCCGACCTACACCACCGGCGCCGAGGTCTCGCGCTTCCAGCGCAGCACGGTGCCCGGCAAGGCCAGCGGCCCGATGAGCCAGCAGATGGCCGGCGGACCGCAGCCTGGGTCCGGCATGGCCGCCGTCGCGATGGGGCCCGTCGTCAACGTGGCGCGCGGCAACGCCGTCACCGTCACGCCCGCTGGGGGGAAGTGAGATGCACACACTGAAGATCCTGCGCCACGGCGCGCTGGGGGGGGCGCTCGCCGCCGCGCTCGCGATGGGAGCCACCCCGCTCGCCGCCGCGACGCTCGCCAGCGCACCCGCGTCCGCGCCGCACAATGTGATGACGCTCTCGGTCGGCAAGGGCCAGCTCGTCCGGCTGCCCGCGACGATGAGCGACCTGTTCGTCGCCGATCCGACCATCGCCGACGTGCAGGTCCGCTCGGCGAGCGCGCTCTACGTGTTCGGCAAGGGCCAGGGCGAGACCACCGTCTACGCGACCGCCAAGGGCGGCGGCGTGGTCTGGTCGGCCAGCGTCCGCGTCGGCGCCAATCTCGACAACATCGGCAACATGCTGAAGATCGCCATGCCGGACGCCGCCATCACCGCGACGACGATGTCCGGCATCGTCATCCTCACCGGCACCGTCGCCGGCCCGGACGACGTCGAGGAGGCGGGGCGCCTCGTCCAGGCCTTCGTCGGCAAGGACGTGCAGGTCGTCAGCCGCCTCAAGTCCGCGGTGCCGCTGCAGGTCAGCCTCCACGTCAAGATCGTCGAGGTCAACCGCAGCTTCGTCAAATCGGTCGGCGTCAACCTGCTCACCCGCGACACCTCGGGCGGCTTCCTGTTCGGCATCGGCCGCGGCTCGCCGGGCACGATCTCGACGCTGCCGGGCGACGTCACCAACAGCACGACGGTCGACACCAACGGCGCCGTGCCGGGCAACACCCTGTTCGGGCAGAGCCTGCTCAAGGCGGGGACCACGGCGCTCGGCTTCGCGGGCCACGCCTTCGGCCTCGACCTGCTCTCGACCATCGACCTCGCCGAGACCGACGGCTTCCTCACCACGCTGGCCGAACCGAACCTGACCGCGCTTTCCGGCGAAACGGCGAGCTTCCTCGCCGGCGGCGAGATCCCGATCCCGGTCGCGCAGCAGCTCGGCCAGATCTCGATCGAGTACAAGCAATATGGCGTCAGCCTCGCCTTCACGCCGACCGTGCTCGGCGACGGCCGCATCTCGATGCGGGTCCGCCCCGAGGTGTCGGAGCTGTCGGACGCGGGGGCGGTGACGCTCAACGGCTATTCGATCCCGGCGCTCACCACCCGGCGCGCGGAGACGACGGTCGAGCTCGGCTCCGGCCAGAGCTTCATGATCGGCGGCCTGCTCTCGAACAGCCACAGCAACTCGACCGACAAGGCGCCGTTCCTCGGCGATCTGCCGGTGATCGGCGCGCTGTTCCGCTCCAACGCGTTCAAGCGCAACGAAACCGAGCTCGTCATCGTCGTCACGCCCTATCTGGTGAAGCCGGTGTCGGCGAGCCAGATCGCGCTGCCGAGCGATGGCTACAAGGCGGCGACCGATGCCCAGCGCATCCTCGGCGGCCAGGACTTCGACGGCAGGAGCGGCGCGCAGCGGCCGATGCCGAGGATGGAGGCGCCGGTCGCGGTTCCGCCCGTCACCGGCGCGATCGATCCGCAGGCATCGCCCGCCACCGACCCCAAGCGCGCCAGGCGCCGCAAGGTCGCGTCCGCCACGCCCGGCTTCTCCTTCAACTGAGGCATCGCGTCATGAAGAGCATTCCCATGTCCAAGCCCAGGCGGCGTATCGCCGCTCCGCTCGGCCTCGCGCTGCTCGGCGCGCTCGGCGCCTGCGGCCCGGTCAACCGCGGCGTCGAGACGGTCCACCAGCCGATCGTCAGCCGCGCCGATTATGCGATGGACGTCGGCACCGGCGGCGGCGGCCTCGCCGCCGGCGAGGCGCAGCGCCTCGATGGCTGGTTCGCCTCGCTCAGGCTCGGCTATGGCGACACCATCACGCTCGACGACCCGGCGCCCGATGGCCACCCCGGCAGCCGCGATGCGGTGGCGACGGTGGCGGCGCATTACGGCCTGCTGCTGGGTAACGACACGCCGGTGACGCCGGGCGACGTGCCGGCCGGCGATGTCCGCGTCGTGGTCAGCCGCGCCAGCGCGCGGGTCGATCGCTGCCCGGACTGGGATCGCGCCTCCCAGCCCGAGTTCGCCTCCTCGGCCAGCTCGAACTTCGGCTGTGCCGTGAACACCAATCTCGCCGCGATGATCGCCAATCCGCAGGATCTGGTCCGCGGGCAGACGCCCAGCGGCAACAGCACCACCGACGCCGCCGTCACCGCCAAGGCGATCAACCAGTGGCGGATCGCCGACCCGACCGGCAAGCAGCCGCTGAAGGAGGTCTCCACCACCGCCGGCACCGGGAGCAACTGATGAACGCGCCCTTCAATCCCCGCGCCGCCGCGCTGCGCGATCCCTTCACCGCCTTCGTGTGCGACGAGGCGACCGCCGAGCTGCTGCGCCCGATCGCGATCGAGCTCGGCTGGCCGCCGGAGAAGATCCACAAGGGCGGCTTGCGCAACGCGGTGCAGACGCTGTCGGTGTCGGCCAGCCCGAACATCATCTTCGTCGACCTCTCCGAATCGGGCGATCCGCTCAACGACATCGGCGCGCTCGCCGAGGTCTGCGAGCCCGGCACGGTGGTGATCGCCGCCGGCCAGGTCAACGACGTGCGGCTCTACCGCGATCTCGTCTCGTCGGGCATCCAAGACTATCTGCTGAAGCCGCTCAACGCCGACCAGTTGCGCGAGGCGTTCACCCATGCCCAGCTCACGCTGTCCGGCCCGAAGCTCGCGGACGCCGGCGCCGAGCGCCCGCACCTGATGGCCGCGGTGATCGGCGTGCGCGGCGGCATCGGCGCGTCCACCATCGCCTCGTCGGTCGCCTGGCTGCTCGGCGACAACCATCGCCGCTCGACCGCGCTGCTCGATCTCGACGTGCATTTCGGCACCGCCGCGCTCTGTCTCGATCTGGAGCCCGGCCGCGGCCTCACCGACGCGATCGAGAATCCCAGCCGCATCGACGGGCTGTTCATCGAGCGCGCGATGGTGAAGGCGAACGACAAGCTCGCGGTGCTCTCCGCCGAGGCACCGATCAACCACCCGCTGATCTCCGACGGCTCGGCCTATTATCAGCTCGTCGAGGAGATGCGCAGCGCGTTCGAGTGCACGGTGGTCGATCTGCCGCGCGCGATGCTCGTCCAGCATCCGCACCTGCTCCACGATTGCCACACCTGCCTGCTGGTCACCGAGTTCACGCTGGCGTGCGCGCGCGACGCGATCCGCATCCTCTCCTGGCTGAAGGCGAACGCGCCCGGCACCCAGGTGGTGATCGTCGCCAACAAGGTGGCGCCGGCGGGCGCGATCGAGGTGAGCCGCAAGGATTTCGAGGCCTCGATCGAGCGCAGGATCGACTATGTCATCCCGCTCGACGCCAAGCTGACGGCACAGGCCGCCAAGCTCGGCAAGCCGCTCGCCGAGGTCGGCAAGACATCGAAGCTGGGCACCTCGCTGATCGACATCAGCCGGCATCTGGTGCGCGCCGCCGACATATTGACGCTGGCCGATCCGAAGCAGGGCAAGGCGGCGAGGATGGCCGGCAAGGCGGGGCCGATGGGCCAGTCGCTGCTCGGCAAGCTCGGCGGGCTTCGCGCCATGCTGCCCAGCAAGAAGGCGAAGGGCTGACGGCGCCAGCCGGCGCCGCAGCCGCACACCCACCGGAGGCACGGAACCGCGATGCTGATGCCGATGATCGTCCTGATGGCGGGCCTGCTGTGCTTCGCGGCGCTGGTCTATGCCGCCTTCAAGGGGCCGAGCGCCAATCGCGCGCAGGACCGGCGGCTGGATGCGCTCAAGGTGCGCTATTCGGACAGCGCCACCGTCGTCGCGCAGATGCAGATGAAGCGCATCCTGGCGACGCGCGACACCCGCCTCGACACGACGATGGCGCGGTTCCTGCCGAAGCCCGCGATGCTGCGCAAGCGGCTCGACATGACCGGCAAGACGTGGACGCTCGGCCAATATGGCATCGCCTGCCTCGGCCTCACCGCGGCGACGATGCTGCTGCTGCGCTTCAAGGGCGTGCCGCTGCTGATCGCGCTGTTCGTCGGGCTGTTCGTGGGTCTGGGCTTCCCGCACAAGTTCGTCGGCATGACGATCAACCGCCGCATCAACAAGTTCAACGCCAAGTTCCCGGACGCGATCGAGCTGCTGGTGCGCGGCCTGCGCTCCGGCCTGCCGATCTCGGAGACGCTCAACGTGGTGGGGCATGAGGTGCCCGGCCCGGTCGGCGTCGAGTTCCGCTCGGTCGGCGACAAGATCAAGATCGGCCGGACGATGGACGCCGCGCTCCAGGAGACCGCCGACCGGCTCGGCACGCCCGAGTTCCAGTTCTTCACGATCACGCTGGCGATCCAGCGCGAGACCGGCGGCAACCTTGCCGAGACGCTCTCGAACCTCGCCAACGTGCTGCGCATGCGCGCGCAGATGAAGCTCAAGATCAAGGCGATGTCGTCGGAATCCAAGGCATCCGCGCTCATCATCGGATCGCTGCCGTTCATCGTGTTCGGGCTGATCTGGTTCATCAACGGCAGCTACATGCAGACCTTCTTCAAGGATCCGCGGCTGATGATCGCCGGCGCCGGCGGCATGCTCTGGATGGCGATCGGCGCCTTCATCATGGCCAAGATGATAAGCTTCGAGATCTAGGGAAAAGACGATGGGCGAGCCGGTCTCTCCGCATTTCATGGGCGTGGACGTCGTCTGGGTGGCGACGCTGCTCTCGGCATGCGCGGCGCTCGCGGTGATGTTCGCCATCTATGCCGCGACGACGGTGCGCGATCCGATGGCCAAGCGCGTCAAGGCGCTCAACGAGCGGCGCGAGCAGCTCAAGGCCGGCATCACCGCATCCACCAAGCGCAGCCGCGCCAAGCTCGCCACCCGCAACGAGACCACCGACCTGATGCGCTCCTTCCTGGGATCGCTGAAGGTGCTTCAGGACAGCCAGCTCAAGAAGGCGCAGATCGCGCTGCTCCAGGCCGGCGTGCGTTCCAAGGACGCAGCGGTGGGGGTGATCTTCGCGCGGCTGGTGCTGCCGATCGTGCTCGGCGTGTTCATCATCCTCGTCGTCTACGTCATCGACTATTTCCCGACCTGGGGGCCGATCAAGCGCTACCTGCTCGTCGCCGGCACGCTGATCCTGAGCTACAAGGCGCCCGACATCTGGCTCAAGAACGCCATCACCAAGCGCAGCCACGCGATCCGCAAGGGCCTGCCGGATGCGCTCGACCTGCTCGTGATCTGCGCCGAGGCGGGGCTCACCGTGGACGCCGCCTTCCACCGCGTCGCGCGCGAGCTCGGCAAGGCGTTCCCGGAGCTGGGCGACGAGTTCACGCTGACCGCGATCGAGCTGGGCTTCCTCACCGATCGCCGCTCGGCCTTCGAGAACCTGGCGATGCGGGTGGCGCTCGAGAATGTGCGCGGCGTCGTCACCACCATGATCCAGACCGAGAAATACGGCACCCCGCTCGCGTCCGCGCTGCGCGTGCTGTCGGCCGAGTTCCGCAACGAGCGGATGATGCGCGCCGAGGAGAAGGCGGCGCGGCTGCCGGCGATCATGACCGTGCCGCTGATCCTCTTCATCCTGCCGGTGCTGTTCGTCGTCATCCTCGGGCCGGCGGCCTGCTCGATCGCCGACGCCTTCGGCAGCAAGGGCGTCTGACCCCTCGAAGGAACGGGCCGGTCCGCCGGCCCGTTCTGCCTCCACAACAGGGAGGCGTTCGCGATGCTGCATTTCACCATGAACCAGCTCGCCGTGCTCGGGCTGACGCTCGTGCTCGGCTGGCTGCTCGGGCTGCTCTCGCGCTCTGGCGGTGCCAGGTGGCGGCGCGAGGCGGCGGACGAACGCCGGCGCCGCGAGGCCGCCGAGGCGCGGATCGCCGCCTCCAACGCGCGCATCGCCGAGCTGGAGCGGCAGACCGCGGCGCATCCGGTCGGCATCGGCACGGCGGCGGCGATCGGCGCGGCGGCATCGGGCGGGCGCGACGATCTCGCGCTGATCCGCGGCGTCGGCCGATCGGGCGAGACCCGCCTCAACGAGCTCGGCACGCACCGCTACCGGGACATCGCCAACCTCTCCGACACCGACGCGGCCGCGCTCGAAGGCAAGCTCGGCGCGGAGCCGGGCGCGATCGCGCGCGAGGAGTGGCGCGAGCAGGCGGCGCTGCTGGCCCAGGGCAAGCTCGACGAGCACCGAACGCGCTGGAGCGGCGCTGCAACTCCGTAGAGCCGGATGACATCAGACCAGAGTCGGATGTCATCGGGTGGGATCGCTGTTTCTCTTCGTCATCCCCGCGAAAGCTGGGATGACGATAGGTAAAGCTGACGCCATCCCGCGCTCGCTAGCGTGGGGCAGGTGCCGTCGCGTTGTCGGTGGGCGCCGGCGCCTCGTCGGGATCGGGCGCCGCGCCGACATCCGCCGGCGGCGTGGCCAGCGGCGAGGGGCCGTTGGCGGTGCGATCGGCGGCGCCCATCGGCTTCATCGGCGTCGTCTCCGGCGCGGGCGTGATGACGCCCGGCGCCGCGATCGATGCGCTGCCGGTCAGCAGCAGCGCCGCCGCGATGATCGCGGGCGCGCTCACGCCGTCGCCGCCAGCGCCGCCTGCGCCGCCGCCAGCCGCGCGATCGGCACGCGATAGGGCGAGGCGGAGACGTAATCGAGGCCGATCTGCTCGCAGAACAGGATCGAGGCGGGATCGCCGCCATGTTCCCCGCAGATGCCGAGCTTGATGCCGGGCCGCGTCCCGCGGCCGCGCTCGGCGGCGAGCGCGATCAGCTCGCCGACCCCTTCCACGTCGAGGCTGACGAACGGGTCTCTCGCGTAGATGCCCTTGTCGACATAGGTGGTGAGGAAGCGGCCGGCGTCGTCGCGGCTGACGCCGAGCGTGGTCTGCGTCAGGTCGTTGGTGCCGAACGAGAAGAACTCGCCCACCTCGGCGATCTCGCCCGCCTTCAACGCGGCTCGCGGCAGCTCGATCATCGTGCCGACCAGATAGCGCACCGACTTGCCGGTCTCGG
>CAXTPE010000096.1:0-9713 GCA_964245925.1 uncultured Sphingomonadaceae bacterium
GCTGCTGCTCGGCGTGCTCACCGGCATCCTCGCCGTCCTGCCGCACATCGGCGCGCTCGTCTCGGGCGCGCTTACCGTGCTGGTCGGCTTCTCGGCGGGATCGACCACCGGCTTCCTGGCGATGGGCGTTTATGCCGCCGTGCAGGTGTTCGACGGCTATGTCGTGGTGCCCTATGTGGCGCGGCGCTCGGTCGATCTGCCGCCGGCGCTGATCCTCGGCATGCAGCTGCTGCTTGGCGCGCTGTTCGGGATCATGGGCCTCGCGCTCGCCGATCCGATCGTGGCGATGAGCAAGGTCGCGCTGGAGCGCAAGAGCGAGGTGCAGGCGGAGGACGCGGGCTAGCGGGGCGCTTCTTCTCTCCAGTCCTTCTCCTCTTCCGCCCGTTCGTGCCGGGCGAAGTCGAGGCGCGGCCGCGAGCGCAAGCCCCCTCGACCGCGCTCGGGGCGAACGGAGGTCCGGGGATGGGCCGGCTACGGCAGCCCCAGCCGCTCCAGTTTCGCGCGCAGCGTGGCGGCATCGTGGAACAGGTGCCCGATCAGCCCCGCCGCCTCCGCCGCCGCGACATTCTCGAGCCGGTCGTCGACGAACAGCGCCTCGCCCGGCGCCAGCCCGAACCGCGCCATCGCCAGCGCGTAGATCGCCGGATCGGGCTTCACCAGCCGCTCCTCGCCCGAGACGAGGATGCCGGCGAAGCGATCGAACAGCGCCGCCTCGGCCGCGCGGAACGGCGCCCAGAACTCGGCCGAGAAGTTGGTGATCGCGAACAGCGGCACGCCCGCCGCGGCGAGCGCGGCGACGATCGCCGCCATGCCGGGAACCGGCGTCAGGCTCCTGCCGAAATCCGGACCCCAGCGCGCGATCAGCGGCGCGTAATGCGGGTGCGCGGCGGCGAGCTCGGCGGAGGTCTCCGCGAACGGGCGGCCGATGTCGTGCTGCTCATGCCAGGCGAAGGTCGCGGCCTCGGCGAGGAAGCGGGCGACATGCGCCGGGTCCGCGTCCGGATAGAGCCGCGCCGGATCCCAGTCGTAGAGCACCATGCCGACGTCCAGGACGACGGCGCGCGGAGCGGCCGGGTTCAGCCCTGGCGCGCCTTGAACCTGCGGTTGGTCTTGTTGATGACGTAGGTGCGGCCGCGGCGGCGGATCACGCGATTGTCGCGATGGCGGCCCTTCAGCGACTTGAGGGAATTGCGGATCTTCATGGGGCGGCGCCGTCTCTGGTCTGGTCGGAAAAACGAGGCGCCCGCCTAGAAGCGGCTCCCGTCCAAGTCAAGCCGAGCGCGCCCCGTTCAGGCTGGCGCAATGCGTCCGATCCGATCGGGAGTGCGTTTCCCGCAGCAGATGACGGCGCCCGAGCCGCTGGAGTGACTGGCGATGTACCGCAAGCTTCCGACCCTCCTCGTCCTCGCCGCGGCCGCCGCGATTCCGGCCGCGGCGATCGCCGCGCCGCGCGTGACGGTCACGCGCTTCCACCTCGCCCAGGTCGCGCCCGGCGGCGACATCGCGATCGCGCCCGCGCAGGGCGGCGACGTGCAGAGCCTCGAGTTCCAGGCCTATGCCGCGCCGGTCGCCGCCGAGCTCACCCGGCTCGGCTATCATGTCGTCGGCGGCCCCGCGCCGCTCGTCGCCGCGATCACCGTCAACCACGGCCTGCGGGAAGGGCCGCCACGCTCGTCCGGCTTCTCGCTCGGCCTCGGCGGCTTCACCGGCGGCGGCGGCTATCGCGGCGGCGGCGGCGTGGGCGTCGGCGGCGGCGTGAGCTTCCCGCTCGGCGGATCGCGCCCCACCCAGATCATCGGCACCGAGCTCGGCGTCCAGCTCCGCGACAGCGCCACCGGCGGCGCCTTCTGGGAGGGCCGCGCCAGCGACGAGGTGCGCGGCGGATCGCGCGACGCCTCGCCGGACGTCGAGACGGCGCGGCTGGCGCGCGCGCTGTTCCGGGACTTCCCCGGCGAGTCCGGGCGCACTATCACGGTGAAATGAGCGCCACGCCACCGCTGAGCATCACCGCCGCCTTCGACAGCGGCAACATCCGCGTCCTCGCCATCGACGGCGACCATGCCGCGCTGGAGATCGTCCACGATCATCTGTCGGACTTCTACCAGTGGTTCCACTTCCGCGTCACCGGCGGCGCCGGGCGCGCATTGACGCTGGCGATCGGGAACGCCGGTACGTCCGCCTACCCCGGCGGCTGGACGGACTATCGCGCCTGCGCCTCCTACGACCGCGAGCACTGGTTCCGCGTGCCGACCGACTATGCCGACGGCACGCTCTCGATCCGCCACGCTCCGCAGGCGGACAGCGTGTGGTACGCCTATTTCGCGCCCTATTCCTACGAGCGCCACCAGTCGCTGGTCGCGGACGCCGCCACCGAGCCGGGCTTCACCTGCGAATCGCTCGGGCGGACGCTCGACGGGCGCGAGATCGACCTGCTGACCGTCGGCGAGGGGCCGCTGAATGTCTGGCTCTACGCGCGCCAGCATCCCGGCGAGAGCATGGCCGAATGGTGGATGGAAGGCGCGCTCGCCCGGCTCGCCGACGCCGCCGACCCGATCGCGCGCAGCCTCCGCGCCAGGGCACGCTTCCGCATCCTGCCCAACATGAACCCCGACGGATCGGTGCGCGGCCATCTGCGCACCAACGCCGCCGGCGTGAACCTCAACCGCGAGTGGCACGCGCCCTCGCTCGAGAAGAGCCCGGAGGTGCTCCACGTGCTGCGCGCGATGGACGCGCGCGGCGTCGATTTCGCGATCGACGTGCATGGCGACGAGGCGATCCCCTATGTCTTCCTCGCCGGCTTCGAGGGCATCCCCTCGCTCACCGAGGCGCAGAGCGCGGGCTATGCGGCCTATGCCGAGGCGCTGGCGAGGCGGACGCCGGATTTCCAGACCAGGCACGGCTACGGCACGACCAGGCCCGGCACCGCCAATCTGTCGATGTCGACCAACCAGCTCGCCGAGCGCTTCGGCTGCGTCGCGATGACGCTGGAGATGCCGTTCAAGGACAATGACGACCTGCCCGACGCGGAGACGGGCTGGTCCGCTGAACGCTCCGCCCGGCTCGGCGCCGACTGCCTGGGCGCGCTGCACGACATGATCGGGATGCTGTAACCCTGTCGTCACCCCGGCGAGGTTCGGGCTTTACCGCCGCCGCCGCCCTCCCCTAAGAGCGGGTGCTTCACTCGCCCGGGGGAAGCCTTGCCGACACTCGTTCTCATCCGCCACGGCCAGTCCGCCTGGAACCTCGAGAACCGCTTCACCGGCTGGTGGGACGTGAACCTCACCGCGCGGGGCATCGCCGAGGCGACCGCCGCCGGCGAGCTGATGGCCTCGAAGGGGTTCGATTTCGATCGCTGCTTCACCAGCGTCCAGACCCGCGCGATCAAGACGCTGAACCTCGCGCTGGAGGCGATGGGGCGGCTGTGGCTGCCGGTGGAGAAGGACTGGCGCCTCAACGAACGCCATTATGGCGGGCTCGCCGGGCTCGACAAGGCCGAGACGGCGGCGCGGCATGGCGAGGATCGGGTGAAGATCTGGCGGCGCTCGTTCGACACGCCGCCGCCGGCGCTGGCGCCGGGCGACGACTACGACCTCTCGGCGGACCGCCGCTACGCCGGCATCGCGATCCCCCGTGCCGAGAGCCTCAAGGACACGATCGCGCGCGTGCTGCCCTATTGGGAGGCGACGATCGCACCCGCGCTGAAGGCGGGCGAGCGCGTGCTGATCTCCGCGCACGGCAATTCGCTGCGCGCGCTGGTCAAGCATCTCTCGGCGATCCCCGACGACGACATCACCACCCTGGAAATCCCGACCGGCCAGCCGATCGTCTACGCGCTCGGCGACGACCTGACCGCGACCGACCGCTATTATCTGAGCGAGCGGTGAGGTGAACGCCCCCGTCGTCGGCATCATCATGGGCTCCTCGTCCGACTGGGAGACGATGCGCCATGCCGCCGACACGCTGGCGGCGCTCGACGTGCCGCACGAGACCCGCATCATCTCCGCGCACCGCACCCCTGACCGGCTCTACGACTACGCCAGGGGCGCGGTGGCGCGCGGCCTGAAGGCGATCGTCGCGGGCGCGGGCGGCGCGGCGCACCTGCCCGGCATGACCGCGGCGATGACGCGCCTGCCGGTGCTCGGCGTGCCGGTCGAGAGCAAGGCGCTCAACGGCGTCGACAGCCTGCTCTCGATCGTCCAGATGCCGGCCGGCGTGCCCGTCGGCACGCTCGCGATCGGCCGGGCGGGCGCGATCAACGCGGCGCTGCTCGCCGCCGCGATGCTGGCGACCACCGACGATGCGCTCGCGGCGCGGCTCGACGCCTGGCGCGAGGCGCAGACCGCGAAGGTGGCGGACACGCCGGACGCATGATCCCGGCCCCATGATCTCTCCCGGCGGCACGATCGGCATCCTCGGCGGCGGCCAGCTCGGCCGTATGCTCGGCATCGCGGCGGCGACGCTGGGCTACCGCACGCGCATCCTCGCGCCCGAGGCGAGCGGCCCCGCCGCCGACGTGAGCGCCGGCTGGACGCGCGCCGACTATGCCGACGCGCGGGCGCTCGCCGCCTTCGCGGAGCAGGTCGACGTCGTCACCTACGAGTTCGAGAACGTGCCGGTGGCGGGTCTCGCCGCGCTGGGCGAGAAGCTGCGGCCCGGCGCGCGCGCGCTCGAGATCGCGCAGGACCGGCTGACCGAGAAGCGCTTCGTCGCCGCGCTCGGCGGCGAGACGGCGCCATGGTGCCGGATCGATCGGCGGACGGCGCTGGACGCGGGCATCCGGCGTCTCGAGCCGCCGGCGATCCTCAAGACGCGGCGCTTCGGCTACGACGGCAAGGGTCAGGCGCGGATCGAGGCGGCGGGAGATGCCGGCGCGGCCTGGGCGGCGCTCGGCAGCGGGGCGGTGCCGCTGATCCTCGAGGGCGAGGTCCGCTTCGATCGCGAGTTCTCGGTGCTGCTGGTGCGCGGCGAGGATGGCGCCATCCGCTTCTGGGACGCGCCCGACAACGCCCATGTCGACGGCATCCTGCGCCGCTCGGCGGTGCCGCTGCCGGATGTGTTCGCGGGCCATGTCGCGGCGGCGCGCGCGCTCGCGGGCCGGATCGCGGAGGCGCTCGACTATGTCGGCGTGCTCGCGTGCGAATTTTTCGCCGCGCAGCATGGGGCGGTCTTCAACGAGATGGCGCCGCGCGTCCACAACTCCGGCCACTGGACGATCGAGGGCGCCACCACCTCGCAGTTCGAGAACCACATCCGCGCGATCTGCGGCCTGCCGCTGGGCGCGACCGACCGGACGGCGCCGCGCGTCGAGATGGAGAACCTGATCGGCGCCGACGCCGCGCGCTGGCCCGCGATCCTCGCCGACGAACGCGCCCACCTCCACCTCTACGGCAAGCACGAGGCGCGCCCCGGCCGCAAGATGGGGCACGTCACCTGGCTGATGGCGGGTTAGAGCGCGACCCATGGGAGAGGGCAAGGCGGCCGGCAGCCGCGGCCGCCTTCATCCTGCGCTGGGGTGGTTTTTCGGCCAGACTGGTGCAGCGTCGTCCGTTCGCCCTGGGCGCGGTCGAAGGGCATGCGCCAACGGTAGCTGCGTTTCGACTTCGCTCGGCACGGAACGGGACGTGGCGCAGACCGGTCGAGAACCGCTCAGCCCCGCCGCGTGCCCTTGATCGGGAAGCTGCCGAAGATGCCGGCGGTGACGAGCCCGGCCAGCGCGTCGCCGGCGATGGTCGCCTCGCAGGTGAGCTTCATCGGCAGGGGGATCGGAATCTCCATCGAGAAGCGGATGCGATCCTCCTCGACGCGGCCGTCGCGCACGTCGACCGAGCCCAGCGCGCCGCCGTTGGTGCCGGTGAAGGTGCCGTCGCCATGGCTGGCGATGGTCAGCGTCGAGCGCTGCTCGCCCATCGGCGACTGGGTGACGCACTCCCATGCGCCGTCGATATTCGCCATCGTCGTGAACTCCCTCATTGCGCCTTCACGGTCTCGACCGGCAGGCCGAGCCCGCCGAGCTGCGGCGCGACGCTCGCGGCATCGCCAACCACCACCCAGACGAGCTTCGCCGGATCGATCGCGGCCCGCGCCACCGCATCGAGCCCGGGCGCGGTAAGCGCGCGGTAGCGGTCGGCGATATGATCGTAATAGTCGTCCGGCCGGCCGTAGAGCAGGTTGCGCTGCATGCCGCCGAGCACCTGGCCGCCGGTCTCGAACGCGCCGGCGAGCGCGCGGACGCTGCTGTTGACGGTGCGCGCGAGCTCGGGCGCGGTGACGCCGCTGGTGGTGAGATAGGCCTGCATGTCGGCGCGCAGCGCGGCGATCGCCGGGCCGGTCCGGTTCGTCTGCACCGGCGCATAGGCGAGCAGCGGCGAGGCGTCGAGCACGCGATAGACGCTCGTGCCGGCGCCATAGGCCCAGCCCTTGGCCTCGCGCAGATCGAGGCTGATCCGCGAGAGGATGCCGCCGCCGAGCACGTCGTTGGCGGCGAGCAGCGGCAGCAGCTCGTCCGATCCCCTGCCCGGCAGGATCTCGCCGGCGAGGATCATCGACTGCGGCGCGCCGGGGCGATCGATCAGCAGGATGCGCGGGCGCGGCGGCGGCGGCCGGACCGCGAAATCCTTGACGCCGGCCGGCGTGGGCGACGCCCGCCAGCCGCCGATGCCGCGATCGATCAGCGGCAGCACCTCGGCCAGCGGCCGATCGCTCACCACGAACACGGTCATGCGATCAGGCCGCAGCCAGGCATCCTTGAAGGCGAGCAGATCGGCGCGCGTCACCCGGGCGACCGCGGCGGGATCGCCGGTGCCGGTAAACGGCACGCCATAGGGGTGCGCCGGCCCGTAGAGCAGCGGCGGCAGCGTGCGGAGCGCGATCGCCTGCGGGCTGCTCGTCTCCTCGCGGATGCGCGCGAGCTGCTGCACGCGGACGCGCTCGATCTCGCCCGCGTCGAGCGCGGGGTTGCGGACGATGTCGGCGAGCAGATCGAGCGAGGGGGCGAGATTGGCGGTGAGCGCGGCAAGCTGCACGCTCGTCCGGTCCATCGAGGCGGCGGCGCCGATCGCGGCGCCGAGCCGCTCCTCCTCGGCGGCGATCGCCTGCGCGCCGCGCGCCGCCGTCCCCTCGTCGAGCAGCGCCAGCAGCAGCGACTGGGTGCCGAGCCTGTCCCTGGGATCGGCGGCGTTGCCGGCGTCGAACGACAGCGCGACGCGGGTGAGCGGCACGGCCGCGCGGCGGGCATAGACGACGGTGGCGCCGTTGGCGAGCCTGGCGCGCTCGACCGCCGGGAAGCGCAGGTCGGCGATGTCGCCGACCGCCGGTGGCACCCGCTTCGCCGTACCGATCGCGGCGGACCCGCCGGAGGGCGCGATCGCCGGCGTCGACGGCGGCGCCGCCTTCGCCTCCTGATAGGCGCCGCGCGGCCCGGGCGCGACGGTAAGCGCATAGACCGGGCGGCTCAGCCACTTTCGCGCCGCCGCCCGCACCGTCGCCGGGGTGAGCGCGGCATAGCGGGCGAGCTGCTTGCGCGAGAAGCCCGGGTCGCCCGCATAGAGCTGCCCCTCGGCGAGCGCGACCGCCTTGCCGCCGAAGCCGCCGACCGACTCCAGCCCGCGGATGCGGTCGGCGATCTCGCGGGTGACGGCGCGGTCGACCTCGTCCTGCGTCGGGCCGTTCGCGATCAGATCGGCGATGATCGCGTCCAGCCGCTTGCCCGCCGTGGCGGGATCGGCACCCGGCGTCACGTCGACGCTCGCCTCGAACAGGCCGACGCGCTCGAGCGGCTGGAGCGAGGCGGAGACGCCGACGGCGAGCTTCTCGCCACGCACCAGCACGTCGTCGAGCCGCGAGCTGGCGAGGCCGCCGAGGATGCTGGCGGCGATGTCGAGCGCGACGGCGTCGTCGTCGGTGCGGCCGGGCACCACCCAGTCGCGATAGAGCCGCGTGGTGGCGACGTCGTCGTGGATCGTCTCGTCTTTCCGCGCGGGCAGCGTCGGCACCGGCGCGGCGGCGGGCACGGACTTCGGACCGGCCGGGATGTCGCCGAAATAGCGCTCCACCAGCGGCCGCGCGGTGGCGAGGTCGATGTCGCCGGCGAGCACCAGCGCGGCGTTGTTCGGCCCATAGTGCAGCCGATACCAGGTCTTGACCGTCGCGAGGCCGGCGGCGTCCAGGTCCGCCATCGAGCCGATCACCGGATGGCGATAGGGGTGATCGGCCGGGAAGAGTGCTGCGAGCTGCGCGTAATCGACGAGGCCATAGGGCTGGTTGTCGTTCTGGCGCTTCTCGTTCTGGACGACGGCGCGCTGGGCATCCAGCCGCTTCTGGTCGAGCGCGCCGAGCAGATGCCCCATGCGGTCGCTTTCGAGGAACAGCGTGTAGGCGAGCGCGGGCGTCGGCACCGTCTCGAAATAATTGGTGCGGTCGTTGGCGGTCGAGCCGTTCATGTCGGTCGCGCCGATCTGCTCGAGCGGCTCGAAGAAGGAGCCCGGCACATTCTCCGAGCCGTAGAACATCAGATGCTCGTAGAGATGCGCGAAGCCGGTCTGCCCCGCCGGCTCGTCCTTCGAGCCGACATGATACCAGACCGACACCGCGACCACCGGCGCCTTGCGATCGGTGTGGACGACGACGGTGAGGCCGTTGGGGAGCGTGAACGTCTCGTAGGGGATCGACACCGCGCGCGCGAGCGTCGCGATGGGAGCGGCGGCGGGCGCGGCGGCGAGGATCTGCGCGGACGCCAGCGCCAGCGCGGCCGGGAGGAACAGGGCAAGCTTCAACACGGGCCTTTCGCGGAGCGGCGAGCGGCGCGATCATAGGGGCTGCGGCGCGCGCGGCAATATCGTCGCGTTGGCGGGCTTGTGTTGCAAATCGGCCACACCATCTCTGCGCCACGACAGCAGGGACGAGAGCTTCCATGAACCTAGAGAAATTCAGCGACCGCGCGAAAGGCTTCCTGCAATCCGCGCAGACCGTCGCGATCCGGCTGAACCACCAGCGGATCGCGCCGGAGCACATCCTCAAGGCGCTGCTCGAGGACGAGCAGGGCATGGCCGCCGGGCTGATCGCCAGGGCGGGCGGCTCGGCGCGGGCGGCGGCGGGCGCTGTCGACGCGGCGCTGGCGAAGCTGCCGGCGGTATCCGGCAACGGCGCCAACCAGCCGCCGGGGCTCGACAACGAGGCGATCCGCGTGCTCGATGCCGCCGAGCAGATCGCGCAGAAATCCGGCGACAGCTTCGTCACCGTCGAGCGGCTGCTGCTGGCGCTCGCGCTCGCCTCCACCACCGCCGCCGGCAAGGCGCTCGCCGAGGCCGGGCTGAAGGCCGACGGGCTCAACGCCGCGATCAACGCGCTGCGCGGCGGCCGCGCCGCCGACACCGCGTCCGCCGAGGACCGCTACGACGCGCTGAAGAAGTTCGCGCGCGATCTCACCCAGGCCGCGCGCGACGGGAAGCTCGATCCGGTGATCGGGCGCGACGAGGAGATCCGCCGCACCATCCAGGTGCTCGCCAGGCGCACCAAGAACAATCCTGTCCTCATCGGCGAGCCGGGCGTCGGCAAGACCGCGATCGTCGAGGGCCTCGCGCTGCGCATCGCCAACGGCGACGTTCCGGACAGCCTCAAGGATCGCACCGTGATGGCGCTCGACATGGGCAGCCTCATCGCGGGCGCCAAATATCGCGGCGAGTTCGAGGAGCGGCTGAAGGGCGTGCTCGACGAGG
>CAXTPE010000097.1:0-9610 GCA_964245925.1 uncultured Sphingomonadaceae bacterium
CAGGGCGTGACGTTCGACGTCGATGGCGGGCCGGCGGAGGCGTGAGCAGGCCGTTGCATCGCTTGAAGGCGATGCCGTATCCGCTTTTCGGACATCCCACGACAAGATGGCGACCAAACCCCGCCGTACGGGCGACGAAGCGACGCATCGAAGGAGCGACGGTTATGGCTACTCTCTCCGCCTATCGCCCGGTCACGACGGCGGCGGCCTGGCGCGGCGATCGGCTGACGCGCGATGGCGACTGGATAAGCCACCTCAGCGATGCCCAGATTCGCGAGCTCGAAGCGCTCGGCGGCCGCTTCCTCGCTCATGATCCCGACCTGCGGTACGTGACGGCGGACGAGTTCAGGCTCGTGGAGTGCGCGCCGGCAGTGGCATCGTGGCGCGAGGAGGTCGAATATGGACGTGGCTTCCTGCTCGTCCGCGGCTTGCGGACGCACCTCTACTCGGACGCGCTCTCGGCGGCGATCTACTATATCCTGGGGCTCCATATGGGAGAGCCCATCCGGCAGAACGAGATGGGCGACGTCATCGATCATATCTATGCCACGTCCGACAAGACCATGGCCGATCCGACCGCGCTGCCGTCGAAGGTCCGCGACGGCTGCGTATACCATTCGGACAGTTCGAACATCGTGGCGCTGATGTGCCTCCGGTCGGCGAAGGCGGGCGGCACGTCGTGCCTGGTCTCCGGCGCGCAGATCTACAACGAGATCCTGCGGCGGCGGCCCGACCTCGTGCCCTTGCTGTACGAGCCCTTCTTTTTCGACTGGCGCGGCCAGGATCCGGACGCGCCCGCCGACACCTACAGCTCGCCCATCATCAGCACCGCAGGCGATGTGTTCAGCATGTATGCCGGCTCCTACTTCATCCTGACCGCGCAGAATTATCCGGACGTGCCCCGGCTGACGGACGACCAGCGCGAGGTGCTCCGCCTCTTTGACGAGATCAGTTACGAGCCGGGCATGGCGATCGAGATGGACTTCCAGCCGGGCGACATCCAGTGGCTGTCCAACTTCGCCGCGATGCACGCGCGGACCGAGTTCTTCGATCACCCCGAACCGCAGCGCCGCCGTCACCTGCTTCGGCTCTGGCTCAGCAGCAGGCTGGATCGCCCCCTCGTGCCGGGCTTCGGCAGGAACGTCGCGCAGCATCGCGGCCAGGCGCGCGGATCGCGGGAGCATCCCGAGGCACGCTTTCGAATTGAAGAGGCCGCCATCCCGCGCCTGATCTGACAGAACGATCAGAGCTGCTCGGCAATGATCTGTCTCGCCGCCGTCATCAGCTCACGACAATCCCCCAACGGCCTCGGGGAGTCACGCCGCGGTCCGGCGCCCGACATCGAACCGGGCGCGGAGCCTCGGGAGCATCTCGCGACCGAACACCGCCATGTCGTTCATATAGTCGGGGAAGATCAGCAGCACGCCGTCCAGCTCCGCCTCGATCATGAGCCGGGCGAGATCGGCCTCGACCGTCTCGGCCGATCCGATGATCCTGGGAGTCATGAACGAGGATCGGGCGGACGCGACGAACGCATTCTCCTGGCCCATTTCGCTGTCGAGGACGCCGAAGGCTCGCAGCATTCCGCGCAGCGCGCCCTCGTCCAGGCCATCGCGAAAATGCTGCGCCCGCGCGGCCGCCTGTGCGTCCGTATCGCCGATCACGAGGGTCATCTGCGTGTATGTCTTGATCGAGCGTCCGCGATCGGCGGCCTGCGCCTTGGCCGCGCGGCTGACCTCGCCCAGATGCGTGGTGTCGCGGCCGGTGACGAAGATGCCGTCCATGTGGTCGAGCGTGAAGTCGACGCCACGCGGCGACATCCCCGCGCAAACCAGGAACGGCCGCTTCTGCGGCTTGGGCGCGGAACGGCAGTCGTCAAGCCGGACATGGCGTCCTTCCAGCGTCACCGCCTCGTCGGTCCACAGCCGCTTGACCGCGCTCACCCACTCCTCGGCATAATCGTAGCGCGCATCATGGTTGAGGTCGTCACGCCACGCGCCCATCTGCGCGAACTCCTGCCGGAACGCGGCCGTGACGATGTTGAGGCCGGCGCGGCCGCCGCTGATGTCGTCGATCGTCGCGATCATCTTGGCGACCGCGGCAGGATTGAACATGAGCGTGCACGCGGTCGACCAGATCTTGATGCGCGTCGTCGCCTCCGCGAGCGCCGCCATCAACACCTGCGATTCCAGCACGCGATCCCAGTGGCCGGTATCGCCGCCGAAGCCGCGCCACTTGCTCATCGACATGAGGAAGTCGAAGCCCAGGTTCTCGGCCAATACGGCGACGCGACGGTTGTAGGCGTAGCTCCCATCGAGCCGCGGCGTGTTCCGGGAGATGATCCAGCCGCCGTTGCCCATCGGCAGGAACACGCCGAAGTCCTTGCCGCCATGCTGCGACGGCAGGTCTTCTCCACTGAACGGCACGGTCATCGTCGGTTCCTTTCGACTTGCGGCCCTCGCTAACAACGCCGGGCGCGCCGATCTTGTCGGACGGGGCCGTTTGCGTTGGCGGTCAACGCCCTGGGCGTTGGTCAACAAGACCCTCTCGCGGCCAGCGGACACAGAGGCGCACGTTGTCGTCTCCAGGATCGTCATGGCCACCAGATTCCACCTCGGCTGGTTTAGCAGCTTTACCGCCGATCCCTGGACCGGCACCTACGCCGGCGACGGCCAGCCCTGGAACGGTCGCTACTTCATCGATTTCGCGCAGACGCTGGAGCGCGCCTGCTTCGACTTCATCCTGCTCGAAGACAAGCTGGCGATCCCCGACACCTACGGCGGCACCAGCGAAATCTATCTCGCGCAGGCGCAGGGAACCGCGCCCAAGGGCGATCCCGCGCCGCTCTCCGCGATGCTCGCCGGCGCGACGTCACGCCTCGGCATCGTCGCGACGCTGTCGACGCTGTCATATCATCCCTATACGCTCGCCCGTCTCGCCTCGACGATCGACAGCCTGTCCGAGGGGCGCTTCGGCTGGAACATCGTCACCAGCGCGGAGGACAATGCCGCCCGGAACATGGGCCTCGACGCGCTGCCGCCGCGCGAGCTGCGCTACGACATCGCCGACGAGTTCGTCGATCTGACGATCAAGCTCTGGCGGTCGTGGGAACCAGGCGCCGTCGTGATGGATCGCGAGCGACAGGTCTATGCCGATTTCCGCAAGGTCCGGTCGATCGACTTCGTCGGACGCTACTACAAGTCGCGCGGACCGCTCAACACGGTGCCGTCGCCGCAGGTGGTGCCGACGCTGGTGCAGGCGGGCGCATCACCCAAGGGCCGCGACTTCGCCGCCAAATATGCCGACGTGATCGTCGGCGCCGCCAATGGCGTCGCGGCGATGAAGGCGTTCCGCGACGACGTGCGCGGCAGGGCGGCGGCGCTCGGACGCGATCCGGACGACATCAAGGTGCTCTTCATCGTCTCGCCCTTGCTGGGCGAAACCGCCGGGGAGGCGCGGGATCGCTATGCCCGCATGGTCTCCGCGCCCGGCTTCGTCGAACGTTCGCTCGCGATGATCTCGGCGATCACCGATATTGATTTCAAGCAGTTCGATCTGGATCAGCCGCTGCCGGAGACGCTGAGCACCAACGGCGAGTCGAGCGCGCTGGACTTCTTCCGGCAGGGCTCGGCGGGGCAGGGCGGCAGGACGAGCCTGCGCCAGCTGGTCATGGAGGCGGCGGGCGGTCTGGCATCCTCGATCGAGCTGATCGGGACGCCCGAACAGATCGCCGATCAGATGGAAGCGGCGATGGCGACGATCGGCGGCGACGGCTTCCTGATCTCGACGCCCGGCCAGTCCGCGTCACGTCATGCGATCATCGAGGTGTGCGAGGGGCTCGTGCCCGTGCTGCAGCGCCGCGGCCTCGTCCGCACCGCCTACGATCATGCCCTGCTCCGCGACAATCTGCGCGCCTTCTAGGCTAGGGAGCCGACGTTAGCGTTGAGCGCCTGTTCCTCGCTGGCCGCCGCAGATGACAAGCTGATGGCGAAGTGCTCGCCATTGTAGGCGCGGTAGAGCGCCGCCTATGCCCGTGCCGGCGCCGACTGCCTCTTCGCGCCCATGATCCTCGACAGGGCTCTGGACGTTCACGCCATCATCGCGGCTAATCGAAAGCAGACGCTCTTCTTTGGCGGAGCGACGTGCCCAGGTACGCCGTCCGCTGCGTCGGCGGGTAGTCCGCCGTCATCGCGGCCGCCCTGGCCGGCTTACTTGCCGCCGGCCATCGCCGCGACGAGCGCCGGCACGGCCTTCGCTACGACCTCATCGGCAGCCGCTTCGAACTTGGCTGGGTCGGCGGAGAGGTGGACATCTTGGACGTGGATGTCCTTCATCTCCTTCTTCGACAGTCCCTCGCCAATCCCGCCGCCGGTGGCGAAGTCACGCGCCGACACGATCGGCTGCTGGATGAACGCGTAGGCGGGAAAGCCGCCTGAGTTCGGCCCCCAGAACGCAAGCAGCGAGCCATGATCGACCGCATTACCTGCCGCGATGTTGACCCCGGGCTCAAAGCCGACCTTCGCCTTGCCGTACTTGCGCTCACCGTTCGACGAGTCGAGTCCGTAGTCGACCACCAAGGTCACGGCGACGATGCCAAGCTTGCCGTCATGCGCGATATATGGTGATCGTTTGAACGCGACCGGGCTGTCGAACACGCGCATGCTCGCGCCGAAACTGCCGAACCGCCCCGAAGTGTCGCGCTTGTCGGTGTCGCCCTGCAGCCAGTAGAGTTGCCGCCCCGTCGGCGCGACATAGGTGCCGTAGCGCCCGGTCGAATAGTTCGGCACCGCCGGCCACGTCGCGTACTCGGGCGCCGCAGCGGCGAGCCCGGCCGCGTCGACGACCTCGTACCCGGCCGCGGTCAGCTGCGCGACAAACATCGCATATGCCTCGTCGGCGATCCGCTGCTGCGTCGCACGATCGACGCCCGTCAGGCTCGTGTTCATCGAGGCCTTGGCACCGCCGCCCATCAGACTGCCGAGCCCACTGCCGCGCGCGGCAGCGAAGAAGTGGTTCTCGTTTGGAAAGGCAACCGAGAAGGCGGAAATCGCGATGCGGTGCGCGCCCTTGAATTCGCTACCGTGGAACACCTTGATCGCGTCCGGCTGGATCTGCTGCTGGAAGAAGCCGTGCTCGACAATCGCGCCATTGACCCGTTGCTGCGCCCCAGCCTGCGCCGTTAGCGCGACAGCGAGCAAGGCGCCCGCAGCGGCGCGGCGAAAATCGATCATGGTCTGGTCTCCCCCCAACATTCTTTTGCTGAGGAACCGTAAGCAAACCACGCAGCCGGCGAAAGACCATTCGTTCGTGCCGCAACTCTGCGCGTCCCCTGCTGCGACCGGCTTCACTGGGGCCACGGCTTTTCGGAGCGAGGGAATCTGAGGACACCGTGATCCAATCCCGGACATTCACGCCGCCCACGCCGCTTCCCCGAACCGGACGCTCGTTCACCACAACTTAGGACCCGGAGACGCGGCGGTCGAGGTGCCTCGAAGTGCCACCCGCGCCGGTCTCTGGTCGGCGACGAGGATGCGGGCACCGCGGCAAAACCCCGGGAGAGCAGGCGTTCTTTGGCGGGTCTGTCACTAAGCCGTGACTTGCAGTTCCACGGCGGACCGCCTGGTGCCCCAAGGCGGACGAGTCTGACGAATATGTTTCGCCATTATCACTACGCTAAATCTGACAACAAACGCCTGGTAATACCTTTTTATCGGTACGATCCTACTGTCGCGCTACATTAAAGTTACTTCGAACTGCGAGCGGATTGGCGGGTTTCACGAGGCATCGTCACGGAGGCCGCCGCTGGACGTTGCCTCGGCGACGCAACATTGTTGCGGTGCGGGCGAGCACCACCCAACACGTTTCTCGAACGTTCTTGCGTTCTGATGCCGCCGAGTCTATCGATTCGTGATAGACTTGGAGAGTTCGCGTTGCCCTACGGTCGAAGCGCAGCCATCTCGGAGCGGCATGTATCCCTGCTTGGGCTCATCAATAGTGGGGGCCGGTCCGCCTCCGCATTAGCGGAAACGCTTGCGGTTTCCGAAGCAACTATAAATCGCGACCTAAGCTATCTGCGCAGCAAGGGGCACGCGATCCGCGCCCGCCGCCTTGACGCTGGCTGGGCTTATTCTCTCGATGCCTCGCGCAGCGCCCAGCCCGCGTCGGCGGAGAAGCGACCATGACCGCAACGGCGGTCAATATCTGGCTGGAGAAGCTCGGCTACGCGGCGGAGCCGGGCGTGCTGCACCTGCGCGGCGACGCTGTTTCGGAAACCCATCCTTACGCTTTGGAAATTAGGACGCTCTTGAAGCCGGATGGCGCGATCCGCGCGCAGGCGGTTTTCGACGTCGAAGGCGTGCCAACGGTCGTTTTCGTCGGAGAAGATGGGGCGTCGCTGTCGGACGACGATCTGGACAAAGCCCGTCAGCGCATTTGGAACCAGAATCTTGCGACGATCGTAATCGAGTTCAAGGGTGAGGATGCGATTGCGCTGCCTGCCCGCAAGTTGAAGAACGCAGGCGAGCGATTGCGGCTCGGCGACGCGCGTCCGGACGGCCCGTTTTCCGCACAGGATATTTCGACGGCGAATTTGTCGCGGCGGATGCCGAATTGGTTCGACGTCAAGGCGCGGGTCGATCGCAAGCTCCTCTCCAACCTGTCCACGGCCGTGGCGAAACTGACCGACGAGGGCCTCAACGGCATCGCCGACGAGCGCGCGCGACGACGCCTTGCCGAACTCCTAATGGGTCAGGTACTTTTCATTTCCTATCTAGAACATCGTGAGATCGTCGGCGAAACCTATCGGGCGCGACGCATTGTGGACCAGCTTCCCGCTCTCGTCGCTCGGCTAGATCGGTCGGGCATCGCGCAGCTGATTGATCGGCTGCGGACCGATTTCAACGGCGACTTTCTCGGCGACGACCGGCACGACCCTTGGACAGCGCTTTCGGAAAGCGGATTCGGCCTGCTCGCCCACTTCCTCAGCCGCACCGACCTGCACACCGGCCAAGGCGACTTCTGGAACTATGACTTCAGCTACATTCCAGTCGAATTGCTGTCCGGGCTCTACGAGCAGTTCCTGACCCCCGAGCAGCAAGCGGAAGACGGGGCTTATTACACGCCTCGCAATCTCGCCATGCTGGCCGTCGATCAGGCGTTGCTCGGCTCCCCTGATCCGCTCGCAGAAACTATATTCGACGGAGCCTGCGGCTCGGGAATTCTGCTGACGACTGCCTACCGCCGCCTGATCGCGTTCGCCGAGGCGCAGAAAGGAAGCCAGCTTGGATTCGCCGAACGCGGCGAACTCCTCACGCGCAGCATCTTTGGCGGCGACATCAACTTCATGGCCTGCCGCGTCACCGCTTTCAGCCTCTACCTGTCGCTGCTGGAGGGGCTCGATCCAGCAGACATCCTCGAAGCGCAAGAACGCGATGGCACCAAGCTCCCGCCGCTAAAGGATCGCAATCTCGCACACGGGCGGGATCGTGCAGATTTCTTCGACAACAAGCATGTCTTCTTCGGGCGCCGCTTCTCTCTGATAATCTCCAATCCGCCTTGGGCCGAGCCGGAAGGTGAAACGCATACCTCGGCGGACGCCTGGGCAGAGCAAACCAGCGCGCCGTTCTCGCGCCGTCAGGTGGCCGGAGCCTACGCGCTGCGCGCGCTCGACTTCTTGGATGAGGGTGGACGCGCCTGCCTGATCCTGCCTATCGGCCAATTGCTCGGCGCGTCCAGCGAAGCGTTCGTTTCCTATTTGCTGCGCGCTTACAAGCCGAGCCGCATCATCAACTTTGGCGACTTACAGGGGCTGCTGTTCCCGACGGCCGAAAACACCTGCCATGTATTTCTTGGCACCCGCCGAGAGGCAGCTCCCCAAAGTCATTCCGTTCGGCGAGACGTTCGATTATCTCGTTCCAAAAGCCGATCTGAGCTTGGCGCTTGGCCGCCTGACCATGCAGTCGGCCGATCGGCACATGCTACAGACACGCTCGGTCGCCGAAGACCCGCAGCTTCTCGTTACCATGATGTGGGGCGACGCCAACGACCTGGCGATCTGGAGTCGCTTGAGCCTGCGCGGCACCTTCGCCAATTTCTGGCGCGGCCCCCGCGAGTTTAGGCGCTGGACCTACCGCAAGGGCATCCATCTCGAAGACAGAAGCCGTGAGGCGGTCGATCCCGGTCCGCTTCGCGACATGCCCTACATTCCGATCGCAGCACTCAGCGCCGGCGTTCCGGTCCTGCATTCAGACCTGCTTCTATCGTGGCCTGCGGAGAAGTTAACCGTTGTCGGCCTAAACGATGCGGTGCTCGCCGTGTTTAACGGACCGCGCGTCGTCTTTCCGGACGGTTTCTCGCGCGAGCAGCAGAATGTCCGCGCCGTCTATTATGATCAGCCGGCGAGCTTCACCCACAGCATCGGGGTGATCTCCGGTCGTGAGCAAGATACGCCGCTCTTGAAGTTCGCCGCCGTCTATCTGCGGTCTAGTCTAGCACGTTACTTCCTGATGCTGCGCGGCTGGAAGATGCTCTGCGAGCGCAACGGCGTTCACCTCACCGACGTCGATGCATTCCCGTTCTTCTCGCCCGAGGATGCGCCAGATCCTGACGCCGCCGCCACGGCGTTAGCATCTATCATCGATCACGTCGATCGGCTGAGATCCCAGGACGAGCTGCTTCAACTCGCTTACTATCAGTCCCTTCGCGGCGAGTTTGACAAGGCCGTCTTCTCCTACCTCGGCCTCACGGATAAAGAGCAGACACTGGTGACCGAGACGGTCGAGGTGCTGATGCCTTCGATCAGGCCGCGGAGCTTCAAGAGTCTCGATACTCCGGCGCAAAGAACCGCCGGCAAGCAGGATTTCTGTATCTACGCCGATGCGTTGGCCTCAGCACTCGCCAAATGGCGCGATCGGACCGGCGGTCGAGGGCGGTTCGACGTCAATGTCGTCACCAGTGATCCGTCTCGCGCCGGCCCTTCGGGTATCGTGAAGGTCAGCTACGCTGCACAGGGAAGCGCGCCGTCCAGCGCCTCGGCGGCCGTTAACGACGAGCTGGTTATCGAGACCTTGGCCTCACTGCGAAAGTCCGGCTTGCGCACTATTCCATCGGGCGATCATCTCACGCTCGTCCCCGATGCCCATCTCTGGATCGACGGCAGCCTCTATCTGGCGCGGCCGCTTACGCACCGCAGCTGGACCATCCGCCAAGCGCTGCGCGACGCCGAACATATTGTGCGCACCATTCAGGCACGCGCCGGCTCCGAAAAGCTGGCGGTGCCTGCGTGACGGCGGCTGCCGATTGGCTTTCTGCCTTTGCCCTGCAACCCGCAACCGAGGCGGTCGAAGCGTTGCGGCAGGGCTGGTCCGAGCTCGCCGCCCGGCCGCTTCCCGACTTCAACCCAAGGACGAAGGAAAATGCGCTCACCAAACGCTTAAAGGTCTACGTTGAAAATTATGTCGCGCGCGAGCGCGGTTTGCTCGGCATGTGGGCCGCCGAGGACATCATCGGCGATATTGATCCTGTTACCGGCGCGATGATCGAGGAGTGTTTAGTCCTGGCATTTGGTGGGTTGGATTGAGGATAAATCTGTCTGGCTCGGTTGTCCATATTT
>CAXTPE010000098.1:0-9505 GCA_964245925.1 uncultured Sphingomonadaceae bacterium
TGCCGCCGGCGCCGTTGCCGGAGCTGCCGGTGTCGGCCGGCGCGACCTGCTGCGCGCCGGCGTCGGGCGCCGGGGCGCTGGCGAGGCCGCCCGGCGGCGTCGCCAGCGCCCCGGCGCCCGGGGGTGCGCCCGCGCCAGGCGGGGGCGTGCCGTTCCCGAAAGCGGTGACCAGCGTCTTGGCCAGATCCGACGAGCGGCCGTTCTGGACGCGGTACACGAACAGCCGCCGCTCGTTGTTCTCGCCCTCGCGGTCGAGGATCTCGACCCAGCGGCGGACGTCCTCGAGATATTGCGGCTGCGACGAGATCGCGAGGATGCCGTTCAGCCGGTCCATCGCGATCAGCCGTACCAGCCCCGCCGTCGGCGCGCCCGGCCCGTTGATGAGCTTCTCGAGCTCGGGGACGATCAGCCGCGCGTCGGTCCGCTGCGGCACGTAGAGCGCGAACGACATGTTGCGCAGCCAGTTGACGTCGAACTGCGCGACAAGATCGCGGATCGCCGCGCGCTGGCCGCTGGTGCCGGCGACGGTGAGCATGTTGGCGCTCGCGTCCGCCGAGACGATCACGCCCGGCATCAGCGGATCGAGCAGCTTGCGCAGCTGCTCCGCGCCGACGAAATGGAGCGTCAGGCTGTCGGTCCCGAAACCCGGACCGGCGTCGCCGACCGAACTCGCCGCGCCGCGCGCCTGGTCTACCGGCACGATCAGATAGCCGCCGTTCTGCTGGACGAGCGCGAGGCCGGCGGCGCGTAGCGCGCCTTCGAGGAACGGCAGCACCGACGCGCGCGCGATCGGCCGCTGCGTCACGACCGTCACCTCGGTGTGCAGCGCCGGCGCGACCACATAGGAAAGCCCCAGCGTATCGCCGAGCACCGATTTCGCGACCGCCTGGATGTCGACGCCGGGAAAGTTGAGGCTGACGTCGCCCGGCCGCGGCGCGTCCGGCGCGATCCGTGGCGAGGAGGGAAATAGCGACTGTCCGCGCATGATCGTCGTGCTGACCGCCGGATCGCGCGGCAGCTCCGGTTGAGCCGCCGGCGCCGCCGCGGCCGCGGTCAGCAGGAGGACGAGCGGCACCGGCGATCGGCGAGACGAGCTCATTCGCCGCCATCCGTGGCGGGAGGAGGCGCTTGTCCGCCCGCGCCGCCCGCGCCGACGACGAGCGTGCGAAGCGCGCCCGCGCGCTCGAAGCCGGCGCGGTTGCGCGCGACCATGCGCAACCGCCACAGGCCGACATGTCCGCCGACCCCGACCGTCGTGACGCGTCCGTCGGCGAGCCGGATCGCCGCCGACGCGCCGTGCCGGCTGACGACGGTACCAAGCAGCACGAAATCCTCGACCGCCGACGCGCCGACGGCGGCGCCGCGATCGGGCGCGAAGATCGGCGCGCGCATGATGTCCGGCGCGAGCGCCACCGGCGGCACCGCGAACGACGCGAACCGCGTGAACCGCGCGACGGCGCCGTCGGGCAGATCGGGGTCGTCGGCGGGCACGGCGAGCTGCGCGGCGAGCGCCAGCGCCAGCACGATCGCCACCGTCGCGGGCAGCGGCGCGGCGCTAACGGCTGGCCAGGGACTGGTAAGGCGCGGTGATCTCAATCCGGACATCCACTGGAGCAGGCCGCCCGGTGCGGAACGCCTCATCGGCGGACACGGTCAGGCTTTCGACGATCAGCACCGGACGCTCGTTCTCGATACCGGCAAGAACATGCGCCATCTGCTCGAGACTCACGGTGGCATCGAGCCGCACCCGCACCCACCCCGGCGACGCTGGCCCGTCCTGCACGTTCTTTATGACAGCACCGTTACGCCTGGCGACGCTCGCGACGCGCCCGCGCAGCAGACTGCCGGCATCCTCGCGGCTGCCGGCATCGAGCGCGAAGTCCGCCATGTCCCGGCGCAGCCGCGCCCATTGTCCGCGCCATTGCGGCAGACGCGCGATCGCGGCGGCGTTGACCGCATGGACGCGCGCGAGATCCTCCTTGCGTGCGGAACGCTCGGCGAAGCCGCCGGCGATCGGCAGCACGGCACCGAACCACAGCGCCGCGACGAGCGCCAGGAGGATCGCGACGGCGATCAGTCGCCGCTCTCGGGCGCTGAGCGCGGTCATCCCGGCTGCCGCAGGACGGCGGTGACGTCGAACGGCTGTCCCGCCTCGAGCTGTGCCGGGACGTCGCTGGTCGAGGCGCGGACGTCCGTGAGCCGGGGCGCGCGGCGGAGCGCGGCCGCGAGGTCGATCGCGCCGCGCTGATAGCCGATCAGCCGAACCGTCCGGCCATCCCAGGCGTAGCGCTGCACCCATGCGCCCCCCGGGAGCGCCGCCGTCACGGCGGCGAGCGCCGCCAGCGGCTCGGCGCGCGCGCGCCGCGCCGCGATGCCGGCCCTGCGCGCCCGCTCGCCCGCGACCCGCGTGCGCGCTGCCGTCGCGACCGCGAGCTCCGGCTGCTGGGCCTCCACCGCGTCCGCGAGCGCGCCGACGTCGGCGCGGTCCCGCAGCACGAGCGTGGCGACATTGGCCAGCGCGAGCACGCCGACCGCCGCCCACCAGCGCTCGCGCACCGCGCCTCGCGCGGGCGCGACACCGGCGGCGCGGAGCGAGGGCAGGAAATCGAACCGCGGCCGCCCGTCCTCGACGATGCACAGCGCGGCGGGGGAGAGGCCGGCGGCCGCCGCGGCGGCGAGCGCGTCGGTCGCCCGCCCGCGTTTGACGACGGCGAGCCGGGCGGTGTCCGGCGCGCTGCGCGCGACGTCGAAGAACACCGCGGCCGCATCGAGAGGCGTCAGCCGGTCGATGTCGAGCGCCAGCATCCGGCGCAGATCGGCGGGGCCGAGCGTCGCTGGAACCGCGACCTCCCGGACGAGCACGTCGCCCACCGGCAGCGCCAGCATCACGCGGCCGCGCGGGCTGGTGCCCGGCGCGATCGCGCGTCCGCGCCGGCTGAGCCGGAACGCCTGTCCCGGCAGCTCCGGCGGCTCGGCGAGCACGCCGGCCGCGGCATTGCCGTCGCGCCAGGGTCGCGGCACGAGCAGCGCGAGCTCGCCCGTCCACCATAGCCAGCCCCGGCGCAGCGAGCGGGCGAGCGTGGCCATATCGGCGTCGAGGATGCCGCGGCCCGCCATCAGCGCCCCTTGCAGCCGCCGGCCGCCGCTACCACGCAGGCCGAATCGAGGTTCGCGGCCGGCCGCACGATCAGCTCGGGCCAGCTGCGCGCATCGTCGTCCGCGAAGCGCAGCCGCAGCCGGATCAGCAGCGGCAGTTGCGGCTGCGCCCGCCAGCTGTCGCGCCAGCGCGGGCTGTTGTCGGGCGGCGCGCTGCCGAAATAGCCAAGCTCGGCGGTGCGCACGCCCGTCAGCAGCGGGCGGCGCTCGGTCGGCGGCGTCGGCGCGCGATCCGCCGCCGCGACGTCGAGGCCCAGGCTCCCGTCCGTCGCCACGGCGAGGTCGTAGCGACGGAGCCGCGCGGGCCGCGCGGCGGCCGGCGCCACGCTCAGGAAGCCGAGCTTCGCGGACTCGCCGACGAAATCGACCGTCGGGTGGCTGCCCTGAAAGGCCGTCCAGGGAAAGGCGTGCTCGATCAGGTCGCGGAGCACGGATTGCGCGGCGGCCACGGTCTCGCCTCCCGCGGCGGCGTTATCGCGTTCCCAGACCCGGTGCATGCCGCCGAAGCCCGTGGAGAGCATCATCGCCAGCCCCCCGAGCAGCGCCAGGCTCACCAGCAGCTCGACCAGCGTGAATCCATTCGCTGGCGGTCTGGTCATGCCGCCGGCGCCAGCATGATGCTGCGCAGCGTCACCCGCGCGCCGGGATCGTTGCGGACCGCGGCGCTCACCGTGACCAGCACCGGCACGCCGGCGGCGCCCGGCTCGTCGCCCGACGCGCGCACCTCGACCCACCAGTCGATCGCGCCGTCGATCCCCGCGGTCGTGCCGTCGAGCGGGATCGTCGTCCCCACCGCGGCGAGCTGCGATCGCGCGGTCAGCACCGCCATGCGCATGTCGCGCGCGCGGCGCTCGCGACGCGCGCCATCGCCGACGACCTCGTAGCAGGTCGCCAGGATCATCGCGACGATGGCGAGCGCGATGATCGTCTCGATGATGATCGAACCGCGATCATCCATGACCGCGCGACCCGCGCCGCACCAGCCCGGTGGCGGCATCGACGCCGAACAGCACCCGCCGCCCGCCGTCCTGAAGCAGCAGCACGCCGCCGCTCGACGAGCCGTCCGCGAAGAAGGCGAGGGCGCGACCGTCGCGTGTCGACAGCCGCGCGCCGTTCGGCAGCGCGACGGCGCGGCCCGCCGCCACCACATAGCTGCGCCCGTCCGCCCGGATGGCGAACGACGCCGCGCCGCGCCGCTGCGCCTCGCCCCGGGCGCGCTGGAGGTCCGAGACGATCATCGCCGACGCCTGCGACAGCCGCAGCCGGTCGACCGCGTCGTCGAGCTGCGGGAAGGCGATCGCGCTCAGCATCGCCGTGAGCGCCATCACGACGAGCGTCTCGATCAGCGTCACAGCGCGCGCGCCCCTACCAGCTGCCGACGTCCTTCGCCTCGCCGGTGCCGCCGACCGCATTGTCGGAGCCCAGCGTGTAGACGTCGACCTCGTCGTGCTCGCCCGGATTCTTGTAGAGATACGGCCGGCCCCAGGGATCGACCAGCGCGCTGGCCTTCGGAAGATATGGTCCGTTCCAGCCTGGTACGCCGGGGACCGGCTTCACCAGCGCCTGGAGGCCCTGCTCGCCGGTCGGGAAGCCCGTCGCATCCAGCCGGTAGAGATCGAGCGCCGCGCTGATGTTGCGGATCTGGACCTTGGCGGTCTGGCTGCGCGAGCTGCCGAGATATTTGAGCACCTGCGGCGCCACGATCGCTGCGAGCAGGCCAAGGATCGCGATCACCACGAGCAGCTCGAGCAGGGTGAAGCCGCGCTCGTCGCGCACGAGCCGACGGCGCATCAGGTCGTTCATTGGTCGATGGCCAGATCGTTGAAGCCGAGGATCGCCGACATGATCGAGGCGATGAGTGACGCTATGATGACTCCCATCAGCACCGTGATCGCCGGCGTGGCGATCGCGATCAGCCGGGCGATGCGGACGCGCGCCTCCTGCTCGAGCACGTCGGCGAGGCGATCGAGCATCTGGCCAAGCCGCGCGGTCTCCTCGCCGGTGCGCATGAAGCTGAGCGCGAGGCTCGGGAAGAGGCCGGTCGCGGCGAGCTGGACGGTCAGCCCCGCGCCCTGCTTGAGCCCGATGACGACGCGGCCGACCGCGCTCGCCATGTGCGTGTTGGTAAGCGTCGCCTGCGCGAGCGCCAGCGCGGCCGGCAGGCCGACTCCGCCTTCGACGAGGCTGCCGAGCACGCGCGCGAACCGCGCTGTCTCGATCCGGGTGACGAGCGGGCCGATGCCCGGCATGCGCAGCAGCCGGCGATCGAGCGCGCGCGCCACCGCCGGCCGCTTGCTCCACAGCCGCAGCGCGGCGCCGCCGACGACGACGCCGAGCAGCAGCGACAGGCCGTGCTCGCGCGTGCCGCGGCTGAGTGCGAGCACGGCGCGCGTCGTCGCCGGCAGCCTGTCGAGATTGTCGCCGAACAGCCCCTCGAACTGCGGGATGACGCCGACCAGCATCATGACGATCACCGCCGCGGCAATGCCGAGCAGCATCAGCGGATAGATCGACGCCGAGACGATCGTGGTGCGCAGTGCCTCGCTGCGCTCGAGCGTGTCGGCGAGCTTGGCGAGCGCGGCGGCGAGCCGGCCGCTCGCCTCGCCAGCCTCGACCATCGGCGCCGCGACGCGCGGGAACGCCGGCCCGGCGGCCACGATCGCACGCGCGAGCGACGCGCCTTCGCGCACCATCTTCAGCAGCCGCTCGAACAGCGCGCGCGTCGGCGGGTGCGCGACGTTCTCGATCGTGATCGTCAGCGCACGATCGAGCGCGAGCCCCGCGCCGACCAGCACCGCGAGCTCGCCGAGCGCCTTGGTCACGATCGGCTGCGACACCTTGCCCGCGGCTACCTGCGGAGCCGAAGCGCCGGAGGCCGGCACCGTCTCGATCGGCCGCAGCCCCTGGCGGCGCAGCCGCGTGCGCGCGTCGTCGGCCGACCTGCCCTCGACGAGGCCGGCCGAGAGCTTGCCGGCAGCATCGACCGCGCGATACTGGAACGCCGCCATCGGCTCAGCCGTCCCTCAGGATGCGGAGGACTTCCTCGATCGTGGTCAGCCCCGCGCACGCCTTGGCCAGACCGTCCTCGCGCATCGCGCGGCCTCCCGCCGCCGCGGCGGCACGCTCGAGTTCGTGGCCACCCGCGCGGTCGAGGATGAGGTGCGCGACGGTGTCGTCGACGGCGAGGAACTCGAGCAGCGCGATACGCCCGCGATAGCCGCTGCCGGCACAGGTCGCGCAGCCGCCCGCGCGATAGAGCAGTGCTTCGGGTGCGAGCTGGACGCCCAGCGGCGCGAGCAGCTCGGCATCCGGCCGGTAGGGCACGCGGCAATGCTCGCAGAGCCGCCGCGCCAGCCGCTGCGCGAGCACGCCGTTCAACGTCGAGGTAATCAGGAACGGCTCGACGCCCATGTCGATCAGCCGCGTCACCGCGCTCGCAGCGGTGTTGGTGTGCAGCGTGGACAGGATCATGTGACCAGTCAGCGCCGCCTGCACCGCTACCTGCGCCGTCTCCAGATCGCGGATCTCGCCGACCATCATGACGTCGGGATCCTGCCGCAGGAACGAGCGCAGCGCCGTCGCGAAGTTCAGCCCGATCGCCGGCTGCACCTGGGTCTGGCTGATCCCGGCGAGGCGGTATTCGATCGGATCCTCGATCGTCAGGATTTTCCGCTCGGGGCGATTGAGCTCGGCCAGCGCGGCGTAGAGCGTCGTCGTCTTGCCGCTGCCGGTCGGCCCCGTTACCAGCACCATGCCGTGCGGCTGGTGGACGGCGCTGCCGAAGGCCGCGACAAGCGGCGCGTCGAAGCCCAGAGCGCCGAGGTCGAGCACGAGGCCCGAGCGGTCGAGCAGCCGCAGCACCATCGCCTCGCCGTGGATGGTCGGCGAGGAGGCGACGCGCAGGTCGACGTCGCTGCCGCGGATCGCCAGCCGCAGCCGCCCGTCCTGCGGCAGCCGCTTCTCGGCGATGTTGAGCCCCGCCATGATCTTGATGCGCGACACCAGCGGCGCGCGCATCGCGGCGGGCAGCGGATCCATCTCGCGCATCACGCCGTCGATGCGGAAGCGGATCACGAGCTGGTCCTCGGTGGGCTCGACGTGGATGTCGGAGGCGCGCAGCTCGACAGCGCGCGCGATCAGCCGGTTGACCATGCGGATCACCGGCGCGTCGCTCGCGAAATCCTTGAGCCGCTCGAGATCGTCCTCGTCGATCTCGGCGGCGGCGGTCTCGATCGCGGCGGCGCCGTAGCGGCGCTCGATCGCGGCCTCGATGTCGCTCGCCGGCGCGACCAGGCGGCGCACCGGCCGTTCCAGCGCGAACGCCAGCGCATCGGCGGCATAGTCGTCGAACGGGTTGGCGAATGCGGCGGTGACGGAGGCGTCGTCCTGAGCGAGCGTCACCACCCGGTGCGCGCGCAGGAACTCGGGCGACAACGCGCTGGTCGTCGCGCTCGCCGCGGCGAGCGCGCCGGCCGGCGCGAGCGGCAGCGCGCTCGCCTGCGCGAAGCGTTCGGCGAGGCGCTGCTCGGACACGAGCCCGAGTCGCGTCAGCACGGAATCGAGCGGCTCGCCAGTCTCGGCCTGGACGAGGCGGGCACGGCCCAACGCCTCCGGCGCCACCAGCTCGTCGTCGAGCAGGATCGTCTCGATCGGATCGGACATGTCCGGCGCGGCGCGCACGCGGACGTCTGAGGCCACCTGGGCATACTCCTGCAAAGCCCGGTGGATAAGGCAATGCGATGACATGCGGGTTTCATTGCCATGACGATCGCGTGACAGCAGATGGTCCGCCGCGTTCGCCTCAGGGCAGCGTGTCGTAGCGCTTGGCGAAGCGCGCCTCGAGATCCTGGCCGATCATCTGGGTACCCGGGCTTGCCTGATCGCTGCCGCCGCCGACGCGGCCGCCGACCCGGCGCGCCAGACGGTTGTCGAGCCGGGGCTTCGGCTGATCGGCCGCTGGATCCTGCGGCAGCACCGCGCCGCGTGGGCTCACCCATTCGAGCGGTCGCGACCGATAGATCGTGCCCAGCGGCCGCGAGACGCCGAGCGATCCCCACGGCATCGCCGCGGCAGGCGGCGCCAGCGCGGCCGCCGCGATCAAGGCGATCACACATCTCATGGTCATCTCCATCGCCGGCCCGGCCCGGCCCGGCCCGGCCCGGCCCGGCGGCATTGCTAGCGTACATCCACATCGTCGAGGAAGAGGTTTGCCGGCACGCTCGTGCCGGCGCCGGCCAGCGAAAGCCGCACGATCTGCGCGGGGCAGCCGACCGCCGGGATCGTGACCGGGACGGCGATACCCGTCCAGCCCCGCGCGGCCGGGCGCGCCGGAGCGGGCGGGCCGCTCTGGCCGATCGTGGCGAGCCCGGGACGGCAGAGGATCGTGATCCGGGCGCGCGCGGCCTGATCGGCCGGCTCGGCGAACACGCGGGCCGAGAACATGTGCGGCCCCGGCGCGAGCAGCACCGTCTGCTCCGCGATCGGGACGGGCGAAATGCCGGCGACATGGATCTGGAGCGCGCGGTTGGCGGCGGCATCCGTCGGCGGCGCGCCCGCATCGACCTGCGCGGCGCCGCGCCGCTTCGCCTGCCACTCAAACGCGGGCTGCGCCATCATGGCGGCGGCGGCATCGAACTGGGCGAAACCGCCGTCGTGGATAGCGCCGATCTCGCCGGGCGCATAGATCGCGCGCCAGAGCGCGTGCGCGTCGGCGTAGCGCCCCTCCGTCAGCAGCTTGTCGATGAAGCCGGCCACGTCGCTTTCGGCCGGCGGATCGCCCGCGCGCGCCATGTCGAGCAGGAGGGCGGCGACGCCGGCGTTCTCGCCGGCCGGCACCGTGCCCGTCGAGCGCAGGTAGAGCGCCCGCCAATAGGGATCGAGCGAGAGCCGCGTCACCAGTTCGGCGCGCGCCTCCGGAATGGCCGCAAGCGCGGAAAAGGCGGGGAAGACGAACTGCGGGAGCTGCAGGCGCCGGGCCAGCGCGTCGCCGTGCTCGATCGCGGATCCAGCGTCGCCGGCCATGGCGGCCTGCCGGAACAGCCAGAGCTGCGTCGCGGTGTCCCGCCAGGACCGCCGTCCCGCGAAGACCAGCAGGCGCGACGCCTGCGCCGGGCGGCCTAGCCGCTCGTCGGCCAGACCCAGCGTGCGGAGCGCCCGGACGTCGAGCGGATTGCGGGAAAGCGCCGCCCGCGCCGCCATCGCGGCGCCCGCGTAGTCGCGCCGGACCATCCTGTCCTCGGCCAGCAGCGACTGGCTCGACGCCCACTCGGGCCGCGCCGCGATCGCGCGACCAACGTCGCGCGCCAGCAGCCCGGCTTCCGCCCGCGCATCGCGCGCCAGCGTCCACGCC
>CAXTPE010000099.1:0-9444 GCA_964245925.1 uncultured Sphingomonadaceae bacterium
CCTCGCGCGCCGCCGCCCGCAGGGATCTATGAGCGACCGCGACACCTATTACGCGACCGCGCGGAGCTGGGCCGACGAGCGCGTCGAGGCCGAGCGGCGGGGGCGCCGGCTGGCGTGGATCGTCGCCGGCGTCGCCGGGACGATCGCGGTGCTGCTGGCGATCCTGCTCGTGATGCTGCTGCCGCTGAAGACGGTCCAGCCCTATGTCGTCACCGTCGATCGCCAGACCGGCGCCGTCGAGATGGCGACGACCGTCGCCGATGGGCGGCTGACCCAGAACGAGGCCGTCATCGAGGCCGAGCTCGCCAATTATGTCCGGGTCCGCGAGACGTTCGACGCGACCGATCTCAAGGCGAACTACCGCCGCGTGCAGCTCCTGTCGGCGCCCGACGCGCGCGGCGCCTATGTCGCGGCGATGGCGGCATCGAACCCGGCGAGCCCGCTGCGCACGCTCGCGCCGGGCGACACGGTGGCGATTCGCATCAAGAGCGTGTCGCTGATCGGGCCGGGCGCGGCGCTCGTCCGCTATGACGCGGACCGCACCGCCGCCGGCGGGCGCGGCGTCGTCACCGGCGCGTTCGTCAGCGCGATCGCCTTCGGCTTCAGCGGCGGGCCGCTCAGCCTCGCCGATCGCTTCGACAACCCGCTCGGCTTCCAGGTCGTGCGCTATCGCCGCGACGCCGAAGGGCCGGCGATGTGAGGCGGGCGTTCCGCCTCCTGCTGCCGCTCGCGGCGATGGCGACGGCGCTGACGGGCGCGACCCGGCCGCGGCCCGGCCCGCTCGATCCGCACATCCAGCGCGTGCGCTACGATCCCGATCAGGTGGTGTCGCTGCATGGCGCGCTCGGCTGGCAGATCATGATCGAGTTCGCGCCCGACGAGCGGATCGAGAATGTATCGATCGGCGACAGCCTCGCCTGGCAGGTGACGCCGAACAGGCGCGCCAGGATGCTGTTCCTGAAGCCGCTGCTCCGCCACGGCGACACCAACATGGAGGTGGTGACCAGCCAGCGCCGCTATGCCTTCGCGCTGTCGACCGGGCCGCGCCGGCCGGACACGCCATGGACGGTACGCTTCGATTTCCCGCGCCCCGTGGTCGAGACGATCCCGGAGCCGCCGCCACCGCCGCAGCCCAGGCTCAACTTCGCCTACAGCCGGGCGGGCGACGGGTCGATCCTGCCGACCCGGGTATGGGACGACGGGCGCCAGACCTATTTCGAGTTCGCCGACGAGACCCCGTTCCCCGCGATCTTCGCCGCCGGGCCGGGCAAGAAGGACGAGGCGCTGGTCAATGTCGCGACGCGCGGCCGCGTGCAGGTCGTGCAACAGCTCGGGCAGCGCTTCGTGCTGCGCTCCGGCACCCATGTCGCGTCGGTGACGCGCGGCCAGCAGGAATAAGCGATGGTCCACGCCCCGCCCGTCAAGATACCCCGGGTCGCCCGCCGACCGAGGGCGGGCGGCGCGGCGAGGATGGGCGTCGTGCTCGCGCTGGCCGGCGGCGGGGTGTTCGCGGCGCTGGCGCACGGCCGTGCCGCGCATGGCGCGAAGGCCGCCGCCCTGCCGCCGCTGACCATGGTCGCGGCCACGTCCGAGCCGCCGCCGGCCGCCGACCCGCCGGCCGCGCCGGCACCGCCGGCGGCGGTCGCCCCCCAGGCCGTGCTCGCGGCCTCGCCCTATCGGGCGAGCTCGCCGATGACGAGCCGCCCGAACGGCGCGGCGGCCGAACGCGCGCGCCGCGCCGCGCCGGCGCTGATCGTCGATGTCGCGCAGCTGCGGCCGGGCGACGGCACGGGGACGGCGCCGGTCGCGCTCGGCGACGGCGGCGGCGCCGCGACCATCCCGACCGCCACCCTCGGCGACCCGGCATCCCCGCCCACCGGCGCGGCTCTCTCCGGGGCAGGCGTTCCGGACGCGCGCGACACCACGTCCGACGAGCGCTTCGCCGCGCGCGCCGGCAGCCGCGAGACCGAGATCGCGCGCGCCTACCGCCTCCCGAACCAGGACCGGCTCGTGCCGCTGGGCACGGTCATCGGCGCGGTGATGGAGACGGCGCTGAACTCGGACGTGCCCGGCTTCGCGCGCGCCATCACGACGCGCGACGTGCTGTCGTTCGACGGCTCGCGGGTGGTGATCCCCGCCGGCAGCCATGTCATCGGCGAATATAAATCGGGGGTCGCGCAGGGCGCGAGCCGCATCTTCATCGTCTGGACCCGGCTGGTGCGGCCGGACGGCGTCGCGATCGCGCTCGCCTCGCCGGCCACCGACGATCTCGGCGGCGGCGGGCTCGGCGGCAAGGTCAGCCGCCATTTCCTCGAGCGCTTCGGCGGGGCGGTGCTGCTGTCGGTGCTGACCGGCGGGCTGAACGCCGCCACCCAGTCGCTGGCGCGCGGATCGACCGTGGTCGTCAGCAGCTCGACCGAGGCGACCTCGCTGGCTGGGGAAGCGACGCGGGGCACCAACATCGCGCCGACGATCACGACCCGCCAGGGCGCCGCGGTGCGCATCTTCGTCGCGCGCGATCTCGACTTCTCGGGCGTCGGGCCGGCGCCCTGATCGGCCGATGCGCAGCCAGCCGCTCCTGTTCCTCGATGCTTTCCTGGCGCCGCTCGCCACGGCGCTGGCGCGCGGCGACGTCACCGACGTGTACATCAACCGTCCGGGCGAGTTCTGGCTGGAAACCCGGACCGGGACGGAACGCCACGAGGATCCCCGGCTCGACGACGAGGCGCTGTGGCGGCTCTCCCGCCAGATCGCGGCGGCGACCGACCAGGGCATCAACCGCGAGCACCCGCTGCTCGCCGCGACCCTGCCGGGCGGGGCGCGGGTGCAGGTCTGCGCGCCGCCGGCGACGCGCGGGAGCATGTGCGTCGCGGTCCGCAAGCATGTCGTCCCCGATCTGTCGCTCGACGATTATGTCGCGGCCGGCGGCTTCGCGCATGTCGGCGAGGCGGCGCTGTCGCAGGCGGCGATCGACGCGGCGCTGAAGGCGCTGCTCGATGCCGGCGACGTGCGCGGGTTCCTGGCCGCCGCCGTCCGCGCGCGGAAATCGATCCTGATCGCCGGCGGGACGGCGACCGGCAAGACGACGCTGCTCAACGCGCTGCTGAAGGAGGCGCCGCCGGACGAGCGCATCGTCGTCATCGAGGACACCCCCGAGGTGCAGCTCGCCCACGCCAATTCCGTCGGCCTCGTCGCGGTCAGGGGGCGGCTCGGCGAGGCGTCGGTCAGCGCCGCCGACCTGCTCGAGTCGGCGCTGCGGCTGCGCCCGGACCGGATCATCATGGGCGAGATCCGCGGCGGCGAGGCGCTGAGCTTCCTCCGCGCGGTCAACACCGGCCATCCCGGATCGATCACAACCATCCACGCGAGCTCGCCCGACGGCGCGATCGAGCAGCTCGCGCTGATCGCCGCGCAGGCCGGCGGGAACCTGCGCCGCGACGAGCTGCGACCATATATCCGCTCGGTGCTGGACATCGTCATCCAGCTCGGCCGCAAGGATGGCCGGCGGATCGTCACCGACGTACGGTTCCTGTCCGCGATGCGCGCGGCCTGAAGCACAAGGGGGTCACGGACATGAGGCACCGCGCGATTCTTGGCATCGCCCTGCTGTCGGCGTCGCTCCGTGGCGCGGCGGCGGCGTCGGGCGGGAGCGATCCCAATCTCTGGCTCGAGGAGATTTCCTCGCCGCGCGCGCTCGCCTGGGTCGAGGCCGAGAACCGGCGCAGCCTCGGCATCCTCCAGGGCGATCCGCGCTATGCCGGCCGCTACGCCGATGCGCTCCGGATCGCCGAGGCGAGCGACAAGATCGCGATGCCCGAGCTGACCGGCGGCGCGATAACCAACTTCTGGCAGGACGCCGATCACGTCCGCGGGCTGTGGCGGACGACGTCGCGCGCGGGCTACGCCACCCCCGCGCCGGCCTGGCGGACGCTGATCGACCTCGACGCCCTGTCCGCCGCCGAGCGGGCCAATTGGGTGTGGCATGGCGCGGATTGCGAGCCCGTCGCCGAGCGGCGCTGCCTCGTCACCTTGTCGGACGGCGGCGAGGACGCCGACACGATGCGCGAGTTCGACCTCCCGTCGGCGCGCTTCGTCGACGGCGGCTTCGTCCTGCCGCGCTCCAAGCAGTCGGCGGCGTGGGAGGATGCCGACACGCTGCTGGTCGCGCGCGACTGGGGAGCGGGCACGCTCACCAGCTCGGGCTATCCGTTCGTCGTCAAGCGGGTGAAGCGCGGCCAGCCGCTCGCCGGCGCGGTCGAGCTGTTCCGCGGCAGCCCCGGCGACGTCAGCGTCGACCCGGCGTCCTTCGCGGACGGCGAGGGCCGGCGGATCACCCTCATCCTGCGCGGGATCACCTTCTTCGAGCGCGAGTACCGGCTGGTGACGCCCACCGGCACGGTGCCGATCGCGGTGCCGGCCAGGGCCGATCTCGAGGGCTTCGTCGATGGCCGGCTGGTGTTCCGCGTCAACGAGGCGTGGTCGGCGGCGGGCGGCGCGGCGATCCCGGCGGGCGCGCTGGTGGCGGTCGATCCCACCGGCAGGGCCGCGCCGGAGACGATCTTCGCGCCCGGCGCGCGCCAGTCGGTCGACGCCGCGACGGCCACGAAGGATCGGGTGATCGCGGCTATCTACGACAATGTTCGCGGCCGCGCGATCAGCTTCGCGCGCACGCCGGGCGGCTGGGTGGGCACGCCGATCGCGCTGCCCGACAATGCCGCGATCGACCTCGCCGCCGCCGAGCGGACGAGCGATCGCGCGTTCGTGTCGGCGGAGAGCTTCCTGCTGCCCACCACCATATCCGACATCGACGCCGCCGCCGGCGCCGCGCGGCGGGTGAAGGCGCTGCCGGCCCGGTTCGCCGCGGGCGGGCTCGTCACCGAGCAGTTCGAGGCGATCTCGACCGACGGCGCGCGCGTGCCCTATTTCATCGTCCACCGCCGCGATGCCCCGCTCGACGGATCGACGCCGACGCTGATGACCGCCTATGGCGGCTTCCAGGTCTCCTACACCCCCTTCTACAGCGGCACGATGGGCAAGCTGTGGCTCGAGCGCGGGGGCGCCTTCGCGCTGGCCAATATCCGGGGCGGCGGCGAGTTCGGGCCGGCCTGGCACGACGCCGCGCTGAAGACGAAGCGGCAGATCGCCTATGACGATTTCGCCGCGGTCGCGCGGGACATGATCCGGCGCGGGCTCACCAGCCCGCGCCGTTTCGGCATCTTCGGCGGCTCGAACGGCGGGCTGCTGATGGGCGTCGCGATGACCCAGCATCCCGAGCTGTGGAACGCGGTGGCGATCGAGGTGCCGCTGCTCGACATGCTGCGCTACGAACGGCTGTCGGCGGGGAGCTCGTGGGTGGGCGAATATGGCAGCGTGTCGGTGCCCGCCGAGCGGGCGTTCTGGGCGCGCGTCTCGCCCTACCAGGCGCTCCGGCGCGGCGTCGCCTATCCCGAGCCCTTCATCTGGACGACCACCAAGGACGACCGCGTCGGCCCGGTCCAGGCGCGCAAGTTCGCGGCGCGGATGAAGGCCTGGGGGCTGCCCTATCTCTATTGGGAGAATGTCGAGGGCGGCCATGGCGCCGGCGCGAACCTGAAGGAGCAGGCGCGCGCGCATGCCCTCGAGATGGTTTACTTCACCCGCCGGCTGATGGATGCGGAGACGCCGACGGATCCCAGGCCGGCACGATAGCGGGAGACCGACCGATGCGCTCGATCATGGCGATACCGACGATCGCCGCGCTGCTCGCCGGTGCCGCGCCCGCCGCCCGCCCGATCACGCCGGACGACATCGCCCGCATCGCCACGGTCGGCGATCCGCGCGTCGATCCGGCGGGCGAATGGGTCGCCTACACGGTCGAGACGACCGACGTCGCGGCCGACAAGCACGTCGGCCACCTCTGGATGACCCGCTGGGACGGCACCCGCACCGTCCAGCTCACCAGCCGCGCGGGCGAGAGCGAGAGCACGCCGCGGTTCAGCCCGGACGGACGCTGGCTGGCGTTCGTCTCCGCGCGCGGCGACGAGCACGAGGACGACCAGCTCTGGCTGATGGACCGCGCCGGCGGCGAGGGCATGAAGCTGCCGGGCCTCGCCGGCTCGGTCGTCGACATCGCCTGGGCGCCCGACTCCAGGACGATCGCGCTCGTCGTCGCCGATCCCGATCCCGACGAGCAGGCCAATGCCGCCGCCGAGGCGGTGACCCCCTCCCCGGCCCGGCCCGGCGCGCCGACGCCGCCGACGACCTCGCCCGGCGATGGCGCCGTCGCGCCGTCGGCGGCGGCGGACGGCAAGGACAAGGACAAGCCGCCCAAGCCGATCGTGATCGACCGCTTCCAGTTCAAGCAGGACATCGACGGCTATCTCGGCAAGCAGCGCCAGCGGCTGTGGCTCTACGATCTCGCCGCCCGCAAGGCGCGCCGGCTCAGCACCGGCGATCATGACGAGGCGCTGCCGGCCTGGTCGCCGGACGGGCGGAGCATCGCCTTCTCCTCGAAGCGCGCGCCCGATCCCGATCGCACCTACGACAGCAACCTCTATGTCGTCGCGGTCGGCGCGGTGCCGGCCGAGCCCCGCGCGCTCACCAGCTTCAAGGGCGCGGACAACGACGCCGAATGGTCGAGCCCTCCGGCGTGGAGCCCGGACGGGAGCCGGATCGCCTATCTCCAGGGCGGCCCGGTCGAGCTCTTCTCCTATGGCGTCCGCACGCTGGCGGTGGTGCCGGGCGCCGGCGGGACGCCGCGCGTGCTGACGCCGGCGCTCGACCGCAACGTCCACGATCCGATCTGGTCGGCGGACGGGCGGAAGATCCGGTTCGTGGTGGAGGACGACGGGGTGGAGCGGATCGCCTCCGTCCCGGCCGCCGGCGGGCCGGTGCGCGACGTCGTCGGCGGCTTGCGCGCCTTCTCCTCGCCGTCGCCCGCGCCGAAGGACGGCACGGCGGTGCTGCTCTCGACACCGACCGCGCCCGACGAGGTCTATGCGCTCGATGCCGGCGGCGGGCTGCGCCAGCTCAGCCATGCCAACGACGCCTGGCTGAAGGAGGTGAGCGTCGCGCCCGTGCGGCGCACCGTCTTCCGCTCCAAGGACGGCACCGAGGTGCACGGCTTCCTCGTCACGCCGCCCGGCGCGGACAAGGCGCTGCCGACGGTGCTGTTCAACCATGGCGGGCCGCAGTCGCAGTTCGACGCCGGCTTCAACATGAGCTGGCAGATCCTCGCCGGCCACGGCTATGCCGTCGTCTCGACCAACCCGCGCGGCGGCACCGGGCGCGGCGAGGCCTATGCCAAGGCGCTCTATGCCGACTGGGGCGGCCCCGCCGTCCCCGACGCGCTCGCCGGGATCGACGACGCGGTCGCGAGCGGCGTCGCCGATCCGAAGCGGCTGTTCGTCGGCGGCTGGTCCTATGGCGGCATGCTGACCGATTATCTCATCGCTTCCGACACGCGCTTCAGGGCGGCGGTGAGCGGAGCCAGCATCGCCAACATCCTCGCCGGCTACGGCACCGACCAGTATGTCCGCGACTATGAGATGGAGCTCGGCCGGCCCTGGGAGCATCTCGATGTGTGGCTGCGCAACAGCTATCCCTTCTACCACAATGACCGCATCGTCACGCCGACGCTGTTCATGGCCGGCGACAAGGACTTCAACGTGCCGCTCCAGAACAGCGAGCAGCTCTATCAGGCGCTGAAGAGCCGTGGCATCGACAGCGAGCTGATCGTCTATCCCGGCCAGTTCCACGGGCTGAAGCGGCCGAGCTTCCTCAAGGACCGCATGCGGCGCTGGCTCGCCTGGTACGACCGATACCGGGATCAGTCGGGCGCGGCGCCGGACGGCGTCCGCGCGCAATAGACCGCGAAGGCGGCGATGGCGGCGTAGCAGAGCGCCGGCAGCGCCAGCGAGGCCGACAGCCCGGCGGCGTCGGCCAGCCTGCCGGTGAGCGGCGGGACGACCGCGCCGCCGACGATCGCCATGCAGATCACCCCCGACCCCTCGGCGGCGCGCGCGCCGAGCCCCTCGCTGGCGAGGCTGAAGATGGTCGGGAACATGATCGCGTTCATCAGCCCGATGGCGAGCAGCGCATAGCCCGAGAGCGCGCCCGCGCCGTTCGCCGAGAGCAGGATCAGCGCGATCGCGCCCACCGCGGCGCCGGCGAGCGCCTTGCCGGGCGCGATCGTCCGCAGCGCCGCCGATCCCAGGAAGCGCCCGACGAGCGCGCCGCCCCAGTAGAGCGGGACATGCTCGCCGGCCGACCGCGCGTCGAGGCCGAGCGTGCCGGACTGCATGAGATAGTTGACGATCAGCGAGCCGATCGAGACCTCGGCGCCGACATAGAGGAAGATGCACGCCGCCCCGAACGCGAAGCGCGGCCGACAGAGCAGGGAAAAGGCGTGCAGCGCCGATCCGTCCGGCTCGCGCTCCTCGCGCAGCCGGCCGCGCCCGGCCCAGACGACGGCGGCGACGATCAGCAGCGCCGCCGCGAGCCCCAGATAGGTGTGCACGACGGTGCGCGTCTCGGCGATCCGATAGGCGCCGAGCGCCGGCCCCGAGAGCGTCGCCGGATCGACCGTCGCCAGCGATCCCAGGATCAGGATCGCCCCCGCCAAGGGGAAGAGCGTCGTGCCGAGCGAGTTGAACGCCTGCGCGAAGGTGAGCCGGCTCGACGCCGTCTCCGCCGGCCCGAGCAGCGAGATCAGCGGATTGGCGACGACCTGGACGATGGTGATCCCCGCCGCCAGCACGAACAGCGCGACGAGGAAGACGCCGAAGGTGGCCGACGCGGAGGCCGGCACGAACAGCAGGCAGCCCGCCATCATCACCAGCAGCCCGATCGCGGCGGTGCGCAGATAGCCCGCCCGCCGGACGATCGCGGCCGCCGGCAGCGAGACCACCAGATAGGCCGCGAAGAAGGCGGACTGCACCAGCATCGCCTCGGCATGGCTCAGCGTGAACAGGTCGCGCAGCTTGGGGATCAGGATGTCGTTGAGGCTGGTGATGCCGCCGAAGGTGAAGAACAGCGCGAACACGAACCAGCGCAGCCCGGCGACGTCGCCGACGACGGTGGCGGCGGCGGGCACGGGCGCGGCGGCGGGCGCGGCCGGCGCGCTCATCCGCCGCGCCCGTCGCGATGCTGCCGCGCGAACGCCGCCGCCGCGCCGAGCAGCCCCGGCTGGGGATAGGTGATGAGCTTCACCGGCATGGCCTCCATCCGCCGTTCGAACCGTCCCTTGGCGACGAAGCGCTGGGCGAAGCCGGAGCCCGGCAGCCGGTCGGCGATGCGCAGGCCGAGCCCGCCCGCGATCACCACGCTGTTCGCGCCCTGCGTGAGCGCGATGTCGCCGGCCGCCGCGCCGAGGCTCAGGCAGAAGCGATCGAAGGCGGCCGCGGCGAGGCTGTCGCTGCCGTCGAGCGCGCTCGCCCAGAGCCGCGCGTCGTCGCCGGTGCGCAC
>CAXTPE010000100.1:0-9329 GCA_964245925.1 uncultured Sphingomonadaceae bacterium
ATTCGGCGACGTCGGCAAGGGCTCGGCGGCGTCGCTCAGGAACGGTGGCGCGCGCGTGCTCGTCACCGAGGTCGATCCGATCTGCGCCTTGCAGGCGGCGATGGAGGGCTATGAGGTCGTGACGATGGAGGAGGCGGCGACGCGCGCCGACATCTTCGTGACCGCGACCGGCAACATGGACGTCATCACCGCCGATCACATGGCGGCGATGAAGAACATGGCGATCGTCTGCAACATCGGCCATTTCGACAGCGAGATCCAGATCGGCGCGCTCTCCAACTACAAGTGGACCGAGATCAAGCCGCAGGTCGATCTCGTCGAGTTCCCGGACGGCAAGCAGATCATCGTGCTCGCCAGGGGCCGCCTCGTGAACCTCGGCTGCGCGACCGGGCATCCGAGCTTCGTCATGTCGTCGAGCTTCACCAACCAGGTGCTGGCGCAGATCGAGCTCTGGACCAAGGCCGGCACCTACGCGAACGAGGTGTTCGTGCTCCCCAAGCATCTCGACGAGAAGGTCGCCGCGCTGCACCTCGACAAGCTCGGCGTGAAGCTGACGACGCTCAGCGACAAGCAGGCGAGCTACATCGGCGTCTCGGCCAAGGGGCCGTTCAAGCCGGATCATTACCGCTACTGATGTGCCCACCGCCACCCCCGCGGAGGCCGGGGCCGCGGGAGGCGGAGCGGTACGCTGCCTCGCGAGATGCCAGCCCGCGCCGGCATGACGGATATGGCGGAGCCGAGAGAATTCCACTCGGGCCGGAAAGCCTCTAGGAGGGCGGGGATGTCCGCTCGCCCGCCGATCAGATCGACCGTCGCATGATCGTGCTCGACACGAGGACCGCCGCCATCGCCGGGCTGATCCTCGCCGGTTGGCTTGCGGCCGCGGTGTGGGCGACGATCGCCGGGCTCGCGCGCGCGCGCGCCGCCAATGCCGGGGCGGCCGAGGCGGCGCGGTTGCGGGCGCTGCTCGCCGCGGCGCCGGCGCTGCCGCTCCACGTCCTGCCCGGCGGGCGCGTGACCGCCGACCGGCGTGTCGCGGCGCGGCTCGGGCTCGCCACCCAGCCGCGCATGCTCGATGACATCGTCGCCGCGCTCGACCCCGACGAAGGCGCGAAACTGTCGCGCGCGATCGTCGCCGCGCAGCGCGCCGGCGGCGGCATCGCGATGCCGCTGCGGACGGACGGCGGCCGCCTGCTCTCGCTGACCGGCGGGCCGGCGCCGGCCGGGATCGGCGGCGGCGCGCTGCTCTGGCTGTTCGACATGAACGAGAGCCAGCAGGAGCTGCGCCAGCTCGCCGGCGAGCGCGACCGGCTCGGCAGCGCGCTCGATGCGCTGGCGGCGCTGGTCGAGGCGGCGCCGATCCCGATGTGGCATCGCGGGCCCGATCTGCGCCTCGGCCTCGTCAACTCGGCCTATGTCCGCGCGGTCGAGGGCGACGATGCCGCCGACGTGATCGCGCGCGGGCTGGAGCTGGTCGACGGCGGCGGGCCGGACGGGCCGATCGCCACCGCCGTGGCGGCGCTCGAGGCGGGCGACATCCAGATCCGCTCGCTCCCCGCCACCGTCGGCGGCGAGCGGCGGATGCTCCGCGTGGTCGACGTGCCGCTCGGCGATGCCGGGATCGCGGGCTATGCGCTCGACGTCGAGGAGCTTGAGGAGGCGCGCGCCGATCTCTCACGGTTCGCGCTCGCGCAGCGCGACATGCTCGACCGGCTCTCGGCCGGCGTCGCGCAGTTCGGCCCGGATCGCGGGCTGGTGTTCTGGAACCGGCCGTTCCTGATGCTGTTCGCGATGAAGCCCGAGTGGCTGACCGACAGCCCCGAGTTCGATCGTGTGCTCGATCGCATGCGCGAGGCGGGGCGGCTGCCGGAAGCCCGCGACTTCCCCGGCTGGCGCGCCGAGCGCCGCGGCTGGTTCACCGCGCCCGACGCGGTCGAGGAGAACTGGCTGCTGCCGGGCGGCCTGCACCTGCGCATCGTCGCCCAGCCGCTGCCCGACGGCGGGCTGCTGCTGATCTTCGAGGACCGCACCGAGCAGGTGAAGCTGGAAAGCGCGCGCGACACGCTGCTGCGGGTGCGCACCGCGACCTTCAACAATCTGTTCGAGGCGATCGGCGTGTTCGCGGCGGACGGCCGGCTGCATCTGTGGAACAACCGCTTCCGCGAGGTCTGGGGGCTGGGCGAGGCCGAGCTCGCCGAGCATCCGCGCGTCGACGCGCTGGTCGGGCTCGTCGCGCGGCGGCTCAGCAATCCCGCGCGCGCCGGGCTGATCCGCGAGCTGGTGCGGATCGCGACGGTCGAGCGGCAGCAGCGCTCGGGCCGTGTCCAGCTCACCGACGGGCGCCATTTCGAATTCGCCGCGGTGCCGCTGCCCGACGGCAACGCGCTCTTCACCATGCTCGACATCACCGACAGCCGGCGGATCGAGGCCGCGCTTCGGGAGCGCAACGAGGCGCTGGTGGAGGGCGACAAGGTCAAGACCGCGTTCGTCGCCAATATGAGCTACGAGCTGCGCACGCCGCTCACCTCGATCGGCGGCTTCGCCGAGATGCTGGAGGCGGGTTTCGCCGGGCCGCTCGGCGAGACCGCCAGGGACTATGTCGGGGCGATCCTCGAATCGGTCGCGCGGCTCGGGCTGCTGATCGACCAGGTGCTCGATCTCACCCAGAGCGAGGCCGGCGGCATCGCCCTCGCGGACGAGCGGATCGATCTTGCCGGGCTGGTCGCCGACGTGATCGCGGCGCAGCGCGCGGATGCCGACGTCCGCCCGCTGGAGCTGGCGGTGACGGTCGAGCCGTCGGTCGGCTGGATCGACGGCGACCGCAAGCGGCTGGCGCAGGCGATCGGCCATGTCCTGCGCAACGCGATCGGCTACACGCCCGCCGGCGGCCGCGTGCTGCTCCATGCCGACGGCGACGGCGCGCGCGCGCGGATCGTCGTCTCGGACGATGGCGAGGGCATAGCGGCGCGCGACAAGGCGCGCGTGTTCGATCGCTTCCACCGCGCCGCGCTCGGCGGCCAGCGCGACGGCGCGCTCGGCCTCGGGCTGCCGCTCACCCGCCAGTTCGTCGAGGCGCATGGCGGCACGATCGAGCTGGTGTCCGAGCCGGGCGAGGGCACCACCGTGACGATCGTGCTGCCGCGCCGCCGTGCCCGCTGACGCCTGGACGCTTGCCGATGCCGAGGCGACCGCGCAGGCCGGCGCGCGCCTCGCGCCGCTGCTGCGGGCTGGCGACGTGATCGCGCTGGCGGGCGAGCTCGGCGCCGGCAAGACCAGCTTCGCGCGCGGGTTGCTCGCCGCGCTCGGGCTGGCGGGCGAGGCGCCGAGCCCGACCTTCGCGATCGTCCAGCCCTATGCGCCCCCCGAGATCGCGCTGCCGGTGGCGCATGTCGATCTCTACCGGATCGCGGCGGCGGCGGATGCCGACGAGCTCGGGCTGGACGATTATCTCGCGGACGGCGCGCTGCTCGTCGAGTGGCCGGAACGGCTGGGCGCGCGGTTGTGGGAGGATGCGCTGCGGCTGCATCTCGCGCCCGATCCCGGCGGCGGTCGGCGCTTGACTTGGGCGGTCCCGGCCGCATGGGAAGCGCGATGGCCGCCCGCCCGATGATCCCCCCGCCGCATGCGCGTGGCTTCCTTGACGCCGCCGGCTGGGGCGACGGCACGATCCTCCCGCTTGCCGGCGACGCCTCGTTCCGCCGCTACTTCCGGGTGGTGGCGCCGGGGCGAAGCGCCGTGCTGATGGACGCGCCGCCGGAACATGAGGATGTCGATCCGTTCCTGGCGGTGGCCGATCACCTGATCGCGCGGGGTTATTCGGCGCCGCGCGCGCTCGCGGTCGATCGCGCCGGCGGGCTGCTCCTGCTGGAGGATTTCGGCGACCGGCTGGTCGGCCCGGCGCTGCGCGCGGATGCATGGCAGGAGCGCGCGATCTATGCCGACGCGGTGGCGCTGCTCGCCGATCTCGCCGGGCGGGGCGCGCCGGGCGATCTCGCGCCCTACGACGCGCAGGTGATGCAGCGCGAGGCGGCGCTGTTCATCGACTGGTACGCGCCCGACGCGGGGCTGGCGGTGGACCGCGATGGCTTCGTCGCGGCCTGGGATGCGGTGCTGCCGCGGGTCGCGCCCCCGGCGCCACCGGTGATGGTGCTGCGCGACTTCCACGCCGACAATCTGATGCTGCTGGAGCGGCCGGGCCTGCGCCGCCTCGGGCTGCTCGACTTCCAGGACGCGCTCGCCGGCCACCCCGCCTATGATCTCGTCTCGCTGCTCCAGGACGCGCGCCGCGACGTGTCGCCCGCGCTGGAGGCGGAGATGCTCGCGCGCTTCGTGGGAGCGGCGGGCATCGGCGACGTCGCGGGCTTCCGCGCCGCCTATGAGACGCTGGGCGCGCAGCGCAACGCCAAGATCCTCGGCATCTTCACCCGCCTGTGGGCGCGCGACGGCAAGCGCCACTATCTCGCGCTGCGCCCGCGCGTCTGGGGCTATCTGGAGCGCAACCTCGCCCATCCCGCGCTCGCGCCGGTGGCGGCGTGGTTCGCGGCCAATGTGCCGGCCGAGGCGCGCGCCGGGCTGATCGCCGCATGAGCCGCTTCGCCAAGCCGCTCTCGCTCCGCCCCGATCCGGCCGCCGAGCGCGGCGCCGCGCCCGATACCGCGATGGTGCTCGCCGCCGGCCTCGGGCTGCGCATGCGCCCGCTCACCGAGACGGTGCCCAAGCCGCTGGTCGCGGTGGCGGGGCGCACTCTGCTCGATCATGCCATCGACCGGCTGGAGGCGGCGGGTGTGGCCCGCGTGGTCGTCAACGTCCATTATCTCGCCGACGCGGTCGAGGCGCATCTGCGCGCGCGGCCGACCGCCATGGAGCTGATCGTCTCCGACGAGCGCGCGCATCTGCTGGAAACCGGCGGCGGCGTCACCCACGCGCTGCCGCTGCTCGGCGACGAACCCTTCTACGTCGTCAACGCCGACAATCTGTGGATCGACGGCCCGGTCGACACGCTGCGGCTGCTCGCCTCGCGCTGGCGCGCCGACGAGATGGACGCGCTGCTGCTGGTCGTCGCGCAGGCACGCGCCAACTGCCACGCCGGCAAGGGCGATTTCCACCTCGACGCGCTCGGCCGGCTCTCGCGCCGCAAGCCCGGCCGGATCGCGCCGTTCGTCTATACCGGCATCCAGATCGTCTCGCCGCGCCTGTTCGCGGATGCTCCGGCGGGCGCGTTCTCCACCAACCTCCTGTGGGATCGCGCGATCGCCGCGGGACGGGCGTTCGGGACGGTGCATCAGGGGCTGTGGTTCGATGTCGGCACGCCGGCGGCGATCCCGGCGGCGGAAGCCGCGCTCGCCGATGCCTGAGCGGGCATGATGGAGCGGTCGCGGCCGGCGGTCTTCACCGTGCCGGCGCAGCGCGCGTTCGCCGATGCGCTCGCCGCCGGTCTGATCGCGCGCGCGAAAGGCGACCGGCTCGCGCTCGCCGCCGGCATCGTGCTGCTGCCCAACAACCGCGCGGTCCGCGCCGTCACCGACGCGTTCGTGCGCCGGGCCGACGGCGGGCTGCTGCTGCCGCGCCTGGTCGCGATCGGCGATGCCGACCTGGACGAGCGGCTTGGGCCCGCGCTCGACCGGATCGGCGAGGAGGCGCCGGTGCCCCGCGCGATCGAGCCGCTCGCGCGGCGCATGCTGCTCGCCCGGCTGATCGAGGAGGAGCGCGCGGGCATCGGCGATCCGGTCGACGCGGCCGAGGCGGTGCGGCTCGCGGCGGATCTCGCGCGCACCATCGACCAACTCGTCGTCGAGCGGAAGCGGATCGAGCAGCTTGTCGATCCCGCGCTGGCGGCGCCGCTCGCCGAGCATTGGCAGCGCGCCTTCCGGACCTTCGCGGCGGTGCTGGCGCGCTGGCCGGCGGCGCTGGCGGCGCGCGGCGAGATCGACCTTTCCGAACGGCGCGAGCGGCTGCTGGCACAGGCGGAGCGGCGCTGGCGTGACGATCCGCCGCCGGGGTTCGTCGCCGCCGCCGGGATCGTCACGCCGGCGCCGGCGGTGGCGGCGCTGCTGCGGCGGGTGGCGCGGATGGAGCGCGGCCTCGTGCTGCTGCCGGGGCTTGATCTCGCCATGCCGGAGGACGAGTGGCGCTCGCTCGGGCCGCATGCGCCCGATCCGGACACCGGCCTCGTCAGACGCGCCACCGAGACCCACCCGCAGTTCGCGCCGAAGCTGCTGCTCGATCGCATGGATGTCGCGCGCGGCGAGGTGCGGCGCTGGCGCTACGGGACGAGCGGCGCGCCGCCCGCGCGCGCGCGCGCCGTCGCCAACGCGCTCGCGCCGGCCGATTTCAGCGAGAAGTGGCAGACGCTGACGCTTGCCGAGCGGCGGCTGTCGGGCATCCGCGCGCTGGCGCTCGCCACGCCCGCCGACGAGGCGCAGGCGATCGCCGTCGCGATCCGGGAGGCGATCGAGACGCCGGGGCGGACGGTCGCGCTGGTGACGCCGGATCGCGCCCTGGCGCGGCGGGTGTCGGCGCATTTGAAGCGCTGGCGGATCGACGCGGACGACAGCGCCGGCCGCCCGCTCTCGGCGACGCCACCCGGCACGCTGCTGCTGGCGCTGGCGCGGGCGGCGGCGGAGCGGTTCGCGCCGGTGGCGCTGCTGGCGCTCTTGAAACATCCGCTGGTGCGGAGCGGCGAGGCGCGGGCTCGATGGCTGGCCGGCGCGCGCCGGCTCGACCGGGCGCTGCGCGGCCCGCGACCGCCCGCTGGCCTGGGCGCGATCGGGCGCTGGCTGGCGGCGGGCGACGCGCGCGAGGCGCGGGTGCGCGGGGCGGCGCGGGCGTGGTGGCGCGAGGCGAGCGGGCTGCTCGCGCCGCTCGAGGCGGCGTTCCTCGGCGAGGCGGCGCCGGCGCTGCTGTTCGCCGCGCTGCGCGAGGCGGCGGGGCGGCTCGCCGGCGACGCCGCCTGGGCCGGGCCGGCGGGGCGGGCGGCGGCCGAGCTGTTCGAGAGCCTCGAGGAGTCGATCGGCGCGGGGCCGCGCGGCTTCACGGCCGAGGCGATGCCCCGGCTGCTCGGCGGGCTGATGGACGAGGTGGCGGTGCGGCCGCCGCAGGGCGGGCATCCGCGCGTGTCGGTCTGGGGGCTGATCGAGGCGCGGCTCCAGCACGCCGATCTGGTGATCCTCGGCGGGCTGAACGAGGGCGTCTGGCCGGCGCCGCCCGCGCCCGATCCGTGGCTGGGGCCGGGCTTGCGCGCGGCGCTGGCGCTGCCGGGGCTGGAGCGGCGCATCGGGCTTGCCGCGCACGACTTCGCCAGCCTGCTGTGCGCGCGCCAAGTGCTCGTCACGCGGGCGCGGCGCGACGCGCGCTCGCCGGCGATCGCCTCGCGCTTCTGGCTGCGGCTGGAGGCGATGACCGGCGGCGTCACGCGCGAGCCCGTGGTCGGCCGCCTCGCCCGCGCGCTCGACCGCCCGGCGCGGTTCGCGCCGGCGACGCAGCCCGCGCCGCGCCCGCCGCGCGCCGCGCGGCCGACGTCGATCGCGGTGACGGCGCTCGATCGGCTCAAGGCCGATCCCTTCGCCTTCTACGCGGGCGCGATCCTCAAGCTCTCCGCCTGGGACGCCGTCGATGCCGAGCCGAGCGCGGCGTGGCGGGGCAGCGCGGTCCATGCGGTGCTGGAGGAGTGGGCGGCGCGGGACGACTATGATCCCGCCCGGCTGCGCGCGCGGGCGGAGGCGCTGCTGCGATCGGCCGGCACGCACCCCGTCACCCGCGCGCTCTGGACGCCCCGGCTGCTGGAAGCGATCGACTGGATCGCGGCGGAGCTGACCGGGAACCTCGCCGCCGGCCGCCGGCCGATCGCGTCCGAGGTGGCGGGCGGCATCGACATCGCCGGCGTGCGGCTGCACGGCCGCGTCGACCGGATCGACCGACGCGGCGACGGCGGACTCGCGATCATCGACTACAAGACCGGCAAGCCGCCGTCTCCGAAGGCGGTGGCGGAGGGCTATGCGATGCAGCTCGGGCTGCTCGGGCTGATCGCGGAACGGGGCGCGTTCGATGGCGTCGATGGCGTGCCGATCGACTTCGAATATTGGTCGCTCTCGTCGAAGGGTGGCAAGCTCGGCCATGTCGCGAGCCCCGTGCAGGGCCGCGCCGCGCTGATCGCGCCGGAGGACTTCACCACCCGCGCGGCGGCGTCGTTCGTCGATGCCGCCGCGAAATGGCTGACCGGCGATGCGTCGTTCACCGCCAAGCTCTCCCCCGAGCATGCGCCCTATGCGGACTATGACCAGCTCATGCGGCTGGCCGAATGGTATGGCCGCCAGCCGGGGCCGGTGGTGTGAAGGGGCGGCTGAAGCCGCTCACCCGGCTGGAGGGCGCGCAGCGCGACGCCTCGCATCCGGGCGGCAGCGTCTGGCTCTCGGCGTCGGCCGGCACCGGCAAGACGCATGTGCTCACCTCGCGGGTGCTGCGCCTGCTGCTCCAGGGCGCGGACCCCGCCGCGATCCTCTGCCTCACCTTCACCAAGGCTGGCGCCGCCGAGATGGCCGGGCGCATCCACGATCGCCTCGCCGACTGGGTGCTGCTCAAGGACGACCGGCTCGGCGGCGAGCTTTCCGCGCTCGGCGCGCCGGTCGACGCGGCGAGCCGCCGCAAGGCGCGCCGCCTGTTCGCCAAGGTGCTCGATGCCACCGGAGGGGGCCTGCGCATCCAGACCATCCACGCCTTCTGCGCGACGCTGCTCGCCGCCTTCCCCGCCGAGGCGGGGCTGGTGCCCGGCTTCCGTCCGATCGAGGAGCGCGAGGAGGCGCGGCTGGCGCGCGCGACGCTGGCGGCGCTGCTGGTCGAGGCCGAGGAGGGCGGCCGGCTTGGGCTGCTCGATGATGTCGCGCTGCTGAGCCGCCGGCTCGGCGAGGAGGAGGCGGAGCACTTCCTGCACGGCTGCGCGCGCGCGCCGGATGCGCTGGCGGCGCTGGGCGCGGCGCAGGGGATCGAGGCGCAGCTTCGCCGCGCGCTCGGCGTGCCGTCCGAGGATGTCGAGGCGGCGCTCGCCGACGCCTGCCACGACGATCGCTTCGATCGCGCGACGCTCGGCCGGATCGCCGATGCGAACCGGGCGTGGGGAACGAAGAAGGGGCTCGCGCGGGCGGATGCGATCGCGCGCTGGCTCGGCGGCGTGGCGGCCGAGCGCGCGCTGGCGCTCGACGCGCTGCACCTCGTCTGGGCGACCGGAACGGGCGATCCGCGCGCGTTCGGCAAGGGGCAGGCGCCGCCCGATCCGGCCTATGCCGAGGACGCGATGCGGCTCCACTCGGCCTGCGGCGAGCTGCTGGCGCTGCGGC